>JBBRDK010000066.1:0-19979 GCA_038203955.1 Thermoanaerobaculia bacterium | reverse complement strand
CCGTCGTCGGGGGAAAGCGTGATCTCGGCGCGCTCGAGCGGCCGGGGAGCGGGACCCTCGAAGTTGATCCCGGAGACGTAGTAGCCCGATCCGTGGCACGGGCACTTGAACTTGTTCTGGGCGGCGAGCCAGTTGGGCGTGCAGCCCAAGTGCACGCACACCGCGACGAGGGCGTAGATCGACTCGGTGTTCCGCACGATCCAGACACCGTACTTTTCCTTCCAGCGCTCGTCGACACCCGGGCTGTAGGTGGACGGCTCGCCGGCCTTGAACCGCGTGGGCGGTTCGAAGAGCACGTTCGGGAAGAGGAACCGGACGGTGGCGGTCAGTCCGACGACGGTCGCGGCGGTGAAGCCGAGCCACGCGGCCGTCATCCACTTCAGGGTGGAGCGGCGTGTGAGTCCGTCGGCGAGGACCTCGTCCGAGGGAGAGGGGACCTGTTTTTCTGCCGTGGCCATCGGTCCGGCTCAGACTACCAAAAGCGCGGCGCGCCGCTCAAGGATTCCGGAGGTCTTCGCCGGAGAACCGGCGGGCACTCCGCGCGTCGCATCCGCCGCGCGGCGGGCCGCCTCGCGCACGCGCAGGTTCGGGTCTTCGCGCGCGACGCGGTCGATGAGCGCGAGGCTTCCCGGATCGCGCAGGATCGCGAGCGCCTGAAGGGCCGACACCATGGCTGTTTCCGCCTGTTCCGTCGACAGGTTCGCCTGCCGCGAGAGCGCGCCGCGATCGATCATCGTGCGCAGCACATCGAGGCCCGAGCCGTCGTGCAGAAGAGCGAGCGCGATCGCGGCGTTCCACCGGACGTCGGCGACCGGGTCTCCCAGCAGGACGCGAAGACGGGGAGCGGCGCGCGGGTCGCCGAGCTTACCCAGGACGTACGCCGCCATCTTCCGGGCGCCGGCGTCCGGCGACGACGAGCTCTCGATGACGGAATCGACGGCGCCGCGGTCCCCGAGCATTCCGAGGCCCCAGATCGCGTAGAGGCGTGTCTCCGGGTCGTCATCGCGGGCGGCCGCAAGCAGCTGCGGGAGCGCCGCGCGGTCCTGCAGCTTCCCGAGGACGAGGACGAGGTAGCGCCGGACCTTCACGTCGTCGGGCCGCTTGCCCGAGAGGCCGTCGAAGACCCGGCGGGTCTCCGCCGAGAGGGCGTCGCGCTCGGGACCCGGCGACATGTGTCCGATCGTGCGCGAGAGCTCGAAAGCCGCCTGCCAGCGGCGATTGGCCGTCCCGCCGCGCACTTCGGCGAGCTCGTCGGCGGGGGACCGCCGCTCGAAGGTCATCAGGTTGAAGACGAAGAAGATGAGGAGCGCCGTGCCCACGACCAGAAGGGGAAGGACGAAGAATCGCGCGACCGTGGCCCCGCGCGCCGCCGGTCCCTCGTCTTCTTCCGACTCCCCGGGGGCCGAACCGGAATCCGCGCGCGGGTCGTCGGTCACAGGGCCGGGAGGTATCTCTTCGCGGATGTGATCGGGTTCGGAACGAAAATCGCGTCCTTTTCACAGACTGTCTCGCACAGGCGGCAGGAGACACACGGGCCCGCATCGACCTCCGCGATCTTGTGGAACGTCTCCTTCAACGGGTCCTCGATCAGGTAGATGCAGTCGAACGGGCAGATGTCGATGCAGAACTCACACCCGGTACAGAGGTCCCGGTCGACGATCGCCTTCGGAATGTCGCGGGGCTTGACCTTCTCGACGAGCAGGCCGCGGTTGTCCTGGATGCAGGAAACCGGGCAGTACCGGGCGCAGACGGAGCAGTCGATGCACCGGTCCTCGTGAATGACGTATTTCTCGCTCTTGTCACCCGTGATCGTGTGCGTGGGGCACTTGATTTCGCACACCCCGCACCCGATGCACGTGTCTGTAATGAAATGAGGCATTTGTCGCAAGTCCCTCGCGGAGAGCAGGTTCGTCCGCAGGGCAAAAATATCACAGGGGCGGACTCGATGGAGCCGTCCCTGGGCCGTGGGACGCCCCGCACCGCGTGGAAGGCCTCCCTCTCCCCGCGCCCGGGGAGAGGGCTGGGGGGGTGAGGGGCGGTTTCTCTGTTGATCGAGCCCCGCGCTGCGCCTTGCCCCCCTCACCTTTCCTCTCCCCCCGCTGTCGCGGGTGGAGAGGCGAGGAGCGTGCCGGCTCGCGTCGCGTGTGGCTCAGACGCAAGTCCGGCCTCGAGGCGAGCCGGTACATACCCTGCTCGGAACCTTTCCTGCCAGAATGCGTTCCCATGGGCATGAGAGAAGTCCGCGCGGTCGTTCTCGGTCTGATCGTGGTGATTCTGGGAGCGCTCGCTCTCTCCATGTGGCAGCGCCCCGCCCGCGAGTTTCGCCGGGTCCGCGGGTACCGGGTCGAGATCCGGAAGGCGGAAAACGGGGGGAATCGCCACGTGGCGTTCACGGTCCCGATCAGCCTCGTGGCCCGGATGGCCTCCCTCGTCCCCGTCTCGGACATCGGCGGGAACATGCGGGCGGACTTCGGCGACGGCGAGATCACCGCCCGCGACATCCTCGAGGCGGGAAACGCGAGCGCCCCCGGCAAACCGGGTGTCATCACCCGCGGGCACGCGCACATCGAGGTTCTCTCGGAAGGAGCCGTTCTGGACATCCAGGCCAGGGACGACTGGGACAAGAACGTGCATATCCGGGTGCCCCGGGCGCTCGTCGAGTCGTTGTCGAAGGAGAGCCGGGTCTCCCCGAAGGACATTCTCCGCCGGCTCGACGAACTGGGCCCGGGAGACATCGTTTCGATCAAGGACCGGGACAACGACGTGACGATCACGGCGCAGGGGAAGTAGCTGTCAGTTGTCAGTTGTCAGTTCTGGAAAGCCGGGAGCGGAAGACTGAAAACTGAGCACTGAAAACTGATCGGAATCCTCCCGCTCCAGCCGGGGTTATCGTCTAGCCATGTCGAATCGCCTGGCACACGAACGCAGCCCCTACCTCCTCCAGCACAAGGACAACCCGGTCGACTGGTACCCGTGGGGACCGGAGGCGTTCGCGCGGGCGCGCGAATCTGAAAAGCCCGTCTTCCTGTCGATCGGCTACTCGACCTGCCACTGGTGCCACGTGATGGAGCGGGAGTCCTTCGAGAACCCCCGCGTCGCGGCGGCGTTGAACGACGCCTTCGTGTCGATTAAGGTCGATCGCGAGGAGCGTCCCGACGTCGACGACATCTACATGAGCGCCGTCCAGACGATGACGGGCAGCGGAGGGTGGCCCTTGTCGCTCTTCCTGACCCCCGACGGCAAGCCTTTCTACGGCGGGACGTACTTTCCGCCCGACGACCGCTGGGGACGGCCGGGATTCCTCTCCCTTCTCCACTCGGTGTCGAACGCCTGGACGAGCCGCCGGCCCGAGCTCGAGACGTCGGCGGCGGAGCTTCTCGCGCACGTGGCGGCGGCGTCGGAGGGAGTCCCGGGCGGCGCCGCGGTCGGCGTCGAAGCGCTCGACGCCGCGTTTGCGGAAATGGCCCGGCAGTTCGACGCCAAGAACGGCGGTTTCGGCGGCGCGCCCAAGTTTCCGCCGGCGATGCGGCTCGAGCTCCTTCTCCGGCGGTTCCTTCGGACCGGCGACGCCCGGGCCCGGGACATGGCGGAGATCACACTGAAGAAGATGGCGGAGGGCGGAATGTACGACCAGGTCGGCGGTGGGTTCCACCGGTATTCCGTCGACGCGCACTGGCTGGTCCCCCATTTCGAAAAGATGCTCTACGACAACGCGATGCTCGCGCGCGTTTACCTGCTCGCGTTCCGGGCGTTCGGGAACCCCGAGCACGCGCGGATCGCGCGGGAGACGCTCGACTACCTCCTCCGGGAGATGACTCCCTCGCACGGCGGGTTCTTCGCGGCGCAGGACGCCGACTCGGGGGGCGAGGAGGGCACGTATTACGTCTGGACGCCGGCGCAGCTCGAAGAGGCCCTGGGCGAATCGGACGCGAAGATCGTCGCGGGGCGTTTCGGCGTGACGGCGGCCGGCAACTTCGAAGGCGGCGCGACCGTCCTTTCGGTCGTTCGTTCGCTTCCGGAGCTCGGCCGCGATTTCGGAAAGACCGAGGCGGAGATCGGCGGAGTGCTCGAGCGCGCGCGGGAGACCCTGCGGGAGGTCCGCTCGCGCCGCGTGGCGCCCGGCACCGACGACAAGCTCTTGACCGACTGGACCGCGCTGGCAATCTCGGCGTTCGCTCTCGCGGGACAGGTGCTGGCGGAGCCGCGATACGAGAGCGCGGCGAAACTCGCGGCCGATCGCATCCTGGAGCGGTGCCGACGCGGCGGCGAGCTGCTTCATCGCGAGCGGAATGGCGAGGCGGGCATTCCGGGATTCGCGTCGGATTACGCCAACCTGATCGAAGCGTTGCTCGATCTCTACGAGGCGACCTTCGAGCCCCGCTATTTCAGGGAGGCTCTCACCCTTCAGGAGACGCTCGACGCGCGCTTCGACGACGGGCGGGGCGGTTATGCGCTCACCACGCAGGACCACGACGGCCTGGTCCTCCGCCCTCGCGAGATCGTCGACGGCGCGACGCCCTCGTCCAATTCCGTCGCGGCGTCCAACCTCCTCCGTCTGCATGCGTTCACCGGGAATCCGCGCTTCCGTGAGAGGGCGGAGGGGATCTTCTCGCTGTTCTCCACGTATCTGACACGGGCCTCCTCGGCCCTTCCCCGGATGCTTTCCGCGGTCGACCGCGCGGTCCATCCGTCGCGGGAGGTCGTCCTTTCGGGGGAGAAGGGCCGCGCGGACTTTGAAGTCCTGCGGGCCGCCGTCGCCGCGGATCCCGCTCTCGACGGCGTCGTCGCGCACGCGGACTCCGCGGGAAGCCTCGCCGGGATCTCGCCGCTCGTCGAAGGGCGCTCGCCCGACGGCGGGCCGGCGCGCGCGTTCGTCTGCCGCGACTTCACCTGCCAGCTTCCCACCGCGGACCCGGCGAAGCTCGCCGCCGCGCTCCATGGCTGATCCGGGCCCGGTCGCGCGCGCCCGCCTGCGGATCGTTCCTCCCGGGGAGCCGCCGCCGGTCGGGCGCCCGCGCCGGCCGGGGCCCGCCGTGCTTCTCGTGCTCCTCTACGCCGCGCTCTTCGGCGCCGGTCTCTGGTGGCTGCGGGCCCGCAGCCCGCTCTTCCGCGCCCGCCGGAGCGCCGGGCCGCCCGGGACGAGCGCTCTTCAGGCGGCGGGCCGGGGCGCGGGTCCCCCGCCCGCGGCCGCGGCCGCGGCGCTGACGGCCCGCCGCCGGGCGATTCTGGCGGGAGAAGGGCTCTCGGGGGCCGCGGCGGAGAAATATGCGGCGCGGCTCGCGGCGGAGCATTGCACCTGCGGGTGCGATCTCTCGCTGAATGTCTGCCTCGCGCGCGACACCTCCTGCACGAAAAGCCCGGAGATCGCGGAGCGGATCCGGGACTCGTTGCGATGAGCCCCGCGACCGGAATCCTCTTCGACCCGCGATTCCAGGCCCACGCGGCCCCCTATGAGCACCTGGAGAGGCCGGCGCGGCTGGCGGCGATCGAGGCGCGCCTGGCCGCGGACGGTCTCACGCCGCGGTGCCGTAGGGTCCCGGCGCGCGAGGCGACGCGGGAGGAGCTGCTCGCGGTTCATTCGGCGGGTCACATCGACGAGATCGCGGCGACCGCGGACCGCACTTACACGTCCCTCGATCCCGACACGTACGCGGCGGCCGGTTCCGCGCTCGCGGCCCGGCTCGCCGCGGGCGGCCTCGTCGACCTGACGCTCGCCGTCGCGAGAGGCGAGCTGACGAACGGGCTCGCCCTCGTCCGGCCTCCGGGACACCACGCGGAAGAGGACCGCGCGATGGGGTTCTGCCTCTTCAACAACGTGGCGGTCGCGGCAAGGGCCGCGCAGAGCGACTTCGTCGCCAGGGCCGCGCAGAGCAAAATCCCCGCGAAAGCCGCGCACAGCGAAATCATCGCCGAGGCCTCACCGAGCGAAATCGTCGCCGGGGCCGCGCAAAGCGCCACCATCGCGAAGGCCGCGCCGAAAGCGGACGCGCAGCGCGTCCTGATCGTCGACTGGGACGTCCACCACGGGAACGGCACCCAGAACACGTTCTGGGGCGACGCCAGTGTCCTCTACGTCTCGACCCACCAGTGGCCGTTCTATCCGGGGACGGGCGCGATCGGCGAGACCGGCGGAGTCGGCGCGCCCGGACGGACGGTCAACGTCGCGTGGCCGGCAGGCCGGGGCGACGCGGATCACCTGGCCGCCTTCGACCAGCTGCTTCTGCCGATCGCCCGTGAATTCGAGCCCGACCTCGTCCTCGTCTCGTGCGGTTTCGACGCCGCGCGCGGCGATCTCCTCGGTCAGCAGCTTCTCTCCCCCGGCGGATACGCCGCGCTGACCGCGCGGCTCCAGAGCCTGGCGGGCGGGAAAGTCGTTCTCGCGCTCGAAGGCGGTTACGCGCTCGAAGCCATCGCCGCATCCTCAGCCGCCTGCCTGCGAACCCTCCTCGGCGACCCGGCCGGCGAGCCGGAGCCGGGCAAACCGTCCGCCGCGGCCCGCGACGTGATCGCGAAGGTCAGGGAAGCGCACCGCCCGTTCTGGCGAACGCTTCGGGGACGGTAGGCGGGAGGCGGCAGGCGGAGGGGAACGACGAGAGCCGGGAATCGGGAATCGGGAATCGGGAATCGAAGGCGCGGGACGGGAAACCGGAACGGGAAACGGGAGCCGAGCGATCAACGGGAGCGAGACGGCCGCGGTACTCCGCGGTCAACTAGATCGGGAATCAGAATCGGGAATCGGGAATCGGGAATCGAGAATCGAAATTAAAAACCGGAAGCGAGTGACCTCACTCGGCTTCGTATGAACGCTCGACGCTCAACCCTCCGCGGGCTACTTGAGCAAATTCTCCTGCATGAACTGAACCGCGGCGTAGAACTGAAAGTCCTGGTTGCGCTTCTTGGCGAACCCGTGTCCTTCGTCCTTCGCCATGAGGAACCAGACCGGAGCGCCATTTTTCCGGACGGTGGCGACCATCTGCCCCGACTCGTTGCGCGGCACGCGCGGATCGTTCGCGCCCTGGACGACGAACAGGGGCTTGGTGATCTTCGACGCCGACGTGAGAGGAGAGATCTTCTGCAGGAACTCCCTCATCTTCGGGTCGCGCTCGTCGCCATACTCGACGCGCCGCAGGTCGCGGCGGTACGCCTCGGTCTTCTCGAGAAACGTGACGAAGTTGGAGATCCCGACCACGTCGAGCGAGCAGCGGATCCGGTCGTTGTACGCGACCGCCGATGCGAGGGTCATGAACCCGCCGTAGCTGCCGCCCGTGACCATGACCCTGTCGGCGTCGAGGTCCGGCCGCGTGCGGATCCAGTCGAGCAGGGCCCCGATGTCCTTGACGGAGTCCTCGCGCAGCGTGCCGTTGTCGAGCTTGGAAAACGTCTTTCCAAAGCCCGTCGACCCGCGCACGTTCGGAAAAATCATCGCCAGGCCGAGCTCATTCATGAAGTAGTTGTTCCGGCCGAGATACGCAGGGCGGGACTGTCCCTCCGGACCTCCATGAATGTTCACGATGACCGGACGCTTTCCGGGAAACCGGGCGCCCGGCTTGTAGAGGTAGCCCGAGATCGGCTTGCCGTCGAAGCTCTTCCAGCGCACGAGCTCCGGCTCGCTGAAGCTCTCCGGATTCAACCCGCCGGTTTCGCTCTCCGTCCAGCGATCGAGCTTTCCCGCGGCCACGTCGAAGGAGTAGACGTCCGAAGGCGAGCGAGCGCTCGAGAAGCTGAAGCCGAGATCGCGGCCGTTCTCGTGCCACTGCAGCGACCCGACCGTCCCGAGAGGCAGGCCCGGAACCCGCAGCTCCTTGCCCGAATCGACTTCCAGCACCCGGATGACGCTCGCGCCGTCCTCGTCGGTCACGTAGGCGATCCGTTTTCCGTCGTGGGTGACGTCGAAGTCCTCGACGTCCCACGGGACCTTTCCGGTCAAAACGGTCTGCCGGCCCGAAGCGAGATCGAGCCGGACGAGACGCTGGAATTCGGCGTCCTTGTCCGTCGTCGTGTAAACCGCGTTTCCAGCCGGAACGAACTTGCCCGATCCGTAGGAGACCTTCTCGCCGGAACCCTTCGGGGTGACCAGCGTCTTGACCCCCGTCGCGGCGTCGACCAGCCAGAGGTACGACTCGTTGACGGAGATTCCTTCGACGACCAGGAGCTTCTTACCGTCCGCCGACCAGTCGACGGCCTGCCAGCCGCCGCCGGAGAGCTCCGCCAAGCGGCGATCGGTCTTCGGGTCGGAAGGATCCTGGACGTAGAGGTCGGTGTCCTGCCCGTTGCGCCGGGTGGAGCTGTACGCGATCCACTTTCCGTCATGGGACCAGACGGCGCCGCTGTTGCGCGATTTTCCGTCCGTCAGAAGCGTCACCGCGCCCGTGGCGAGATCGTCGCGGTATAGCTGGAAGAACTCTCCGCCGCCCACGTCCTTCGAGAAGACGAAGGACTGCCCGCGCGCGGGCTGGAAGGCGGCTCCTCCGACGCGGTCGGGGAAAAAGGTGAGCTGGCGGCGCGCTCCGCCGGGCATTTTCACGAGATGCACCTGCGCCGTATCCGCGAAACGGGTCGTGATCAGCATCTCCCGGCGCGTGGGATTCCAGCTCGCGAACCCGGCGGAGCGGCTCTCCGTATAGGGCCGGACCGCTTCCGCGATCGCCGCGGGAACGGGCGGGATCCCTTCGACGACGAGGTTTTCATTGGGGACGATCGAGCCCGACTGAGCCGGGACGATCGAGGCGGCGAGGACGGCGGCGAGACCGAGAACGAATTTCATGCGAGTCCCTTCATTTTTGGGGTCAATTGTATAAGCCCGGCCAAGCTGGCGTCTGAGCCTCTCGCCGCGTAAAATCACCCAGCCCCATCATGCGATTGCACATTTCCCGGGCAGGCGCGAGGCGCCTGCGTCCCATCGGCTTGCGCGCCGCCGCGTTCGCGACGCTCCTGCTGCCGTCCTATGCGCTGCTGGCGTACGTGCTGCTGCCGGCCGCCTGGCGGCGTCCTGCGACCCGGTTCCTGCAGCCGCCGGCGGAGCGCGTCACGTTCACCCGGGAGGGCATACCTTCCGACCCTCTGAACGTGGCGCTCGTCGGCAGCCGCGCCTCGGTCGTCGAGGGCATGCGTTCCGCAGGGTGGAAGGTCGCCGACTCCATCACGTTTCGCTCGGGCCTTCGGGACGCCCACAGCGTGCTCTTCGGCCGGCCGTACGAGACCGCGCCGGTGAGCACGCAGTACCTGTGGAACCGGCCGCAGGATCTCGCGTTCGAGAAGACCGTCGGGGGAAGCCCCCGCCGGCGCCATCACGCCCGATTCTGGGCGACGGGCGGGCCGCCGGAGTCCTCGAGAGCGCTCTGGATCGGCGCAGCGACGTACGACCTGAACGTCGGCGTCAGTTACCGGACGGGCGAAGTCATGCACCACATCGACGAGGACGTCGACGCCGAGCGGGCGCGCCTCTTCGCGGACCTGGACCGCGCCGGCCGGCTCACGCGGACGACGCGGGTGGAGAACTATCGCGCGGCGGGAACCGGACAGAACGGGGGCGGCGACGACTACCGGACCGACGGCGCCATCCTGATCGGCACCCTCCGGGCGGCGCCGGCGCGCTGAGGTTGCCGCCGGCGATCAGTCGGTTTCGTCCACCGGCGACCGCAGGAGATCGGAGAGATCGTAGGATCCGCTGGCGAACTGGAGCGTCAGCTGCCCCGGCTCGAAGAGCGTCCGCTCCAGGGACAGGTCGATGCCCGGCGGCATCCAGTCGTTCAGGTTGACGACCATGATGCGGTCTTCCGGATAGAACGTCAGCAGACCCGGCGGCGCTTTCTGCACCACGTAGTGCAGGAGCTGATCCGGAATCGGGATGAACGAAAGCGCCTGGACCTTGTCGAGCACGAAGGCGAGGAATCCATCCTTCAGCCGCAATTGCGACAGGGTCGCCTTGGCGGACAGCGGAACCCCGAACCGATGCACGACGACGGTCGCCGCGAGCTCGCCCGAGGTCACCGCGATCCGGAGATCCTTCAGATCGGGGATGCGGTCGACGAGCCTCTCGACGAAAGCGTTCAAAGTTCGCTCATCGAAGATCAGGGAAAGGCCGCTCCAGCGGACCCGTCCTTCCTCGATGGCGGCCGGCGGGAGAATCTCCGCCGTAGCCTCGTTTTCCATCTCGAATCATTGTAACGCCCTGGAAGAAAGTTAAGCGTTGAGAGTTCAGAGTTGAGAGTAAAAGCCCGCTAAATTTCGGCTTTTGACTCTCAACTCTCGACTCTCGACTCTCAACTTCCTAGAACAGATACGCCAGCGCGAATCCCACCTGCGCGGCCATCATCAGCAGGTACATGTGGGTCCACGCCGGATGGTTTTCCGTGCGCGCCAACTCGTCGGGGTCCCGCAAAAGCCGGTGCGCGGCCCAAGCGCCCCACGCCGCGAGGCCGATCCCGAGCGCGGTCAGCAGGAGGCGGTTTCCCGTCAGGAGCGCGGCCGTTCCACGCGGACCGGGCATCCACGCGAAGAGGGGAATCAGGAGCCACGGCAGAACGAAGAACGGGGCGATCATACGCGCCGCGCGGCGGACGCCGAACCGGATCGGAAGAGTGATGCATCCGTGAGCCCGGTCGCCATCCATGTCCGAGAAGTCCTTGGTCGACATCGCCCCGAGCAGGAACAGCGCGAAGATGCCCCCGATTGCCCACGCTTCCAGCGCCGCGACGCTCGCCACGAACGCCCACCCCGCGACCTTGAGCAGACCGCCTCGCGGAATCGCGATCGTCACGTTGGCCGCGAGCCAGTGCCTCTTGGTCCTCCCGAACGCGGGAAACGAGTACACGAGCGTCGCGAGCGCCCCGACGCAGTAGAGGAAGAAGGCGGCGTGCAGCCCGACGGGCGCGGACAAACGCTCGGAGAGCCGGCTGTAGGGGTAGGGAACCACGATCCAGGTGGGAAGAATCGCCAGCGCGTAGAGAGCTCCCGCGGACTGCCAGGCGCGGCGGATCGAGATCTCTCCCGTCACCAGCGGCCTCCCGGGCTTGTTGCGGCGGTCGATCTCGAGGTCGGCGATCTGATTGACGATGTTCGAGGCCGCGTTCATCGCCGACGCGCACAGAGAGCCGATCGCCACGGTCAGCACGACCGCCCAGGTCATTCGCCTCGCGGGATCGGGATTGTGGGCCGAGCCGAACGCGCAGACTGCTCCCGAAACGATCCCGAGAAGGGGCGCCAGCAGGGTAAACGGCCGCGCCAACCGGAGATACCGCTTCAAAGGCCCGCCTTTTCCGGGCACCAGCGCACCGGCGTCCGGACTCTCGCCACTGAACTGCCAACTCTCAACTCTCGACTCAACTCAGCTCAAACGGAAGATAGATCCGCCCCTTCGCGACCGACATCGCGATCTCCGCCGCGGCGGAGGCGCCGGCAAACGTGTTGAACGCGTTGGCAAACTCGTGGTCGGGACGGAACCCGCGGCGGACGCCGAAATCCGCGAGCAGGCTTTCGCACAGCGATCCGGCGACGCCCGCCGCGCCGACGACCCAGACGAGAGACAGGGGGATGAGGCCGGCGGCGTATCCGACGGCTCCCATCGCGAACGCGCCTGCCGCCCCGGCGAGCGTACCGGGCCAGGAGACAGCGCCCGCGGTCCCGGGCGCAACGCGCCGGCCCGAAAGCAGCGACATCGGATGGGGCCCCGCGAGGCTGCCGACTTCCGTTCCGAGCGTGTCCGCGAGCGCGGCCGCAAACGCCGCGGTCAACGCCGCGAAGACGGCGTCGGGAAGGAAGGGCCTGCGGCCGCCCGCAACCAGCAGGATCGCCACTCCCACCCCGCAGTTGGCGAGCACGTGGCGCGCGCCCCGGCGGCCGCCCTCGGCCTGCGCCGTTCCCCGGGCCGACTTCACCGCCCAGCCGAGCTTCGTCGCCGCGGTTCCCAGCGCGAAGAACGCCCAGAGGAGCCCGTACGCGCCCCAGCCTCCAACCGCGAGAAGGATCGTCCCGACGACGAAACCGGCGGCGGCGCCCGAGGAGGACACGATTCCGATGCGCGCCATCACGAAGCCGAGGACGGCGTTCAACGCTATAGCGAACAGCAGGTTGCTCCCGAAACCAGGGGATTGGATCAGCAGGCTCCAGGCGTCGGGGCCGGCGGCGAGGAAGCCCCACAGGACGAGGGACGCGGGAAGAGGCGCCACGGCGTTGTCTTCGATTCCGGTGCGCAGCGATTCCGCGAAGGCGAACGCGCCGGCGGCGGCGAGAACGGGACCCATCGCCTGCGTCGCCGGACCCCGCGAAACGAAATGGAACAGAAAGAGCCCGGCCGCCAGCGACACGGCCAGATTCGTCAGGAGACCCGCCCACGTCTTCTCCCGATTCCAGGGAAGCCGGGGGCCGCCGAACGCCCGGCCGGCGAGGGCGGCGGCTGGATCGCCCAACGCCAGCATCCCCCAGACCGACGCGGCGATCTCCAGCCGGTGGCGGTACAGCAGCACGAGCGCGAGGACCGAGGCCGCGTAGGCGACGATGCCCGGATCGCGGGCGCGCGCGGGATCGCGGTAGATGGCGCGCCCGATCCGTGGCATCACGAAGAGATTGAAGAGGAGCGCGGAGGCGGCGAGAAGTGCGGCCCCGCGCCAGTCTAGGACCGCCAGGAAGAGCGCGAAAAGTCCCATGGCGGCGTGGACCGCCTTTCGCCTGCCGTCGTGCGGCGCCAAACCCTTCACGCCTCCGGCCGGGCGCGCGCCGCGAGGTACTCGGCGAGCGCGTCGCGCCACGGCCGGATCGGCTTACCCGTCTTCGCCTCGTACCGTCCCGTGTCGAGAACGGAGTAAGCCGGGCGAACCGCGGGCCTCGCGAGCGCCGCCGAGTCGATCGGCAACACGGGGATCTCTCCGCGTCCGGCGAGAGAGACGATCGCCTCGGCGAACCCGAACCAGCTCACTTCGCCGCGGTTGGCGAAGTGGTACACGCCGGATCCGCGCGAGAGAATCAGCGCCACGATCGCCTCCGCGAGATCGGGGGTCGCGGTGGGGCGCCCTCTCTGATCGTGGACGACGGACAGCTGTTCGCGTCCCGACTCGACCTGCCGGAGGATCGCTTCGACGAAATTCCAACCCGAGCGGCCGAACAGCCACGAGCTGCGAACCACCAGCGCGTCCGGAGCCCGCAGTGCCGCTTCCTCGCCGGCGCGCTTGGTACGGCCATACGCCGAGAGCGGGTCTGTTTCGTCCTGCTCCGTGTAGGGAGAGCCCTTCGCGCCGTCGAAAACGAAGTCCGTCGAAACGTGGACGAGCTGGATCGACCGCGCGAGACACTCCTCCGCCAGAATCTCGACGGCCACCGCATTGACCGCGTGCGCGCGCGGGTCGGTCTCGCAATCGTCGACCTTCGTGAAAGCCGCGCAGTTGACGACGACGTCGGGAGCCGCTTCCCGAAAGGCGCGCCGGACGGCGGCGGAGTCGGTGACGTCGAGATCATCCCGCGCCCGCGGGATGACCTGGAAGCCCGCCCGCGCGAGCGCGGGAACGACGTCGGATCCGAGCATCCCGGCGGCCCCCGTCACGAGCGCCCGGCGAGGGGTGGCCAGCCCGACGTGCCCGCCCGGAAGGGGTTCCGCCGAGGTCGCCGGGCCGGCTGCGGTGCTCATCGCACCCCTTATCGGCGTCCGGCGGGCTCTTTCGCCGTCGCCGAGGAGGTGGCGAGCCGGTCTCCGTACTGCGTGCGGTAGTACTCCCGATACGCGGCGTCCTTTTCCTTCACGGGCCGCCACCAGTCTTCGCGGTTCCGATACCACGCGACCGTCTCCGAGAGGCCGCTCGCAAACGGCGTGCGGCTGGTGAACCCCAGACGGGCGAGCTTCGAGGCGTCCAGGGAATAGCGGCGGTCGTGCCCGGGCCGGTCATTGACGAAACGGATCAGGCTCTCGGGCTTCTTCAGCTCGCGCAGCACCTGGCGGGTGATCTCGATATTCTCCGCCTCGTTTCCTCCCGCGATGTTGTAGACCTCCCCCGGCTCGCCGGCGTCCAGAAGGAAGTCGATCGCGGCCGCGTGATCCCGCACGTACAGCCAGTCGCGGACGTTGCGGCCGTCTCCATAGAGCGGCAGCGGCTGGTCGTCGATCGCGTTCGTGACGAAGAGCGGAATCAGCTTCTCCGGATACTGGTACGGGCCGTAGTTGTTGGACGCCCGCGTGATCACCACGGGAACTCCGTACGAGGCCCAGTACGAGTACGCGAGCCGGTCGCCGCCCGCCTTCGAGGCGGAGTAGGGATTCCTCGGGTTCAGGGCGGAGTCCTCCGTGAAGGAGCCTTCCGCGATCGTCCCGTACACCTCGTCCGTCGAGATCTGGATGAACCGCCGGACCCCGCGCCGGCGGGCCTCCTCCAGCAGGACGAAGACGCCGCGCACGTCCGTCTCGATGAAGGACGCGTCGCCCAGCAGAGAGCGGTCCACGTGCGTCTCGGCGGCGAAGTTCACGACGTCGGTGCACCCGTCCATCGCGGCGCGGACGGCGTCCGGATCGGTGATGTCGCCGTGGATGAACTGATAGTTGGACTGATGATCGACGTCCGCGAGATTCGCGGGGTTGGCGGCGTACGTCAGCTTGTCGAGGTTGACGACACGCACGCCCTCGCCGCGGGACTCGAGGATCTGGCGGATGAAGTTCGATCCGATGAACCCGCATCCGCCCGTGACGAGGACTTTCATACGATCCCGATCTCCGAGTTGTCGCCGATCAGGAAACGGTGCACGCGAGGCCGCTCGGCGCCCGGATGAATCCGCACGTTCGTGCCGATCAGCGAATCGGCGATCCGCCCGGGAATGCTGACGACCTGAGACCCCCGGAGGATGATCGAGTTCTCGATCTCGCAGCGGTCGATCAGGCAGTCCGGGCCGATCGCCGTGTACGGGCCGACGAACGCGTCGCGAATCTCGGATCCCGCGCCGATGATCGCGGGGCCGCGCACGATGCTTCGGACGAGCTTCGCTCCCTCTTCCACCACGACCTTGCCCTCGACGCGGCACCCGGAGTCGACGCCCGAGAGGCCGTTCGGCGAGAACGTGTCGAGAATGATCCGGTTGGCCTCGAGCATGTCCTCGATCTTGCCCGTGTCCTTCCACCATCCGGACACGAGGTGCGGATGGACGGTCTTCCCGTGGTCGATCAGCCACTGGATCGCGTCCGTGATCTCGAGCTCGTCGCGCGCGCTGGGGCGGATCGCCTTGACGGCTTCCCAGATGGTGTCATCGAACATGTAGACGCCGACCAGCGCGAGGTCCGACCGCGGATTCTTCGGCTTCTCGGTCAGCCGGAAGACGCGATCTCCGTCGAGCTCCGCCACCCCGAACTGCTCGGGGTTCGGCACCTTCGCGAGCAGGATCTGGGAGTTGCATCCGATGCGCCGGTACTCGTCGACGAGGCTCGAGATCCCGTCGGCGATCAGGTTGTCTCCGAGATACATGACGAACGGAGATCCTCTCAAGAACCCTTCGGAGATGAGCACCGCGTGCGCGAGGCCTCGCGGAGCGTCCTGCTCGATGTAAGTGATCCTGGCGCCGAATCGGGCGCCGTCGCCGAGCGCCGCCTGGATTTCCTCCCGGGTATCCCCTACGACCACGCCGATCTCGCGGATCCCCGCGGCGACGATGGCCTCGACCCCGTAGAAGAGAACGGGCTTGTTCGCGACCGGGACGAGCTGCTTCGCCCGCGTGTACGTCAGCGGGCGCAGACGGGTGCCCCGGCCGCCCGAGAGGATCAGACCTTTCATTCGCGAGGGATCATAACCGGGCGGGAGGCGGCAGGCGGAAGGCGGGAGGCGGCGGCCGAAAACGAGTGTCCCTGCCCGCGCAGCGCCCGGCGCCTTCTCATTGCCCGAATATCCGATCGACGCTCTGGTGCAGATCGAGCAGCGTGCCGATGTCCTTCAGGTTCACCACGAACCGAATGTCGCGCCGCGTGTTGGGCGGCAGCCGCAGCTGGCGCAGCTCCACGAAAACGGTGTAGCAGGCGGCGCGGAAGGCGACGAGCGTGCGGTCCTCGAGAAGGAGGTTCTGCCGCGCGTCGTAGTTCAACTGCGTATCCACCCGGAACTGCTTCGAGAGCTCGATGCCCGCCGCCACCCGGAACTGGTCCGAATTCGGCGAGGGAGAACCGGCGGGAAGGGGCGCGGCCAGGATGGGGCGGCTCGCGAACCACGTCGCGTTCACGAAGCTCGTCTTGTGGTTGTAGGCCGCGGAGATCGACGTGCCTGTCACCTGGGACGCGCCCCCGTCGTAGGAGAGCCGCCCGTCGAGGTGAAACCCGGGGCCGGGCGCGACACGGAGCGTGGCTTCGACGGGGCCCGTTTTCGTGACGAGAGGATTGGCGAACGCGGTCGCGCTCGGCAGAAGACTCTGCGGCAGCGTGAAGGCGCGCGTCTGCGCGACCTCGAACGAGGCGATCTCCTCCGCCGCCGGGGCCTTCGGGTCGGCGGCGCGGGCGAGCAGCCGGTTCACCAGGGCGTACCGCACCTGGTTCAGTCCAAGCTGCAGGTCCACTTCGTCGAACGAGGGGATCCGTTCCGGGTCGCCGACCTCCGAAACGTAGGTGTAGTCGATCCGCGGCTCGATCACGTGCTTGAACTTGCCGAACCGCCCGATGGAAACGTCGAAGATCCGGGAGAACGAGGGCCCGACGATCGAGAGCCCCGCCTCCCCGTATTCGCGGTGCAGGGACTGTCCGACGAATCGGCTCTGCGTGGCGGCATCGGTCGAGTCGGTGTACTCGGTGAAGCGGCCTCCGCCCCGCGCGGTGATCGACAGCCAGGGAATCCGCTTCCACGGGAGCGACAGAGTGGGGTGGATGTCGAACCGCCCGTAGTCTCCCCGCGGCAGCCCGGGGCCTCGGTTCAGGTAAAGCCACGAGGCCGAGGACTCGAGCGAGAAGAACAGCGGCGTGTTTCCGACGCGCGACGTCCGCCGGAAGAATTCGGCGCTGGGCAGCCGTTCGGAAACGATCGTCGTGCCGAAGAAAGTCTCCGCCCGCTCGAACCGGATGTTCAGCGAATCGTCTCCGAAGTTCTTCGACAGAAAAGCGCGAGAGAGAATCTGCCGCGCGGAATTCAACGCGAAGGAGCGCTCCAGATCCTGGAGGTACGCCGGGTCCGAATAGTCCCGCAGCGCGAGCACACCGCGAAATCCGCCGGGCAGATCGTCCGAGACGTGATCGACGCGATACTTCCATCGGTTCTTCGTCCGCCGGGTAAACACTCCGGTCGTGCCGTCCGGAAGCGTGCAGAAACCGGTCTCCCCCGGCGCCTGATCGATCGGAACGCAGACGGTCGCGTCCGTGTCGTGGATCCCATAACCCTGGAACAGCCCCGCGGACTCCGGGCTCGGGGTCCAGCGGAACTCCTCGCCGACCCCGACGGAGCCCTTCGAGTAGAGATCCAGGTTCGAGGTCAGGTCCGTCGAGCGCCCGGTGACCCAGTAGTGCGTCAGTCCGAGGTAGGCGCCCCGCGAGCTGTACCCGGCGCCCGGCACGAGCATGCCCGAGGCGCGGTCCTCCTTTGTCGGCCAGATGAGGTACGGGGTCCAGAGAAGCGGCACGGAGCCCGCGCGAAACGAGACGTTCTTCAGCCGCGCGTAGTCGTCGAGCGTGACGATCGCCTCCGCCATGCGGAAAGACCAGGAGGGCTTCGGGAGGTCGCAGGCGGTGAAAAGGCCGTCGTGGATGCGGTACGTCGCGTCGGCGATTTTCTCGATCGACTGCGCGACCACGTGGTACGCCGGAGAAAGATCTGCCGTCGCGTCTTCCATCCGCCCCGTCTTCGCTTCGAGCTGGAAGGTTCCGCGGTTGCCGGAGAGCCGCGTCGGTCCCTGGTCGATGATGACGTGGCCTTCGAGCGTGGCGGTCTTGGTTGGAAAATCGTAGTGTGCGGCGTCGGCCCGGATCTTCACGTCCTGGTACTCGATGACGACCTCGTCGGACCCGTCCCAGGAGACGTCTTTCTCGTAGTGCACCGGTTTCTTCGTGTAGAGCCGGACCTCTCCCCCCTTCGTAGGAGGCCGGAATCTGACCTGGAAGTTCGGGCGAATCTTGAACTGGCCTTCGAAGGGATCCGCCGAGCCGAAGGGGTCCTGCGCGAGCACGGAGGAGCAGGCGAAGAGGGAGACGAGAACGAGGGCGGCGAAAACGCCTGTCGGGACGCGCCAGGGCGCGGCCCTCACGCCGGGATCGGACGCACGTCGGACGCGACCCGGAACGCGGCGTCGGTTTTCGCCCGGATCTCCGCTTCTCCCACTCCGGGGGCGAGCTCGACTAAGACGAGCTCGTGCTTCTGACGGTCCACGTCGAAGACGCAGAGGTCCGTGATGATTCGATCTACGCAGCCCCGGCCCGTCAGCGGCAGCGTGCATCGGCCGAGGATCTTCTTCTCTCCCGAACGCGCGGTGTGCTCCATCGTCACGACGAGCCGGCGGGCGCCCGCCACGAGGTCCATGGCGCCTCCCATCCCCTTCACCATCTTCCCCGGAATCATGTAGTTCGCGATCGAGCCCTCCTCGTCCACCTGCATCGCGCCGAGGATCGACAGGTCCACGTGTCCGCCCCGGATCATCGCGAAGGAGTCCGCCGAAGAGAAATACGAAGCCCCGGGCAGCACCGTCACGGTTTCTTTGCCCGCGTTGATGAGATCGGGGTCGATCTCGGCCTCCGTCGGGTAGGGACCGAGGCCCAGGATCCCATTCTCCGACTGCAGGATCACCTCCATGCCCGCCGGAATGTGGTTCGCGACGAGCGTCGGCATGCCGATTCCGAGGTTCACTGTGTACCCGTCTTTGAGCTCTAAGACCGCGCGCCGGATGATGCCTTCCCGGTCGAGCACGGTCAGGCCGTCTTTCTCACGGTCCGCCGTTCGATCCGTTTTTCGCGCGGCGCCACGACGACGCGCTGGACGAAAATCCCGGGCGTGTGGACGTTTTCGGGATCGAGATCCCCCACGTCGACCAGCTCCTCGACCTCGGCGATCGAAATTTTTCCCGCCGTGGCGGCGACCGGGTTGAAATTGCGCGCGGCGCGGCGATAAACGAGGTTGCCGAGGCGGTCGCCCTTCCACGCGGCGACTAAGGAAAAGTCCCCGACGATGCCGCGTTCGAGGACGTATTCGCGGCCGTCGATGGCCCGCGTCTCCTTGCCTTCCGCCACGAGGGTCCCGACGCCGGTCGGCGTGAAGAACGCGGGAATGCCGGCGCCGCCCGCCCGCATTCTTTCCGCGAGCGTACCCTGGGGCACGAGCTCGACTTCGAGCTCGCCGCTCAAGTATTGCCGCTCGAATTCGCCGTTCTCCCCGACGTAGGAGGAGACCATCTTCCGGATCTGGCGATTCGCCAGCAGGAGGCCGAGCCCCCAGCCGTCCACTCCGCAGTTGTTCGAGACCGCCGTCAGGTTGGAGACCCCCCGCCGCCGGAGCGCCGCGATCAGGTTCTCCGGGATGCCGCACAGCCCGAATCCTCCGACGACGAGCGTCGCGCCCTCCGGGACGTCGGCGACCGCCTCGTCCGCGTTCGCCACGACCTTGTTGATCACTCCGGGATCATAACCGTCGGCACTCGTCCCACACCGCGGCGATCCCGCGCAATTTCTCCCTCTCCCCGCGCTCGGGGAGAGGGTTGGGGTGAGGGGCCCGCAGGCAGGCGGAGCGCACTCGCCGGTGAGGGGATCCCGTCACGTCCCTCTCCCCGCGCTCGGGGAGAGGGTTACGGTGAGGAGACGGTAGAAGTGAAGGTGAAAATCACCGCGCCGCCCGCCGTCGTTACCGCCGGCCGGCGGCCGCGATGAACTCGACGGCGTCGAGATCCTCGGACGCGCCGGGCACGGAGCGGAGTCTTTCGAGGGCCGTCTCTCCGAAAGGGGAAGGGGAAAACCGGACGGCCTCGATCCGGGGGACTTCGAACCCGCACGCCTCGAAGAGATCGATCAGCGTGCGCCGCGTGAAGAAGCGGACGTGAGTTCCCGACAGGATGGAATA
>JBBRDK010000065.1:0-19987 GCA_038203955.1 Thermoanaerobaculia bacterium | reverse complement strand
GCCGGGGAATCGATCCGAGCAGGTACTTGATGTCGTCGTCGCTCCACCGGAGGCCGCCGCCGAAGAAAACGGAGTCGGCCTTCCGCGAACGATTGAGGAAGTCGTCCCAACCTCCGGTCACGTAAACGGATGGCGAAAAGTAATACCGCGCGGTCACCTTGCCGTGCGCGGCAAAGTTCGGCCGTGAAAAGTCGAAGAGCTCGGCGCTGAATCGCAGGCGGTCCTTGAGCGACCGGTAGTCGAACGCGGCGCCTCCGCGCGACTCGATGATTCCGGCCCGCGCGGCCAGATTGTTCCACCGGTACCCGAACAACGCGCTGATCGCGAACTCGTCCTTGAACTCCTGTGTCTCGATCGTCGAGACCTCGCGATGCCCGTCCGGGAACGTCGTCGTCTGCTGGCTCAGGGTGCTGGTCCGCTTCCCGAGGGGCTGGGTCGAAAGCTCGAGCTCGTAGAACTGGGGGGAGTTCTCCTTGTTCACGTCCAGCGTGACGTAGCCCTTGGCGGTGCTCCCCCGGGCGAGGTACTCCGAACGCAGCCCGAGGTCGAGCTTGATGCGGCTCGCCGCGCCCAGCGCCTTGTTCAGCCCGCCGACGCCCTCCTTGACGGCGACGAGTGCGTCATTCAGGTTCTTGTGGGTCTCGTCGCTCTGCACGAGCTTGCCCACGGTCCCCTCGCCCTCCTTGATCCGACCGGTGATCGCGTTCAGATTGTCGGCCGTCGTCTCGAGCTTGTGGGAGATGTCCCGGATGTTGGCGAGACTTCCGCTGACGTTCCCCTCGTTGCTGGCGACGAGACGGTCGATACGGTCGACGAGCTTGGTCATCATCGCCGAGAACTCGCGGAAGTTACCGACGGTCGCATCGACGGTGCCGCGGTTCGCGGCAATCATCGTACGAAGGTCGTCCGAGATGATGCGCACGTTCTCGACGATCGTGCGGAGCCTCTCCTCGCCCGATGGCCCGCCGAGGGACTGGCTCAGGTTGCGGCTGATGTCCTTCACGTCGACCTCGATGTCGCGAGCGAGCTTGGTGATCTGGTCGAACGTGACGGGGACTTCGCCCTTGATCACGGTTCCTTCCGGAAGCGGCTGCTCTCCGACGGGTCCCGGGATCAGCTCGACGTACTTCTCGCCGAGCAGCCCGAGGTTGGCCACGGAGGCGGAGGCGCCCCGGCGGAGATCGACGTCCGGATTGTCGATCTGGAGGTCGACGATGGCACTCTTGCCGTTCTTGCCCAGGTGGATCTTGTCGACCTTCCCGACCGGAACGCCGGAGATCCGCACGGTCGACTTCTCATTCAACCCGGAGATGTCCGGGAACTCGACGGAGACGCGGTGCCCCGCCCCCTTTCCCAGGCGGAGCCCCTGGATCTGCCAGATGAGGACGCCCGCCAGGATCAGGACGATGACGAAGAAGACCCCGACTTTTGCTGCGGCGTT
The DNA here is from genome assembly GCA_038203955.1 of Thermoanaerobaculia bacterium. Classification (GTDB taxonomy): domain Bacteria; phylum Acidobacteriota; class Thermoanaerobaculia; order UBA5066; family Gp7-AA6; genus JALYUA01. The sequence goes on along the minus strand of JBBRDK010000065.1, from coordinate 18,546 downwards.
CATGGCTCCTCCGAAGGTCTCGTTTTACCGACCACCTGTCCCTCGGGAGTCAGCGGACCCTCCGCGCTCCCGTCGACGAACTGCCGCACCGCGGGGTCCTTCGACCCCAGAAACTCGTCCGGCGCCGCCTGGAAAATGATCTTCCCGCCGTAAAGGAGCGCGATCCGGTCGCCGATCTTGCGGGCGCTCGGCATGTGATGCGTGATCGTCACGATCGTCGCGCTTAATTTCTCGCGCATGTTCAGGATCACCTCGTCGATGACGTCCGTCATGATGGGATCGAGGCCCGTGTTGGGCTCGTCGAAGAGCAGGATGTCGGGCTCGTGGGCGATCGCTCTCGCGAAACCGACCCGCCGGCGCATTCCGCCGGAGAGCTCCGACGGCCGCTTCTGCTCGACGTTCGGAAGGTGCACGATATCGAGGCACTCTCGGACGCGGTCCCGGATCTCCCGCGTCGGACGCCCCGAGCGCCGCAGCGGGAAGGCGACGTTGTCGTAGACATTCATCGAGTCGAAGAGCGCGCCCTCCTGGAAGGACATCCCGAACTCCTTCCGCAGCTCGTTGCGCTGCCGCTCGGAGATCGCCCAGACGTCCTGCCCTTCGACGAAGACCTTGCCGGAGTCGGGCTTCAAGAGCCCGATCATGTGCTTCAGAAGGACGCTCTTTCCCGTTCCCGAAGGACCGACGATCACCAGGGACTCTCCGTCGGCCACCGAGAAGCTCAGGCCGTCGAGCACGACGCGTCCGTCGAACGACTTGTGAAGGTCCTCTGCGCGCAGCTTGGGGGCGGCCCCTTTTTCACTCTCGGGCTCGCGGCGGGCTTCCATCAGAAAAGAAGCTTCGTCAGGAAAAAGTCGGCGAAGAGGACCGAGAGACTTCCGCTTACGACCGCGCGGGTCGTCGAGCGGCCCACGCCCTCGGCGCCGCCGGTGGTGTAGTAGCCGCGGACGCACGCGATCAGGGAAAAGATCAGCCCGAAGACGGCGGCCTTGATCATCCCGGAGACGATGTCATCTCCGAAGTGAAGGAACTGGAAGGAGTTCTCCAGGTAACGCACCGGGTTGACACCCAGCAGCTTCACCGCGACCAGGTATCCTCCCCAGATGCCGACGGCGTCCCCCATGATGACGAGCAGCGGCATCATGACGATCGAGGCCGCGATCCGCGGGACCATCAGATACTGAACGGGCTCGGTTCCGAGCGCGGTCAGGGCGTCGATCTGTTCCGTAACGCGCATGGACCCGAGCTCGGCGGCCATCGAGCTGCCCACCCGGCCGGTGACCATCAGAGCGCAGAGAACCGGAGAGAGCTCGCGCGTCAGCGAGAGGGCCACGACGCTGCCGACCAGGCTCTCCGCGTGGAAACGCGCGAACCCGTTGACCGTCTGAAGCGCCATGACCATCCCGGTGAACAGCGTCGTCAGAAAGACGACCGGGACCGAGTCGACTCCGACGCGAACCATCTGCCGGAAGAACTCGGGCACGTCGTAGGGCGGCCGGACGGTCCATCCCGCCACGCGGCCCATCATCTGGAACACGTGCCCGAACTCTTCCAGAACCCGGATCACCGTCCGCCCGATCGCTTCGAAGAACTTCATGGAATATAGAGGCGGGGCACGCGGGCGCTGATTCCGCAGACGATCTCGTAGGGAATCGTGCGCGCCGCCCGCGCGAGATCCCAGGCGTCGATCTCGTGGGCGCCGTCGCCCCCGAGGAGAACGACGCGGTCTCCCGCCTCCGCTCCGCAGTCCGTTGCGTCCACCAGAGTCAGGTCCATGCTCACGGCGCCGACGACGGGCGCGTACCCTCCGCGTATAAGGACAGCAATTCCTCCGGAAAAGGAGCGTCGGAAGCCGTCATGATAGCCGATCGGCAGCGCCGCGACGCGCGTTGTGCGGGACGTCACGAAGGTTCCCCCGTACCCGATCGGCGTTCCGGACGGAACTGTCTTGACCGAGAGGACCGCGGTCTCGAGAGACATCGCCGCGCGCAACGCGCGGTCGCCCACACTCTCCGACGGAGCGATTCCGTAGAGCGCGATGCCCGGGCGGACCGCGTCGAAGCGCGCCTCTGCGAACGCGAGCGTGCCGGCGGAGTTCGACGCGTGGAGGATCCCGGGGTCGACGCCCCCGTCTCGGAGCGCCGCGACCGCCGAACGGAAGTCGCGAATCTGAGCCGACGTCGCCTCGAGCTCTGGCTCCGTGGCGCTCGCGAACTGCGTGAACGTCCCCGAAACGCGGAGAGACCGGCTGGCGCGAAACGCCTCGATCACGGCGGGAAGCGCTTCGCGCCGCACCCCGAGGCGCCCCATCCCCGTGTCGAGCTCCAGATGGACGCCGAGCGGAGCGGCCATTCCGGCGGCGCAGACCGCCGCGCTCAAGGCACGTACCTGTTCGAGGTCGTGGACGGACGGAGTGAGCCGCGCCGCGGAGAAGAGGGGAACGTCGGCCGGATCCCCGGAGGAGAGCAGGAGGATTTCGCCTCCGATCCCGGCGTCGCGGAGCGCGAGCCCTTCCTCGAGGAGCGCCACCGCGAACCGGCGGGCGCCCTCCGCGGCGAGTCGCCGCGCGACCGGAACCGCGCCGTGGCCGTAGGCGTCGGCCTTGACGACGGGCATCACCTCAGCGCCGCCCGCCCGCTCTCCCAGGATTCGCAGGTTGCCGGCGATCGCGTCGAGATCGACGACCGCGCGGGTCGGCCGCGTCATGCGCTCTTCCCCGGATCCGTGGCGAAAGCGGCCCTCGCGCGCCCCGGTCGGGTCTCCCGGACACGTTCGACCGCCGCAGTCGGACTCAGAAGGGCTGGTCCTGGGAGACCGCGGGGCCCGCGTAGTTGGCAAACGTCATGTGGTCCGCGAGAAACACGAGCGAGAAGTCGCCGGTCGGCCCGTTGCGCTGCTTCGCGATCAGGACGTCGGCGATACCCTTTCGCTCGGTGTCGCGCTCGTAGAGCTCTTCGCGGTAAAGAAAGATGACGACGTCGGCGTCCTGCTCGATCGAACCCGAGTCGCGCAGGTCCGAGAGCTGCGGCTTGCGCTGGTCGCCCTTGCGCGACTCCGGGGAACGCGACAGCTGCGAGAGCGCAAGGATCGGGACCTGCAGCTCCTTGGCGAGGAGCTTCAACCCGCGGGAGATCTGCGAGACTTCCTGCGTCCGGTTGTCGAAGCGCCCGTGACCCCCCATCAGCTGGAGGTAGTCCACGACGATCAGGTCGAGGCCCTTCTCCCGCTTCAGGCGCTGTCCCTTCGCGCGCATTTCGGGCACGGAGAGGCCCGCGCCGTCGTCCAAGAAGAAGTTGGCGCCCGCGATCTTCGACTGCGCGGTGACGAGGCGGACCATCGCCTCCTTGGAGGCGTAGCCGTCCCGGACCTTCTTGGCGTCGACGTCGGCCTCCGAGCAGAGGACGCGGAATCCGAGCTGCTCCTTGGACATCTCGAGCGAGAAGAATCCGACGGAACGGCCCTCGCGAAACGCGATGTGCTGGGCGATGTTCAACGCAAAGGAGGTTTTCCCGACCGACGGCCGCGCGGCGAGGATGATGAGGTCGTTCGTCTGGAGGCCCGACGTCATGCGGTCGAGGTCCAGAAAGCCCGTCGGCAGGCCCGACAGCACTCCCTTGCGCTCCTGAGCCTCTTCGATCAGCTCCAGGTTGCGCTTGACGACTTGGGCGATCGGGACGAATCCCCCCCGGACGGAGTCTTCCGCGATGTCGAAGATCGAGCCCGTGGACTCGCCGAGGAGCTCTTCCGCGTTCTTTTCCTGCGCGAGGCCTTCGCGCACCATCTGCTGGCCGACCCGGATGAGCCGGCGGAGGGTGGACTTCTCCTTGACGATGCGCGCGTAGTGCTCGACGTTGGCCACCTCGGGGACTCCGTCGAGCAGGGCCGAGAGATAGGACGTCCCGCCCGCCTGGTCGACCGTTCCGGCGCGGTCGAGCTCTTCCTTGAGGGTCAGGATGTCGATCTCGGCGGATCTCTGGAAGAGCTCCATCATCGCGCGGAAGATGCGCCGGTGCGTGTCGGGGAAGAAATCGTTCTCGTTCACGATCGGGACGACGAACGAGAGCGAGGACGGATCGAGAAGGATCGCGCCGAGGACGGACCTTTCGGCGTCGAGATTCTGGGGCAGTCCCTTGTCGGTGGTGACGGTTTCGAGCATCAACGGATTGGCGCGGATTGTTTTCTCCGCGGCGAGCGGTGTCAACGGCTCCCGATCTTTTCCGCAGCCGTTTTTGGAACGATCCGCGCGTCGGTGTGCGCAGAAAATTTTTCACGCGAAATTTCCACAACTCTATTGGAGCGCGGCGGGCGGACAGTTGGTGTCTGAGGGAAGCTGGGAGTTAAGAGTTAGGAGTTAAGAGTTGACGGAGGCGGCCGGGTTGGCTCCAGTCTCTGGCTATCGACTCCCAACCCTCGACTCTCAACTCTCAACTACCAGATGAACGCGCGCTCGGCCGCGCGGATCAGCGAGATGGCCGTGGGCCAGCCGACCACGTCGTCGACCCGTTCGCGGGCGGAGGACGGCGCGCTTTGGCCGGCGACGAGCGAAGCCGAGCACGCCAGGTAACGGACGTGCCCCGTCGAGCGCGCTTCGGCGAGGAGACGTCCCGCGGCGGCGGCCGTTCCCGGCTCCCCGCCCTCCGAGTCGAGCTCGCCGGCGGTCAGGGCGTTGAAGGCGCCGTCGAACCAGACGAGAGTCACCGATAGGCCCAGGGAAACGGCGGCCGCGGTCATGGCGGCTGCCTCGTAGAGGACGTCGCCGGAGCCCCGCTGGAGGAGCAGAACCCACGACGGGCGTCCCGCCGGGCGGACCGAAACCGTGTCTTCCCCGGGGTGAGTCACGGACGTCTGACCCGGGCTCGCAGAAGTCCGAGCATCTCGGCGGACCCGACCACCCCGCCCGGATGCTTGCGGCCCTCCGGAGTCCCGTGGAAGTCGCTGCCGGCCGTCGCGGCGAGGCCCAGGTCGCGCGCGAGATTTCCGAAGCGCGCCTCCGCCTGAGGGTCGTGGTCGGGGTGAAACACCTCGACGGCATCGAGCCCCTCCGCGGCGAGCGCGCGGATCAACGCCTCCGCGTCCTTGTACCAGCAGGCGTGCGCGATCGACGTGACGCCGCCCGCCTCGCGGACCGTCCGAACGACATCCGACGCCTCCCACTTCTCCGACGGCACGTACCAGGGATGCTCCCGGCCCAGGAAACGGTCGAAGGCGTCGTCGTGCGAGGCCGCGTGTCCGGCCCGAACGAGCGCGCGCGCCAGATGCGGACGCGCCCAGACGCCGTCTCCGATCTCCTCCCGCAGAGCGTCCAGGTCGAGCGGGTATCCGGCTTCGACGAGCTTTTCCGCCATCCGTTCGCCGCGCGTGCGCCGGTTCTCCTGGCGCTCGAGAAGCCGCGCGTTGAACGGCGCGTTTTCCTCGTCGACGAACAGCGCCAGGATGTGGACGTCGTCCTGCCCCCGGAAGTCCGCCGAGATCTCGGCGCCGGAGATGAGCTCGATGCCGAGCCTTTGCGCCTCCTCGCGCGCCTCGGGAAGACCCTGGAGCGTGTCGTGGTCAGTCAGCGCGAACGCGTCGATGCTCGCGTACGCCATGTGGCGTACGAGCTCCGCCGGACGGTCCAGTCCGTCGGAGCAGGTCGAATGACTGTGCAGATCGACGCGCACCCGCCGATCTTAAACAGTTCTCCGTTTTCCGTCGTCAGTTTTTGGCCAGCGCGATCGGGAACGGCAACGGCCCGCGCCCGCTTACCTGTTCTTGCGGCCCTTGCGCACCTTCTTTCCGGAGGAGCCCCGTCGATCCTCTTCGCGATCGGCGGTGCCGCCCTCATCGCCGGCCTCGCCTTCGATGCCGAAAGCGATCTTCACGTTGACCTTGTAGTTGACGAGCTCTCCATCCTCGACTCGAGCGGTCCAATCCTGTACGTCCACCCCGGTGATGCCGCGGACGGTCCTCGACGCCTCGCGCACCGCCGTGCGGACGGCGTCCTCCCAGCCTTCGCGAGACGACGCGACGACCTCGATGATCTTGGCGATGTTCGACATCGGTTCTCCTTTCTTTCTCCGACGGCGTCGCGCTGCAACAACCGTTCCGGAGAGACCTGCCCGCGGCACCATAAGATCCGCGCGTGGAGCGCAGGCAGGTGGCGCGGATGCTCGAGGAGATCGCCGCGATGCTCGAGCTGAAGGGAGAGAATCCCTTCAAGGCGCGCGCCTACGAGAACGGCGCGCGCGCCATCCTGGGGTTCCAGGGAGATCTGGCCGAGGCGGTGCGCTCCGGGGAGATCCGCCGCGTCAAGGGGATCGGGCCGGGTCTCTTCGCCAACCTCGACACGCTCCTCAAAACCGGATCGCTCCCCTACTACGACGAGTTGCGCGCCGCGTTTCCACCGGGCCTGCGCGAGTGCCTGAGGATCCCCGGGTTTGGCGCCCGCAAGGCGAAGCAGGTGCACGACGCGCTCGGGGTCGATTCGCTCGCCGCCCTGGAGGACGCCTGCCGGGACGGCCGGATCGCCGCCGTACCGGGGTTCGGCCCGAAGAGCGTCGAGAAGATCCTGAAGGGAATCGCGATCGTGCGCGCCGGCGCCGGGCTTCACAAGTATTCGCGGGCGCGCGCCCGCGCCGAGGACGTGCTTCTGGCGCTCGAAGGATCGGCGCGGAGGATCGATCTCGCAGGCGGCCTCCGGCGCCGGTCGGAGGTGGTCCAGAGCGCGGATTTCGTGGCCGAAACCGGCGACGCGCCGGCGCTCGCGGAGGCGTTTTCGACCGTGCCGGGGGCCGCTGAGTCGCTGCCACTCGAGAACGATCGCGCCCGGGTGCGCCTCGCCGATGGCCTCCTGATCACGCTCAAGACCGTGAGCCCCGAGGAATACGCGGCCGCCCTTCTCGACGCGACGGGAAGCCCCGAGCACCTCGAGGGACTGCGCCTCCGGGCTGAGGAGAAGGGGCTGCGGCTCGACCCGTCCGGCCTCTTCGGCGGGACTTCGACGCGGAGAATCGCCTGTGCGACCGAGGCGGAGATCTATCGTGCCCTGGATCTGGCGTATGTCGAGCCGGAGATGCGGGAAGGCCGCGGGGAGATCGAAGCCGCCGCGGCGGGGCATCTTCCGGCCCTGGTCTCGAGGAAGGACCTGCGCGGGCTGATCCACGTCCACACCACGGAATCCGACGGGCGGGATTCTCTGGAGGACATGCTCGCCGCCGTTCGGGACGCGGGATACGAGTGGGTCGCCATCACCGACCACAGCCAGACTGCTGGATACGCGGGCGGGCTCACGCCGGACCGCGTTCTGCTCCAGCGCGCCGCGATCCGCGCGATCCGCCCCGCTTTCCCCGAGCTCACGATCTTCCACGGCACCGAGGCCGACGTCCTGGCGGACGGGTCGATCGATTTCGGCGACGAGTTCCTGGCGGGATTCGACGTCGTCGTGGCCTCGGTGCACTCCCGGTTCGGGCTCCCCCGGGAGGAGCAGACGCGGAGGCTCATCCGTGCCGTGCGCAATCCGCGCGTCACGGTCCTCGGGCATCCGACAGGACGGCTCCTCCTGTCGCGAAGCCCGATCGAGGTCGACGTCGAGGCGGTTCTCGACGCCGCGGCCGAATCCGGATGCGCGGTCGAGATCAATTGCTCACCCGACCGGCTCGATCTCGACTGGCGGTTCTGCCAGGGCGCCGTCCGCCGCGGCATCCCGATGGCGATCGACCCCGACGCCCATTCGGTCGGCGAGATCGGCCTCGTGCCCTACGGGATCAACATCGCCCGCAAGGGCTGGGTCACGGCGGCGGCCACGCTGAACGCGAAGAGCGCGGAGGAGTTCGCGGCCTGGTTGGCCGGGCGCCGGGGGGCCTGAGAGCCGGGAAACGGGAGCCGAGCGACCAACGGGAGCGAGACGGCCGCGGTACTCCGCGGTCAACCAGATCGGGAATCGGGAGCCGAACTCTGGACTCTCGACTGACGACGACCGAACCCTCGCGCCTTGACATCTTAACTAAATTACTAAATATTTATTTATCTATGGGAAGGCCCGCCAAGGTCCGCCGCGAACAGGTCCTGGCTGCCGCGCGCGACGCTTTCGTGCGAGGCGGCTATGACGGCACGACGCTGGCGGACATCTCCGGCCGGCTGGGGGTGTCCCCTGCGGCGCTCCTCCGCCACGCTCCGACGAAGCAGGCCCTCTTCACCGCCGCGATGGGCGAGACGCCCGGTCCCGAGATGCTGCCCCTAGCTTTCCTCGCGCAGGTGCCGGGCAACGCGGACCCCGCCGCGGTGCTCCGCCAGGTGGCCAACGCGTTCGTGCCCTTCATCCAGGCCAAGCTGCACGAGAGCCTCGGCCGCTGGGTGCACTTCAAAAGAGTGCCTGGCCTCGGCCGTCTCCCCCTGCCCTTCGATCCGGCCTCCCACCCCACACCGCCTCAGCGCAACCTGAAGCTGCTCGAGGACTACCTGCGCCGGGCGCGGCGCGCCGGCCGCGTTCGCCTTCGAAACCCCCGCGCCGCGGCCGTGGCCTTCGCCGCTTCGCTGCACTCGTTCGTGATGCTGCAGGAGGTCGTGCAGGCGCTCGAGGATCCGCTGCCGCTCGAAGAGTACCTGGACACCCTGATCGACGTCTGGAAGCGAGGCGCGATCTCGAAAGGAACGACACCATGAAGAAGCGCGCGATCCTCCTCGGAGCCGTGATCCTCGCCGCGGGAGGCGCGTTCTGGGCCTTCCGCTCGCGGGGCGGGGAGAAGCCGCTCGTTCTCTCCGGGTCGATCGAGGCGCGGGACGTCGAGGTCGGATCGCTTCTCGGGGGACGCGTCGCGAAGGTCCCGGTCGCGGAAGGCGCCCGCGTTTCGCGGGGGCAGCCGCTCGTCGTCTTCGAAACGGACCTGATCGAGCTCCAGCTTCGGCAGCAGGACGCCCGGGTCGCGGAGGCGAAGGCGAACCTGGCGCGCATCGAGCGCGGCCCGAGATCGGAAGACGTGGCGCGCTCCCGCGCGGAGGCCGACAACGCCGAGCGGGAGCGACGCCGCCAGCGCGCGTTGCTCGATCAGGGCGTCATCGGCCAGCAACAGTACGACACCGTCGCGACGGCGGCCCGCACGTCATTCGAGACCCTCCGGGAAAAGGAGCGTGGCAGCCGCCCGGAGGACGTCGCCGCCGGCCGCGCGGCCCTGCAGCGCGAGGAGGCGCAGCTCGCCTACCTGCAGCGGCAGAGGCAGGAATCCGTCGTGGCCGCTCCCGCGGACGGAGTCCTCGAGTCGATCGACCTGCGGCCCGGCGACCTGGTCGCTGCCAATCAGCCCGTGGCGAAATTGATCGAGCCGTCTCAGATCTGGGTCCGCGTTTACGTCCCGGAGCCGTCGCTCGGCCGCGTGCGGATCGGACAGAGCGCCTCCGTGCGCGTGGACACGTTTCCGAACCGCAGCTTCCCCGGCCGCGTGGTCGAGATCCGGACAGCCGCCGAATACACGCCTCGCAACGTCCAGACTCTGGAACAGCGGATGGACACGGTGTTCGGCGTCAAAATCGCGATCGATCCGGCGCCGGAGTTGAAGCCCGGCATGGCGGCTTCCGTCGTGATCTCGGAGGCGCCGTGAGCGACGACGGCTTCGGAATTCGCGTCGAGGGAGTCTCGCGGGACTTCGGCAGGGTCCGGGCGCTCGACCGCGTGACGCTCGCGGTGCCGCGGGGCGAGATCTACGGCCTGCTCGGTCCAAACGGCTCCGGCAAGTCCACGCTGATACGCATCCTGTGCGGCCTGCTCGCTCCGACCGAGGGCCGGGCATGGGTCGACGGCCTCGACGTCGCGAAGCAGAGCGAGGCGATCCGCGGCCGCATCGGATACGTCTCGCAGCGGTTCTCCCTCTACGAAGACCTCACGGTGGACGAGAATCTCGATTTCTTCGCGTCCGTCTACGGCCTGAAGAATGTGGAGCTCCAGGAACGCCGGGAGTGGGCGATCGAGCTGACTTCGATCGGCCCTTATCGTTCCCGTCTGGCCGGGCAGCTGTCGGGCGGCTGGAAGCAGCGCCTCGCGCTCGCGGCGGCGCTGATGCACCGGCCGCGCGTGGTTTTCCTGGACGAACCCACGGCGGGAATCGATCCGGTCGCCAGGCGCGAGCTCTGGAACCTTCTCTTCGCGCTGGCGGCGGAGGGTGTCACTCTCTTCGTGACGACCCACTACATGGACGAGGCGGAGCGCTGCGGCCGGGTCGCCTACCTGTACCTGTCGCGCATGCTCGTGGAGGGCTCCCCCGACGAGCTCACGAAACTGCCCGAGATCACGCCGAGCGGGACTCGCCGCGTCGAGGCCGCGTGCGAGCGCGGCGTCGCCGCCGTCATGGGGCAGGCCCGCGCCCTCCCGTACGTCCTCGACCTGACCATCTTCGGCAACGCGCTGCACATCCTGGTCCGCGACGACGTTTCCGACGCCGCGATAGCCCGGGATCTCGAACAGGCCGCCGGCGAGCCGGTTCACATCCGCACGATCGACGCGTCTCTCGAGGACGTCTTCGTCCGGCTGACGCGGCTGCAGCTCGAGAAGAGGGGCGACGTTCCGGTGGCGGCCCCCGCGCCGGGAGCCACGAGAGCGTGAGGGGCTTCGTCGCGGTCCTGAAGAAAGAGGCGAAGCAGATGCTCCGCGACAAGGGTACTCTGCGATTCACGCTTCTGCTTCCGGCCTTCCAGCTGGTGCTTTTCGGCCTGATCGACACCAACGTCAGGCACGTGAAAACCGTGATCCTCGACCTGTCCCGCAGCGAGGAAAGCCGGACCCTGGTGCGCGACCTGACCAACACGAGCTTCTTCGACGTCGTCGAGTACGCCCCGTCCCGGACGGCGATGCGGGAGCGGATCGTGGCCGGACGCGCCTCCGTCGGGGTCGAGATCCCCCCGGACTACGCGCGCCGCCGCCTGAACCGCCAGGCCGCCGACGTCCTCGTCCTGATCGACGGATCCGACTCCTCGATCTCGGGCCAGGCGCTCGCGGCCGCCAACGGGCTGACCCTCTCGGAGTCCCTCGGCGAGCTGCTCTCCCGCGCGGGGACCCGCGAGCTTCCCGTTCGGGCGCACCCGCTCTTCCTCTTCAATCCGGATTCCCGCAGCGCGAACCTTCTGATTCCCGGGCTCGTGGCGATCCTGCTGACCTTCTCGGGCACCCTTCTCGCCGCCTACGCGATCGTGCGCGAGCGGGAACGGGGCACGCTCGAGCAGCTGATGGTGACTCCGGCCTCCCCGATCGGCGTGATTCTGGGAAAGCTCCTCCCGTACCTGGCGCTCGGATTTCTTCAGCTCATCCTCATCCTGCTCCTGATGACTCTCGTCTTCCGCGTCCCGATCCACGGGAATCTCGCCCTGCTGCTCGCCCTCTCGGTCGTGTACCTGTTCGCCCTGCTCTCCCTCGGCCTCCTGATCTCCTCGCGGGCCAAAACGCAGATGGAGGCGACGCAGTTCGCTCAGATGTTTCTGCTCCCGTCGATCATGCTCTCGGGATACATTTTTCCGCTCTCTTCGATCCCGGGGCCGCTGCGATACGTGTCATCGATCCTCCCCGCCACCCACTTCATCGCGATCGCCCGCGGGATCATCATTCGCGGGGCGAACTTCACGGACCTCTGGCGCAACGTGGCGGCTCTCTTCGCGATTGCCGTCGTGCTGGTGGCAGGCAGCACCCGGGCGTTCCGGAAGACGATTTCGTAGAAAGCGCGCGGCCCGTCCTCCCGGGGCAGGCTGATCTAGAATGCCGGTTCCCGCCGAGGAGAAGCGATGCTCATGATTGCCGCACCCGACTCGACGTCGCGACCGGATCGTCCATGACAGAGGAGACCGCCGTCGCCGCTATTGCCCACCCGGAAAAAATCCCCGAGATCGCGAAGCACGTCGAAAGCATCCTTCGGATCCTGGGCCTCGATCTGGCGGACCCCAATCTCGCCGAGACGCCCGAGCGAGTCGCCAAGATGTACCTCGAGCTCTTTCGGGGCCTCGACGAAGGAGCCGAGCCGAAAGTCACGCTCTTTCCGAATGACGAGCGCTACAGCGCGATGGTCATCGAGAAGGACATCCCGTTCTACTCGATGTGCTCGCACCACCTGGTGCCGTTCTACGGGCACGCCCACATGGCGTACATCCCGAACGACAAGATCATCGGCCTCTCGAAGATGCCGCGCATCGTCGACTTCTACGCCCAGCGCCCGCAGCTGCAGGAGCGGTTGACGGAGCAGGTCGCGGGCTTCCTCTCCGAGAAGCTGACGCCGCAGGGAGTGATGGTCGTCATCGAAGCGCGCCACCTCTGCGTCGAGATGCGCGGAATCAAGAAACCGGGCGCGCTGACCGTGACCTCGGCGATCCGGGGGATCTTCTACAACCGGCCGGTCCGCGAGGAGTTCCTCGACCTGCTGAACCGCCGGGGATAACGGGAGCCGAGCGACCAACGGGAGCGAGACGGCCGCGGTACTCCGCGGTCAACTAGATCGCGATTCTCTGAGACCTACTCCCCGAATCCGGCGCGCAACGCGCGGACGCGCGCTAGGCCGTCCAGAGTCCGCGCGCCGTGCCAGCAGAAGTCGTCCCCCGACACGAAGAGGCGAACTCGTTCGGAACCGAAGAGCCGTTCGCACTCCGCCCCGTGCTTCTCGGCCGTGAAGGGGAATGGCTCGTCCGGGAGGAAGTGGACGTCGGCGCCGCGGGTCAGCGAGTCGGCCGGAGATGTCTCCGGGTATCTGTCCGGTTCTCTTCCATACACGTTGACGCCGCCGGCGAGCGCGATGAGGTCGGCGATGTACGTGTCGTCCGAGACCGTCATCCAGGGGTCCTTCCAGATCCAGTAGGCGTAGAGAAACGGCGGAGGCCGCGGCGCGGCCTCGAGGACGCCGATCTCGCCTTCGAGGCGGCGGGCGAGCGCGTCCCCTTCCGCCGGCGAGCCCAGGCGTACTGCCCACCTCCGGATCTCGTCCGGAACCTCGGAAACGGTCCGAGGAAAGCTCACGAAAACCTCGACGCCGGCGGCGCGCAGCGCCTCGACGTCCTCGCGGCGGTTCTCCTCCTGGTTGGCGAAAACGAGATCGGGCTTCAAGTCCAGGATCCTGGCGAGATCCGGATTCTTGGTCCCGCCGATCCGCGGCAACCCCCAGAGGAGCCCCTCAGGCCGGACGCAGAATCGGGTCGCGGCAACGAGCTGCTTCAACCCGCCGAGCGCCACGATCGTCTCGGTGATGGAAGGACAGAGCGAGACGATCCGCCGCGGCGCGGGCATGCAGGGATCTTATGAGAGACGGGTTCAGCGTTGAGCGTTGTGTTGCCACGCGGCGAGACTCCGATCGGCGCCGTCGAGAGTGTCGTCTATTCGCCTCTCTCTTCCGGACGCTTGACGCTCGACGCTCAACGCTCGACATCCTTTACACTTTCAACACTTGGACCTTCCCGCCCGAGACCTCGCCGCGCTCTTCCGGTCGAAGAACCCGCTCGTGCTGTGCGAGACGGTCGAGGAGAAGCGCTTCGAGTCGCTCGTGCGCGGCGTGGCCGGCGAGCTCTCCCTGCCCGTCTCGACGTGGAGCGCCGCAAGCGGCCTTTCGCCCTGCCATCCCGCCGACCAGCCGAAGACCTGCGAGCTCACCGTGGCCCTCAAGCAGATTCGGACCGCCACCGGAGACGGGGTCTGGATTCTGAAGGACCCGCAGGCGCATCTCGACAACCCGACCACGCTCCGGACGCTGCGCGAGACCGCGCAGGAGTTTGCCGGGTCCGCGCGCACGCTCGTTCTGGTCGGGCCGGCGCTTCCGGCGCGGGCGGAGCTCGACGAGCTCGGAATCCGGTTCGACTTCGCGCTTCCCGGTCCCGACGACCTTCGCCATCTCGTCTCGGAGACGATCCGGCGCTACGGAAAGCATGTCCGGGTGGTCCTCACCCCGGAGGACGTCGAGGGCCTCGTCACCGACCTTCAGGGGCTCACGTCCTTCGAGGCGGAGCGGGCGCTGGCCCGCGCGATCGTGGACGACGACGCGCTGACAGCCGCGGACCGCCCGCGGATCCGGGAGAGCAAGAAGACGCTCGTCGAGACCGGGGGCCTGCTCCAGTTCTTTCCGTCGCCGCAGGGGCTCGAGTCGGTCGGTGGGCTCGCCCGCCTGAAAAAATGGATCGCCTCTCGGAAAGTCGGATTTCTCCCCCCGCCCGGAGCGAAGCCGCTCGACCCGCCGCGCGGCCTTCTCATCCTCGGAGTGCAGGGCTGCGGCAAGAGCCTCGCCGCCAAGGCCGTCGCCGCGTCGTGGGGGCTGCCCCTGCTTTCGCTCGACGCGGGCCGCCTCTTAGCGCCCTACATCGGCGAATCGGAAAGAAACCTTCGCGACGCCCTGAAGCGGGTCGAACGGATGGCCCCCTGCGTGCTCTGGATCGACGAGATCGAGAAAGCGTTCGCCTCCTCTCGCTCCTCGGAATCGGACGGCGGCGTTTCCAAGCGCCTCGTGGCGGCTCTTCTCACCTGGATGCAGGAGAGGACCGCCCGAGTCTTCATGATCGCGACCGCCAATTCGGTGCAGGAGCTGCCTCCGGAGATGATGCGAAAGGGCCGCTTCGACGAGGTCTTTTTCGTCGACCTGCCGGGTCGCGCGGCGCGCGCGGAGATCTTTTCGCTTCATCTCGCCTCGAGGGGCGAGGATCCGAAAAAGTTCGCCCTCGATCGCCTCGTTGCGGAATCCGACGGATTCTCCGGCGCCGAAATCGAGCAGGTGATCGTGTCGGCGCTCTACGACTCACGGGGCACCGGTTCGCTGCTCGACACCACGAACATCTTAGTCGCCCTGCGCTCCACGCGCCCCCTGTCTGTCGTGCGCTCCGAGCAGATCGCGGCGCTTCGCGAGTGGGCGTCGGAGCGGTGCGTGCCGGCGGAAGCGGCGAGCTAGCGGGAAGGAGGGGGCCGTCCCCCCCCAATCAACCGCGCCGCACCTTCATTTCGCGACCGAATACGTCGTCTCGAGCGCCTTCGAGTCCGCCTCGGCGCCTCCCAGATACCGGTGCAGCCAGTCCATCACGGTGGCGTGCCACAGGCGCGAGTTCCCCGGTTTCAAGACCCAGTGCCCCTCGTCCGGAAACGTCAGCAGTCTGGAAGGGACGTTTTTCAGCTGGAGCGCCGTGAAGAGCTGGAGGCCCTGCCCGAAGGGGACGCGGAAGTCCTTCTCGCTGGTCACGACGAGCGTCGGCGTGCGGAATTTCTCGACGAAGCGCGAGGGGTTCCATTTCTCGTAGACGTCGGACGTCCACGGCCAGCCGCCGAACTCCGCCTTCGGGAACCAGAGCTCCTCGGTCTCGAGAGCCATCGATCTCGTGTCGAAGATCCCGTCGTGGGAGACGTACGCGGCGAAACGGTCCGTGTGCCCCAGGAGCCAGTTCACCATCCATCCGCCGTACGACCCGCCCGCGGCGCCGATCTTCGTCTTGTCGACGTAGGGCAGCGACGCGAGGTCGTCCGTCTGCCGCATTAAGTCGTCGTAGGCCTTTCCGCCCCAGTCGCCGGTGATCTCGTCGAGGAACTTCCGGCCGAAGGACGTCGAGCCGCGGGGATTGGCCGCATAGACCACGTAGCCGTACCCCGCGAAGACCTGCGGGTTCCATCGCGTGGACCAGCCGTCCCCCCACACGCCCTGGGGGCCTCCGTGGATCAGGAGAACCGCCGGGTACCGCCGCGACGCGTCGAATCCGGGAGGAAGCACGAGCCATCCGTGCAGCTTCGCGCCGTCGGAGGCCGCGACCCACCGCTCCGAGGCGTTCAACCCGAACGCGCCCTCGCTCAGGAAGGCGTCGTTCGTATACGTCAGGGCGTTGGCATTTTTCCCGCCGGCGGTATCGATCGCGTAGATCTCGGGAGGGTGCGTGGCGGAGCTCGCGTGGAAGAAGAGGCGCCGCCCGTCGCGAGACGGTTGCAGGTGAGCGGGGGTGCCTCCCGTCCAGAGCGGCGCGGGAGACCCGCCGTCGAGGCCGACCCGGAAGATGGTGCCGTGCGCGCGGACGGTCGTGACGAAGTAGATCGAGCGCGAATCCGGCGCCCACGCGATCTCCTCGACCCAGTCGTCGAAACGGGGCGTCAGCTCGCGCGCTCGGCCGCAGAGGCGGTCGAGGAGCATGAGCGTGAACCGGTCCGCCTCGAATCCCGGCCGCCGCTGCGCCCGGTACGCGATCCATTTTCCGTCGGGGGAAAAGTGAGGCGAGCCGTCGAAGGCGGGATTTCCCGGGGTCAGGTCCGTCGGCTTGCCGCCGCCCGCGTACGGAATCACCCAGAGGTCGGCGTTCGTGGAAGCCGCCTCGAGCTTGTCCGGGTTGGATGCGTACACGAGGTCCTTGCCGTCGGGCGAGATCTCGTAGTCCTCTCCGCCGCCGACCGCGAAGGCCGGCGCGTCCCGATCGCCCGGCGTCAGGTCGGCCGCCGCGGGACCGCCAGGATCGGCGGGCAGCCTCCAGAGGTGCGTCCGGAGACCTTCCTGCCAGGCGTCCCAGTGGCGGAACAGAAGCCGCTCGGCCACCCGTGCCTTGATCGCGGCCCCTTCGCGCGCCTTCACCCGCTTCTCCAGGCAGGAGACGTCCTGACAATCCGGAAAGACGCCGGAAGCCACGACGAAGGAGCGGCCGTCGGGCGCCCATCGGAAACTGTTCACTTCCGTGGGGAAGGAAGTCGCCTTCTGAGGCTCGCCGCCCGAGAGGCGAATCAACCAGATCTGAGATCCGCCCTCGCGGTTGGAAAGGAACGCGATCGTCTTCCCGTCGGGCGAGAAGGCAGGACTGGAATCCTGCTTGTCGCCCGACGTCAGCCGCCGCGGCGCACCGCCTGCCGTGCTCGCCAGCCAGATCGCGGAGAGCGTCCGGTTCGCGACGACGTCCGGCGTGCCGACGCCGTAAGCGATCCACTGGCCGTTCGGTGAGAGAGAGAACCCGCCCACGCGCTGAATGCGCGCGAGATCGTCGAAGCGAAACGCGCGCGCGGGCGCGGCGGAGGTAGAGGCGAGAAGAAAGAGAAGCCCGGAGATCGCTCGTCGGGAGGAACGGCTGCTCATGCGAAACCTCCGGGCGGATTCTATGGGCGTCGACCCCGGCGCCGCAGGGCCGTTTCAGCCTCGACGGGCGCCGGAGGTGCGCTCACCGCCGTCGGCCGCCCGGTGAAAAGCCCCTCCGTTTGTTATCATCCCAGTCCCCCCGGGAATGCGCGGGAATGTCGCAAAAGGAGTCTCTCGTGAGCGCTGTCCTCGAAGAAAAGATCCCCTCGGAGGCCCCTCTCGGCCCATCGGTCGTGAACGACTTCTCGATCCACGTCGCTACGGCCAACGGTTCGGGCAGCCAGTCCTCCAACAGCATCCTGATGCGGGCGATCTTCCAGATGGGGATTCCCGTCTCGGGCAAGAACCTCTTCCCTTCCAACATCCAGGGCCTCCCCACCTGGTTCACGATCCGCGCGTCCAAAGACGGTTTCATCGCCCGGCGGCGGGACGTCGGGGTCCTGATCTGCATGAATCCGGAGACGGCGCACGAAGACGTCCGCACGGTCCACGCCGGCGCCGCCATCATTTACGAGGAGAACCTCAAGCTCGACACGCTCCGCAACGACGTGCACTTCTATCCGGTCCCGTTCTCGAAGCTGGTTCTGGAGCTCGTCCACGACGGCAAGCTGCGCCGGCTCGTGGTCAACATGATCTACGTCGGCGTCGCCGCGTGGCTCTTGAACGTGGACCGCGAAGAGATCCAGAAGGCCCTCTCGAAGCAGTTTCATGGCAAGGAGAAGGCGATCGAGGTCAACTGGACCGCGATCCAGGGCGGCTGGGACTGGGCCGAGAAGAACCTGAAGAAGGCGGACCCCTTCCGGCTCGAGCGCATGAACAAGAACGCCGGGAAGGTCATGATCGACGGCAACGCCGCCGCTGCGATCGGCTGCATGATGGCGGGCGTCAACGTCGTCGCGTGGTACCCGATCACGCCGTCTTCTTCGCTGGCGGAGTCCCTGATCGACTACTGCCGTGAATATCGGAAGGACCCGATCACCGGCAAGCCGACGTTCGCGATCGTGCAGGCGGAGGATGAGCTCGCCGCCGCCGGGATGATCCTGGGAGCGGGATGGGCTGGCGCTCGCGCCATGACGACGACCTCGGGGCCGGGCATCTCGCTCATGGCCGAGTTCGTCGGGCTCGGCTATTACGCGGAGATCCCGGCCGTCATCTTCGACGTGCAACGCGTCGGCCCCTCGACCGGGCTGCCGACCCGGACAATGCAGGGCGACATCCTCTCGACGTACTGCCTGTCGCAGGGGGACGCGTTCCACATCCTGGTGATCCCCGCCTCCGTCGAGGAGTGCTACACCCTGTCGATGGAGGCCTTCGATCTCGCGGAGCGGTTCCAGACGCCGGTCTTCGTGATGATGGATCTCGACCTCGGGATGAACAACTGGATGGCGGAGCCATGTCCGTACCCCGACAAGGGCGTCGACCGCGGCAAGGTGATCCGGACCGCGGAGGAATTCTCCGCTCACATGCAGAAGTACAAGGAGTTCGCCAGATATCGAGACGTCGATGGCGACGGGATCCCCTGGCGGACGCTGCCGGG
>JBBRDK010000064.1:0-20289 GCA_038203955.1 Thermoanaerobaculia bacterium | reverse complement strand
CCGCGAGAGCCCGTCCGGCTCGACGTGGAACTCCGCGCGGCTGACCGTCTGGAAGAAAGCGACGTTTCCCGGGGTCGTGAGGAGGTCGGCGCCCTCGGCGAGATAGCCGCGAACGCCGCCGGCGTGGTCCTGGTGATGGTGCGTGACCACGACGGTCGAGATCGGCTTGGCCGGAAACTTCTCCTTCATGCGGACGATCGCCGCGCGGGACACCGAGTCGTCGCCGGGCGACTCGACCGCCAGCAGGGAGTCTCCGAGGTCGACGAACAGACTGTTGTAGGCGGCGCGGTGCAGGAAGACGCCGGGCGCGAGCTCCACGATCGAGGGCGTGATCGCCGGCGCGGACGGAAAGATCTCGAAGTCCGCCGGCTTCTCGAACGAGACCGCGGACGGGCGGCCGACTTCCACGAAAGAAAGCTCCTCGACCGTCTCGCCGCCCTGACGGCTGATCCGGCCGGTCGGCATCCAGACGCCGCCGACCGATCGATAGTCGGGAAAAATTCTCTCGTAAGCGGCGTCTCCGAGGAACGGGTCCGTCAGCACGAACGAGATCGAATGCAGGCGGTGCGTCTTCGAGTCGAAGGCGAGCGTGATGTTGGGTCCGTCCTGCGTGGGCCACGAGACGAGCTCGACCTCCCGGCCGGAATGCCGCGACCGCCCGAGATGGCGAAGCTGCGAGGGGCGGTCCAGGGCGTCCAGGAGCAGAAGGTGGGGAAGCCATCGGTGGAAATTCATGAGCTGGCCCGCCGACGGCGCGCCGAGAGAGGTCGTGCGGCGGTCGACGAAGTTGACGGACCACGCCTCTTTCCCGTTGGTCACGACGCGGGTGTGGTTGCGAAATCCTCCGAGATACCCGAAATCGAGCTCGTGGGAGAACCTTCGGCCATCCACGTCCTGAACGAGAAGGCCGGACATCCTGGAGCGTTGATAGGGAGGCTCCGGACGGCGGCTCTGATGGCGATGGACGACGTCTCCTTCGTAGCGGATCGAGACGAGGGCCGCCCGGCGGGCCGCTTCTTCGCCGCCCAGAGCCGCCAGCCCGCGCTCCACCGCCGCCCGCGCCTGCCGCGCCGACGAGACGTCGGGATCGGCCGCGGGCCTCGCCGCGGCCGCGGACGCGGAGAGCAGGAGGAGAACCACCGCGAATCCCGGCATGCGCGGGAAGTCTAAACGCTTGCGAAGGCCGGCGTCGCGGGAGATCTTGCGGCGATGAGGTTCCTCGACGTGAAGGAGCGCGGAGGCGAGTACGTCGCCACGGTCGCGGAAACCGCCGAGCCCGTGCCGGCTCGCGATGAAGTGCTGTTTCACGTCAGGGCGTCCGGCGTCAATCGCGCCGACTTGTCCCAGATCGCGGGCCGTTATCCCCCTCCGCCCGGAGAGCCTTCGATCCTGGGACTCGAAGTCTCCGGGACTCTGGAAAGCGGGGAGGCCGTGTGCGCCCTGGTGGCGGGAGGGGCCCACGCGCAACGGGTGGCGGTCCCGGCCGGGCAGATCTTTCCGGCGCCTCGCTCTCTCGACCTCGTGTCGGCGGCGGGGATCCCGGAGGCCTTTCTGACCGCCTACCTCAATCTCGTCGAGGAGGCGGGTCTGCGGGCGGGCGAGACGCTTCTCGTGCACGCGGGCGCGTCCGGAGTCGGCCTCGCGGCCGTGGCTCTGGGGAAGTTTCTGGGTGCGAGGGTCGCGGCGACCACCCGGACGAAAGAAAAGCGTTTCGCCCTGACCGCGGCCGGGGCGGACCTGGCCGTCGACACGTCGGCCGACGATCTCGTTGCGGAAGTCGAGAGGCAGTGGGGCCCCGGCTGCGTTGACGTCATCCTCGATCCCGTCGGCGCGAAGACCCTCGAGGCGGACCTCGCGCTCCTTTCGACGGGCGGGCGCGTCGTCTTCATCGCGACACTCTCGGGAGCGTCGGCAACGCTCGACCTCGGCGCTTTGATGGGCAAGCGCGCGCGCGTGATCGGGTCCATGCTTCGGGCGAGGCCGCGCCAGGAGAAGGCGGCGCTCGTCCGGCGTTTCGAGAGGGACGTTCTCCCGGCCTTCGACGCGGGCCGCCTCCGGGTCACGGTCGACTCGGTCTACCCGCCGGCGCGCGCGGCGGAAGCGTTCACCCGCATGCGCCAGAACCGGAATACGGGAAAGATCCTCATCGACTGGACCAGCCTGGATCCCGCGCCGGCGTAAAAAAAGGCGGGCGGTGAGGGGGCGCCGCCCGCGAAGAGGAGATCGGCCCTCACGGGCCCGCTGGGACTGCTACTGGATGAGGCGCTGGAACGCCTTCGTGTCCTTCGACGTCTCGAAAACGATCTCTCCTGTGGCGACCGACACAACGGAGAAGCGGGGATCCGGTCCGGGCGTGTCGTTCCACGCCTGGATGGCGACCCCGAGCCTCTGTCCATCCCGCGAATAGCCCGAGAGCGTCGAGATGACGTGCGACAGAGCGCTGTCGCGCAGGGGTCTTCCCTCGGAGAGAAACGCGATCTCCCGCGCCGGCTCGTCGCGTTCTAGAGACGTCACGACCGGAACGAGCTTCGAGGCGGAGACCACCTCGATCCACGCGACCGATTTCCCGTCCGGAGAGACCCGAAGAGATCCCGGAACGGGGAGAACCGGAATCGCGAGCTTCTTCACCGCCGGAATCCGGGTACCTCCCACCGACGTCTCCGAAGACAGCTCGAGCTTTCCGAGCGCGCCTCCGATGCGGACGGCGACTTCCTTCGGACCCAGTCGTGCCCGCGCTTCCTGCCGGAAGGGAGATGTCCCGTCGCCTCGCATCGACCGCAGAATCTGAGCGCGGGAGAGGAGCCGCCGGCCCGCGACCCCGGACGGCTGGAGGGCGGCGGTTCGGCCTCCCGCGGCCCGCACGCGTTTTTCGAGCTTGTCGATGTCCTCCGCGCGTCCCGCGGCGAGCAGGAGGCGGCCGAGAGACAAAGACGCGGCGCCGAGGCGGTCGGCCGCGCAACGGAGAGCGGCGGGCTCCTGCGAAGTCTCGGCGAGCGAAAGCCAGTCCGCGGTCTCCTGCCAGACGGCTGTCAGCGACGTCGAAGGCGCGGGATAGCGGTGGCGGAGGGCCCCGGCCGTCGCGCGCTCGCGGAGGCGGGCCGCAGCGTCCCCCTCGGTCTTTTCCGCCGAGGCGAAGGCGCGGAGAAACGCTTCGCCCGAGTAGCGCCAGGGGCCTTCTCCGGGCGCGCGCGCGACCTCGAGGCCGGGAGGGAACGGCCCGCCGGAGAGCGCGAGCGCCTCCGCCGTCTCGCCCAGCAGGAGATCGACCGACGGGTCCGGGGCGCCGGACGCGCGCAGCCTCTCCGACGCCCGGAGCAGAAAAGCCGCGGCGAATCGCCGGTGCGCCTCGCTCTGGGAGAGCACGCGGCCGGCGGCGATCAGGTCTGAGAGACCCGCGGCGTCGTGCGAGAAGGTCGCGACCACGTCGCGGGAGACGAACCCGAGAGAGGAAATTCTCTTCGCGTCCTTCGAGTCCCCTGCGGGCCGCTCGCAGGTCACCACTTCGATCCTGTCCCACGTTTCGCCGGCGTCGAGGAGCTTGAGCCGTGCCCCTCCCGGCAGCTTGCCGATCATGCGGCTCTCCTTCGAGGGCCTGTCGCGCAGGATGGCTTCGCGCGCCATGACGAAGACGTCGGACCCCGCCGGCTCGCCGCGGGCGGAGGCGAGCGGCGGCGCGGCCGCCTGGGCGTGTGCGTGCGCGCCGGTCAGGAAGGTCATCGAGCAGAGAGCGAGACGAAGACGCCAGGACGGACGGGAACGGGACATGGGGATCCTCCTTTTTTGGAAAGCCTGTTCGTTACTGTTTCGAGGAGCGCCGGGAGGCCTGGACGGAGGCCGGAAGGGGCGCGACGCCGGGCTCTCCGCTGGCCACGCGCCTCATGACTTCGCCGGTGAACGCTTCTCCGCCGATCGACGGGGTCAGGATGACCTGCACCTTGTCGGACAGCCGGTCGGCGAAGGTCTTCGGAATGAGAAGCGGATTGGCGGAAACGAGCTCGGCCTCGCGCCGAAGACCCTCGAACTGGGCCAGAGACGTCGCGCGGATCGAATAGGCCTCGGCGTCGGCGATCAGCTTGCGGCGCTGCACTTCCGCGTCCGCCTGAATTTTCGTGACCTCGGCCTCGGACCGGGCGCGCTCGACGCGCGTCTGCCGCTCCCCCTGCGCCTCGAGCTTCTTCTGCTCGATCTCCTTTTCCTTGAGCGTGAGGATGTACTTCATGGCGTCCGACTCGGCGCGCGCGCCGATCAGGCGCTGCGAGGCGGCCGCTTCCGCCTGCTTCACGACCGCGACTTTTCGCGCTTCGGCTTCAAGCTTCGCCTTCTCGACTTCCCTCTCCTTCAGGCGAAGCGTCACCGCCATGCGGTCCGTGCTCTGGACCTCGTCGACGAAGGCGACGCGTCCCCGCTCGTATTCGGCGGGGAGAACCACGTTGGCGACCAGAACGTCTTTGAGGACCACGCCGCTTTCGGCGAGCCGCGCGCGGGCCGTGCGGCCGGAGATCGCCGCGATTTCATCCCGGCCCTCGCCGACGAGCTTCGCCACGTCGTACCGCGAGGCCGAGGAACGGAAGGCGGCGGCGAGCACCGGGGCGACCAGCTCGCGCTCCGGGTTGGGCGGAAGGGCGGCCCAGGAGGAGAGCAGCCGGCTCCGGTCGATCGCCCAACGCGCCTGCACCGTCATCTGAGCCACGACGCCTTCCCTCGTGGACACCGAGAAGCTGCCTTCCGGACCCGTCAGGAGCTGGTCGGACACGCGAACGTCGTGGATCTGGTACAGCGCCCGCGGCCGGAAGTGCGCGCCGGGCGGAAGGGTCTCGAGGCTCCCGGTGAACCGGGAAACCGAGATTCCCGCGTGCCCCGGGTCCACGGTTCGAAAGCTGCCGTGCAGAAAGAGGAGCCCGGAGACGATCGCGAGGAGGACCGCCAGCCCGAGAAGCAGCTTGCGCCTCGGAATCTCAGGCCCGCTCCAGCCGGGCCGCGGAAATCCATCCAGAGCGCGCCGGAAGGCGGCTCGCGGGCCCCCCTTCGGCGAATCGGGAGCCTCGGGCGCCGGAGAGCTCGAGTGGGTGTCCATGTCCATCCTCCTCGCTGGCCCGCGCCGTGAGTGGCCGGGCGGCACGCGGTCGAAACGGCCGCGTCCACCGTCATGAGACCAACCGGGGATGGCCCC
Source organism: Thermoanaerobaculia bacterium (assembly GCA_038203955.1). Taxonomy (GTDB): domain Bacteria; phylum Acidobacteriota; class Thermoanaerobaculia; order UBA5066; family Gp7-AA6; genus JALYUA01. Next base: position 15,119 of record JBBRDK010000064.1, on the reverse strand, counting down.
CGGGCGGAGAGGCGATGGAATTCACGCGGCAAATTGCGGCGGATTCGGGGCGGGGGGTGAGAGAGTTGAGAGTTAAGGGTTGAGAGTTGAGAGTTCAGAACTGAGAACTGAAAACTGAGAACTCACGACGTCACCTTTCGCCCTCTGCCGACTCTATGCATCGAGGCCGCGGCTTTTTCGCCGGCGGCTCCTTCGAGGGAGGAGCAAATCATGGGAAACAGGGGGAGAGTTCTCGCGGTCGTACTCGGTGTGCTGATTAGCGCCTCGGGGATGCTGGCGGCGGACCAGACCTGGACGGGGAAGATCAGCGACAGCAGCTGCGGCCACTCGCACAAGTCGGCGATCGAGCACGCAGGGAAGAAGCTGTCGGACGCGGACTGCACGCGCGCCTGCGTAAAGGGCGGCGGCAAGTACGTCTTCGTCTCGGGCAACAAGGTCTACAACATCGAGAACCAGGACTACGCGGGCCTCGATGCGAACGCCGGGGCCGCCGTCAAGCTGACCGGCCAGGCGACGGGCGACGCGATCCGGATCTCGAGCCTCCAGGGCGCCGGCAAGTCGAAGTCCTAGAGACGAGGGCCCGTCGGGGCGCCTCGCCGGGGCGATTTCTAAGCAAAGTCTTGGGTCCCGGGGATCGACCGGGAGAAGCTGGTAGGTTCTTGCGGTAGCGATGACTTCTCGTGAAAACCGACTGGTTCCCGCGGCGCGGGAAGACCGACTGGAGCCGTCCGATGAAGACATCGTGCGGCGTGTTCAGGCCGGGGAAACGGAGCTCTTCGCCCGGCTGCTGCGCCGATACAACCAGCGGGTTTATCGGGCGGCGCGCGCCGTGCTGCGGGACGACGCGGAAGCCGAAGACGTCGCGCAGGAGGCGTGGGTGCGCGCGTTTTTTCACCTGCGCGATTTTCAGGGGCGTGCTCTGTTCTCGACGTGGATCACACGGATCGCGGTTCACGAGGCGATGGCCCGGTCTCGGCGCGCGCGGCGCACGGCGCGTTCTCCCGGCGAGATCGAGCCCGTGACCGCGTCGCCAACGCCGGACCCCGAGTCCGAGGCCGCCGACCGGGAAATGCGAACCTACATCGAAGCGGCGGTGGAGGCCCTGCCCGCCGCCTACCGGGCCGTCTTCGTCCTGCGCGAGGTGGAGGAGCTCTCGACGCGCGAGACCGCGGAGTCGCTCGAACTGTCGGAAGACGTCGTCAAGACTCGCCTCTATCGGGCTCGCGCGATGCTCAGGCAGGACCTGCTCGGCCGCGCGGGAACTCCGCTGTCGGCTATCTTCCCGTTCATGGGCGCCCGGTGCGACCGGATGGTGGAAGCGGTCATGATCCGGGTCGGCGCGCCCGCCCGCTGAGAGCGCGAGATCCCCGAATCACTGCGCCGATGAAAGAGGCTCCGGATTCAGCGTCGGACCCCTTCCTGCCCCCCGACCAGCTGGTGGCCCTGAACCCGGACCACCCGGGGTTCCGGGATCCCGTCTATCGCGCCCGCCGCGACGCCATCGCGAAACTCGCGCTCGAGCATCGCGAGCGGGAGCCGCCGCCGCTCGTGGCGTACACGGACCAGGAGCACGAGGTGTGGCGCAACGTCTGGACACACCTGACGCCCCTCCATGCCGGCCGCGCGGTGAAGGAGTGGCGGTCGGCCGCAAACCGGTTGGCGCTCGACAGGAAATGGGTGCCGCAGCTCCTGGAAGTCAACGAGCTGACACGGCATCCGGGGATCGAGATGCTCCCGGTCGCGGGCCTCATTTCCGCGCACGGCTTTCTCTCCGCGCTCGGCCGCGGCGTCTTCCGCTCGACGCAGTACATGCGCCACCACAGCATGCCGCTCTACACGCCCGAGCCCGACGTGATCCACGAGCTCGTCGGACATGCGACGAGCTTCCTCGCGCCCGAAATCGTCCATCTCTCCCGGTCCTTCGGCGAAGCGGCCCTCCGGGCCGATCCGCAGACGTTGAGCCAGATCGAGCGGCTCTACTGGTACACCCTCGAATTCGGGGTCGCGCTCGAAAGCGGCGAGGTCAAGGCCTACGGCGCGGGACTGCTCTCGTCCTATGGGGAGCTCGGCGATCTCGGACGGCGCGCGTCACTCCTTCCGTTCGATCTGGAGGCCATGGCGCGTACGCCGTACGACCCGACCGACTATCAGAAGGTGCTCTACGTCGCGCCGAGCTTCGGCGAAATGGTCCGCCGGGTCGAGGAGTGGCTCGCGGCGGCGGGGCGGGAATCGGGAGAGGCCGGCCCCCCGGACCCGCGGAGCTAGAAACCGCTTCGTATAATCCCCGGCCAGTGCGTTTTCTCTCAGTGATCTGCGCGGTCGCTGCGCTCGGGGGGCCCGCGCCGGCCAGGCCGCCCGATCCCTCGCTCTTCTCCGACATGCAGTGGCGCCTGATCGGCCCGTTCCGCGGCGGGCGCGCGCTCTCCGCGGCGGGAGTTCCGGGCGAGCCCGACCACTTCTATTTCGGCGCGGTCGGAGGCGGCGTCTGGGAGACGATGAACGCGGGACGCACCTGGACGCCGATCTTCGACTCGCAGAGGATCGCTTCAATCGGAGCCGTCGCGGTGGCCCCTTCTCGCCCGAAGACCCTCTACGTCGGCTCCGGAGAGGCCGACATGCGGTCGGACATCTCGCACGGCAACGGCGTCTACAAGTCCATCGACGCAGGCCGGACCTGGGCGCACGTGGGTCTGTCCGACACGCGGCAGATCGGGCGGATCCTCGTCGATCCGCGCGACCCGGATCTCGTGTTCGTCGCCGCTCTCGGACACGGATACGGTCCGAACCCGGAGCGAGGCGTGTTCCGCTCGCGCGACGGGGGAAAGACGTGGTCGCGCGTGCTCTTCAAAGACGAGCACACCGGCGCGATCGACCTCGCGTTCTCTCCCGGCAACACGAAGACGATCTTCGCCGCTCTCTGGCAGACCCGCCGCCCACCGTGGAACGTGTACGCGCCGTCGAACGGCCCCGGCAGCGGCCTCTATCGGTCCGACGACGGCGGCGATACCTGGAAGCCGGTGGGAGGCAGCGGATTGCCGGCCGAGAAGCTGGGCCGCATCGGTCTGGCGTTCGCCCCCTCCGATCCCTCCAGGCTCTACGCGATGGTCGACGCGAAGGAGGGAGGGCTCTATGCATCGCGCGACGGCGGCCGCACGTGGAAGCGCGCGTCCTCGGATCCCCGGATCTGGGGGCGCGGCTGGTACTTCGCCGGCGTCACCGTGGATCCCCGGAACGCCGACACGGTCTATGCCTGCAACACGTCGATCTACCGTTCGACGGATGGAGGCGCGACGTTTCTTCCGATGAAGGGAGATCCGACCGGAGACGATTTTCACGAGCTCTGGATCGACCCAGCGGATCCGAGGCGCATGATCACCGCGTCCGACCAGGGCACGGTGATCAGCGTGGACGGCGGGCAGACGTGGAGCTCCTGGTACAACCAGCCGACGGCGCAGCTCTACCACGTCATCACGGACAACCGGTTCCCCTACTGGGTCTACGGCGCGCAGCAGGACACCGGGGCCGCCGCGGTTCCCTCCCGGACCGACTACCCGAGCATCACGCTGCGGGACTGGCGGCCGATCGCGGGGGGCGGGGAGAGCGGCGCGATCGCCCCGGATCCGACGGACCCGAACGTCGTCTTCGGCGGAACGGTCGGCCGTTTCGACCAGACGACGCTCCGCGAGCAGGACGTGAATCCGGTGCTGGCGCACCCCGGCGAGTACCGCGGGGAATGGACGCTGCCGCTGACGTTTTCTCCGCGCAACCCGAAAGCGCTCTATTTCGGGAATCAGTTCCTGTTCCGGACGACCGACGGAGGGCAACACTGGTCGAAGATCAGCCCCGATCTGACGCGCGAGGCCCCGGGGGTTCCGGAGACGCTCGTCGCGGCGGACGCGTCGAACAGCGCGACGCCCGGTCCGCGGCGCGGCGTGGTCTATGCGATTGCGCCGTCCCCGCTGCGCGACGGGCTCGTCTGGTGCGGTACGGACGACGGGCTCATCTGGATCACCCGGGACGACGGCGCGCACTGGGCCAACGTCACTCCCGCCGCGCTGACGCCGTGGTCGAAGGTCGGAATCCTGGAAGCGTCCCGGTTCGACCCCGAAACGGCCTACGCCGCGATCGATCGCCACTGCCTGGACGACCTGCGGCCCTGGATCTACCGCACCCGGGACGGCGGAAAGACCTGGGCGCTCAGCACCCGCGGCATTCCGGAGGCGAGCTTCGTGAACGTCGTGCGGGAGGACGCCGTCCGCCGCGGCCTGCTCTATGCGGGAACCGAGACGGGGGTCTTCGTCTCGTTCGACGACGGCGAGCAATGGCAGCCGCTTCAGTTGAACCTGCCGCACTGCTCGATCCGGGACATCGCGACCCGCGGGAACGACCTCGTCGTGGCGACGCACGGCCGATCTTTCTGGGTCTTAGACGACCTGACGCCCGTTCAGCAACTGGACGCGAAGGTGACATCGGCCGACGCGTGGCTCTTTTCCCCGCGCCACGCGGTCCGTTTTCATCCCGCCGCGTTTCAGGGGACGCCCGAACCGAGGGACGAGCCCGCCGGCCAGAATCCGCCGGCGGGAGCGCTGATCGACTACGCGCTGCGGTCGCGCCCCGGGTCGCCCGTGAGGCTCGAGATCCTCGACGCGGCTGGAACGCTGGTGCGCCGCTGGTCGAGCGATGACCCGCGGCCCGGTCCGGACCTTCAGAAGATCTCCTCGACGCCGGACTGGGTCTCCGAGGGCGCAGTTCCCGAGGCCTCGGCCGGGATGCATCGATTCGTCTGGGACCTGCGGTACGCGGCGCCCGACGAGCTGCGCGCCGCCCGCGGCGCCTCCCGTCCCGGGGTCTGGGCGCCGCCCGGCCGCTACACGGTGCGCCTGACCGCCGCGGGACGCATCTCGACGGCCCCGCTCACGGTGGTGCGGGACCCTCGGGTCAAGGCGAGCGATGCGGACCTGCAGCTCCAGTTCGAGCTCGCGCGGAAGATCGAAGCCGAGCGCGTCGCGGTCGCGAGAGCCCTCGGTCGCGCCGGAAAGATTCGGGAGACGGCCGCCGCCGGGGGGCCGCGGGCCGCCGACCCCGCGCCGACTCCTCTGGACGAGATCGCGGGCACGGCCGATCCCCTGCTCGAGGACTATCAGCCGGCCACCGAGATGCCGATGACCCTGCAGAGAGCGGCGACGTCCCTTCTGCGGCTGCAGGACGCCGTCGAGAGCGGCGACGCCGCGCCGACCCCCGACGCCGTCGAGGCCTTCTCCCTGCGGCGGGACGCGGCGCGGGCGGCGCTGCGGCGCTTCGAGCAAGCCGCCGCAAAGGTCAGGAACTGAAAACTGAAAACTGAACTGAGAACCGAGAACTGTTCATCTCCTCCCCGCTTCGAGCCATCGGATCCATTCCTTGACGAGTCCCAGGCTCTGGAGGGAGAGCCGGTAGATGTGCTGGCGCCCCTCGCGGCGCCGGACGAGGAGCCCCGTGGTCTCGAGCACGCGCAGATGCCGGCTCACCGTCGGCCATTTGTAGTGAAAACGCCCGGCGATCTCTCCCGCGGTCATGGCGCCGCCGCGAAAGCGGATGACGAGCAGGATCTGTCGCCGCGTCGGATGCGAGAGAGCGGAGAAAGCGGCGGTGAGCTGCTCGAGGCGCGCCGCGGCGTCGAGCCTCGCCACGCGGTCAGAGAACCGGCTCGACCTGCAGAAAGTGCATCTCCTCCGCGTGCGTTCCCATCGGCTCCCACACCGCCATCACTTCCGGGGTCTGGTGGGCCACTTCGGGAGAGCGGGCGTCTTTCCACTCGAACGTCTCGATGAAGGTCACGGTGCCAAAGGGGGAAGAGACGGGAGCCGGAATCGGGAATCGGGAATCGAGGAGACCGCAGACTCGAAACAGCAACAACGGACAACTGAAAACTCATAACGGATGACTGACAACCCCCCTCGACGGACCGGCCCGCCCGACCCATGGCAGAGTGCTTTTCCGTCAACCGATCGGACCTGGCCTCCCTTCGTTTCACGTTTCCCGTGTCCCGATTCCCGGCCGCTTTCCCGTCAATGATCCCGCCTTCATGACGTCGCCGCCCCTCGAGGTCCGGGAGCTGAAGAAGTCCTTCGGCGGGATCGTCGCGCTCGATGGCGTCTCGCTCGAGATGCCCCCGGGCGAGATCCTCGGGCTGCTCGGTCCCAACGGTGCGGGCAAGACGACCCTGGTGCGAAGCGTCGTCGGGCGGGTGGTTCCGGACGCGGGGAGCCTGCGCGTCTTCGGGCAGCCGCCGCAGCACCCGGACGCCGTCGCCTCGCGGGGCTGGGTCCCTCAGGAGATCTCCCTCTATCCGCTGCTGACTCCGCGCGAGAATCTGTGGACGTTCGGCCGCTACCAGGGTCTTTCGGGCGCGGAGCTCGAATCCGCGATCGATCGCAGCCTGGAATGGAGCGGCCTCGCGGACCGCGCGAAGGATAAGACTTCGAGCCTGTCGGGCGGGATGCGGCGGCGGCTGAACATGGCGGCCGGGACGATCCACTCCCCAAAGCTGCTTCTGCTGGACGAGCCCACCGTCGGGGTCGACCCGCAATCCCGGGAGCGGATCTACACGATGATCGCCGAGCTCAAGGCGCGTTCCGTCTCCCTCGTTTACACGACGCACTACATGGAAGAAGCGGAGCGGCTCTGCGACCGCATCGCGATCATCGACCACGGCCGGATCATCGCGGCCGGAACGCGGGACGCGCTCGTCCGATCGACCCTGGGGGTGAATCAGACCGTCCGGATCGACGCCGACGCGCCGATCGCTCCGGTGCTGCGGGAGAAGCTCGAACGCGTGGGAGCAAAGGTCGACGGCCTGCGGGTGCTCCTGCTCGCGGACGACCCGCCGAAGCAGATCCGCGACCTGCTCGAGGCGTTCCATGGGGAGAACGCGGGTGTCGCGGACCTGACGCTGAAGCGCGCGACGCTCGAGGAAGTGTTCCTGAACCTGACGGGCCGGGAACTGCGCGAATGATCCTGGCGATCGCGAAGAGCCGCCTCTGGAATCTCCGGCACGACCGCGCCGCCTTCGTGCTCGCCTTCATCGTGCCGATCGTCTTCTTCTCGATCTTCGCCTCGATCTTCGGGCGCAACAGCGGACGCGCGACCACGGCTCCCGTGCGCCTCGCGGTCGTGGACGAGGACCAGAGCGCCAACTCGCGCCGGTTCCTGGCCGCGCTGCGGGCCGAGAGCGCCCTGAAAGTGGCGGACGCTCCCCCGGCGAAATCCGGCGCCCCCGTGTCCTACACCGCGGCGAGCGCGGAAGCCGCCGTGCGCGCGGGAGAGCTGCCCGTCGCCCTGGTCGTGCCGAAAGGGTTCGGGCAGAGTGCGATCCGTTTCGGCCCCGCCGCGGATCGCGCGAAGCTCGTCGTGCTCTCCGACCCGAGCGATCCGATCGCGCCGCAGGTGCTGGCCGGCCTCCTCCAGAAAGTCGCGATGACGGCGATGCCGGACGTGATGGCTCGCGGCGGGATCGACGCGCTCGACCGCTGGGGCGGCAATCTGACGGCCGAACAACGTCAGCGGCTCGAGCAAAACGTCCGCGATCTGAGCGATCGGCCCGCCGCCGCCCGCTCGGGCGGCGCGGGGGAAGGCTCCGGGCTCATCGAGGTGACGCGGCGCGACGTCCTGGGGCAGAAAAAGGGCAACCCGATGATCGCGTTCTACGCCGCCGGGATCGGCGTGATGTTCCTCCTCTTTTCCGCGGCGGGAGCCGGAGGCGCGCTCATCGAGGAAGCCGAGACCGGCACCCTGGATCGGATTCTCTCGACGAGGGTGTCGATGTCGCGGCTGCTGGCGGGCAAGCTCGTGTATCTCGCCGGGATCGCCGCCACTCAGCTGACCGTGATGTTCCTGTGGGGCGCTCTCGTCTTCGGCCTTTCGATGAGGGGGCACTGGACCGGCTTCTTCATCATGACGGTCGCGACAGCGCTGGCCGCGTCGACCTTCGGACTGCTGCTCGCCGCGCTGAGCCGGTCGCGCATGCAGCTCGTCGCGCTCTCGAACCTGACGGTCCTCGCGATGTCGGCGGTCGGCGGGAGCATGTTTCCACGATTCATGATGCCCGAGGTCATGCAGAAAATCGGGCTCATCACCCTGAACGCCTGGGCGATCGACGGCTTTCAGAAGGTCTTCTGGCGCGAAGAGCCGCTGACCCACCTCTGGCCGCAGGTCCTCGTGCTCTGCGCGATTTCGGTCGTCTTCTTCGCCCTGGCGCGGCGCGTCGCGCGCCGCTGGGAGGCGATTTAGCGAGTCACCAGTTATCAGTTATCAGTTATCAGTTCGTGTCATGCGCGGACCATGTCGATCATCCGCTGCAGCACGGCGATGACGCCGGTCCACTCGTTCCAGACCTCGGGGAAGACGTTGGCCTCGCGCATCGCGCGGTCTGTCTCTCGCGCGTCGCGGATCAACTCGTTCATCGCAGCTCGAAGGTCCTGACGGGTCTGGAGGTCGCCGTTTTCGTAACGATCGTGGAACTCGCGGGCTTCGTCGCCGAAGTGATGGATGCGCCCGAAGAACTCCTGTTCCCTGCCCCCGTAGCTCGCGGCCCGCCTTTCGGCAAGGCGGTGAGCGCGGGCCGCGCGATCGTCGAGCTCGTGCGCCAGGCGGGCAAACTGCTCCCGCGCGTAACCGTAATCCCGCGTGCGAGGCGGATAGTAGGGATGGCCGTACGGGCTCGGATCGTCATAAGGGCCCGAAACCGACGCGACGCAGCCCGCGCTGACGAGCACGAGGGCGCCCAGGCCCGAAATCGAGTGGCCTATTCTTCTCTTCATGCCCGGTCTCCTCTGTGTGATTAAGGATCTGTCGACGTTTTGAGCTTTCGAAATTCCCGGCCCGGTTATTTCTTCCCCTGCAGACTCGCCTTGCGCTGTTCCATCCTGTTTCCGAGCTCCTCGAGCCTCTCGGAGGAGAGGTTCTTCTTCGCGTCCGGCAGAAGCTCGCCTTCTTCTTCCTCGACGTGGTGCTCGATGTTCTCCTGGAGGACCGTCATCTTCGCGTCGAACTGCTCGTCCTGAGGCTTCATCTTCGAGAGCTCTCCTAAGATCAGCTTGACTAAGTGGTGCTCTTCGTCGGCCTCGCGCACCTCGTCCTTGATCTCGGCATCGCGGATCTTCTTGACCGCGGGGTAGAAGATGGTTTCCTCGAGGTCCATGTGGACTTGAAGAGCGGACCGGATCTGTTCGAAGAGTCCCTGCTTCTTCGCGAACGCGTTGTCCCCCGCGTCCTCGTATTCCTTGAAGAGCCCCTCCACCTCCCGGTGATCCTTCTTCAGAAGCGCAATCGGGTCCATCAGCTACTCCTCCTGTTCGGTTGTCGAGGCTACGCGCGCGGCGCGGCACCTGTCGCCCCCCGTGGAGAGCAAAGGGCATGCCGTGGGGACGGCAGGGGGGAGGCGGACGGAGACGGGGGCCGGGAATCGGCAATCGGGAGCCGAGCGACCAACGGGAGCGAGACGGCCGCGGTACCCCGCGGTCAACTAGAACGGGAATCGAAAGTATAAATCCGAACGCTCAACGCTTGACCCTCGACGCTCAACTTTTTCGCAATAGCGGCCTGACCTTTCCCGCGATCATCCATTCCTCGCGGGCGTGGATCGCAAAGACCTCGACGGGCGCGCCGGTGGCGGCGAGGTTGCGCTCCTCGGAGGAGGCGGCGTTCCGGTCGCCGTCGAGGGTCACGCCCATGAAGCCGAGCGAGGCGCAGGCCGCGGAACGCAGCGACGCGGAATGTTCGCCGACTCCGCCCGTGAAGAGGAGGACGTCGAGGCCCTCGAGGGTCGCCGCCAGGGAGGCGATGGCGTCGCGCACCCGGTCGGCGTAGAGGTCGAGTGCCAGCCGGGCGCGGGGATCGCCGGAGCCCGCGGCTTCCTCGACCTTCCGAAAGTCCGACGAGACGCCGGAGACGCCGAGGAGTCCCGACTTGCGGTTCAGGGCGTCCTCGAGCTGCTCCGCGCTCCAGCCAGCGACCCGGAGGACGTGGGGGAGGATGCCCGGATCGACAGAGCCGGAGCGCGTCCCCATCATGAGCCCCTCGAGCGGAGTGAATCCCATCGTGGTCGCGACGGGCCGCCTCCCGGAAACGGCCGCCGCGGAGCATCCCTGGCCGAGGTGGCAGCTGACGATCCGAAGCGTGGCGTCGGCGCGGGCGCCGGCGCGCCCGTCCGTCAGCTCCGCGGCGCGGAGCGCCGCGTACTCGTGGCTCAACCCGTGGAAACCGAATCGTCGGATTCCCCACTCCGCGCGCCACTCCCATGGCAGCGGATAGGTCTGCGCCCGGAGGGGAAGATCGGCAAAGAAGGCCGTGTCGAAGACAGCCACGTGCGGGATCTGCGGGAGCGCGGCGCGGGCCGCCTTCAGGACCTCGAGGGCCGGAGGGTTGTGAAGCGGGGCGATCTCGGTCAGGGCGGCGAGCTCGCGCTCGACCGCGGCATCGAACAGGGCGGGCTCGCGGAACCGCTCGCCGCCGTGAACGATCCGGTGGCCGACCGCTTCGAGCGACGCCGGCGGCCGAATCTCCGGCGCGAGCCGCGCCAGCGCGCGCTCGACCGCAGCCGGATAGGGAATCGACTCGCCTTCGAGATCGATCGTGTCCGACGCCGCGGGCTCCCGGCCTTCTCCCTGGAAGACGGCGAACTTGAGGCTGCTCGACCCGGCGTTGAAGACGAGAACCGACACGTCAGCTGTTCGAGGGGCGCTGCCAGAGCCAGTCCGCGATCTCCGGAGGATCGACGCCGCGCTCGACGGCGTAGGCGGTGTGCTCGCGGATGCGGCGCTGGTACGCGCGGACGATCTCCTCGGCCTGCGCGGCCGTGCCGGGCCGCCGCTTCGCGATCCTCTGCGCCGACTGGATCACCAGGTCATAGCGGCTGACCCGGTTGCGCACCAGCATGTCGAACGGCGTGGTGGTGGAGCCCTCTTCCCGGTACCCGTTGATGTCGAACCGCGCGGACGCGCCGGGCCGCTCCCAGCAGAGTTGCTTGATCGCCGCCGTGTAGCCGTGGAAGTTGAAGATGACCGGCACGTCGAGCGGAAAGAGCCGCTGGAACTGATCCTCGTCGAATCCGTGCGGGTACTTCTGCGGGATTCCGAGCGCGAGCAGATCGGTGACGTTGACGACGCGGACGCGCCAGTCGGGCGCCTCCTGGCGAAGAATCTCGGCGGCCGCCACCACCTCCGTGGTCAGGTTGTCGCCCGCTCCGGCGAGGACGACGTCCGGGTCTTCGCCGTCCTCGCTCGAGGCCCACCGCCAGATCGACGCGCCCGCGCGGCAGTGCTCGACCGCTTCGTCCATGGAGAGCCACTGGTGCATCGGTTGCTTCCCGGCGATCACGAGATTGATGTAGTTGGTGGACCGGAGGCAGTGATCCATCGTCGACACGAGCGTGTTCGCGTCGGGAGGAAGGTAGATCCGGTACGTCTTCCCCTTCTTGGTGAGGAGGTTGTTGATGAACCCCGGACCCTGATGCGAGAAGCCGTTGTGGTCCTGCCGCCACGCCTCGGACGTGAGCAGATAGTTGAGCGACGCGACGGGCGTCCGCCACGGAGTCTCGCTCGCCGCCTTCAGGAACTTTGCGTACTGGTTCATCATCCCGTCGACGATGGGCAGGAACGCCTCGTAGCACGGGAAGATCCCGTGCCGGCCGGTCAGGAGATAACCCTGGAGCCACCCCTGGCACATGTGCTCGGACAGGATCTCGAGCACGCGGCCGTCGCGGCTCGTCTTCTCCGCTTCCGGGGGAATCGGCCAGGCGTACTGGCGCGTCGTGACCTGGAGCACGTCGCCGAGCCGGTTGGATTCGAGCTCGTCGGGACAGACGATCCGGAAGTTGCGCTCGCGCTCGTTGGCGACGATCACGTCGCACAGATAAGCCCCAAGAGACTTCATGTGGCTGACCCTCGAGGCGCCTCGCGCGTCCGGAGGGACCGCCACGGCGTGCTCATCGAGCGCCGGCAGGCGGAGCGGAACGCGACGGTCTCCCCCGAAGGAGACGGGATTCATCGCGATGCGCTGATCGCCGGTCGGGCACAGCGAGACGATGTCCGCCGCCGGCGCGCCGTCGGCGTCGAAGAGCTCCTCGGGGCGGTAGGAGCGCAGCCATCGCTCGAGCGCCGCTAAGTGCGCGGGATTCTCGCGAGGATTCTTGATCGGGATCTGGTGGGCGCGAAACGTCCCTTCGATCCGCACCCCGTCGATGTCGTGCGGCCCTCCGAGCCCCTTGGGTGTCCGCAGGATGATCATCGGCCAGCGGGGCCGTTCGATCTCTTCTCCCCTGCGCGCGCGGGCCTGAATCGACCGGATCGACGCGAACGCGCGCCCGAAAGTGTCGTCGAGGTCGGCGTCGATCCGGTCGCTGTTCGAGACGAAGTGAACGTCCCAGCCGTACCCGGAAAAGAGAGCGAGAAGCTCCTCATCCGTCATCGTGTCGGAGATGGTCGGGTTCGAAATCTTGAAGCCGTTCAGATGAAGAATCGGAAGCACGGCGCCGTCGGTCGCCGGATTCTGGAACTTGTTGCCGTGCCAGCTCGCCGCGGTCGGCCCGGTCTCCGCTTCGCCGTCGCCGACGATGCAGACCGCGACGAGGTCCGGCTCGTCGAGCGCCGCGCCGAACGCGGTCGAGAGCGCATAGCCGAGCTCGCCGCCTTCGTGGATCACCCCGGGGAGAGCCGGAGAAAGATGGCTCGGGAATCCTCGAGGCCAGGAGAAGGAGCGCAGAAACTTCTCGAGCCCCGATCTGTCGCGCGTCATCTCCGGGTAGAACTCGGTCAGCGTGCCTTCGAGGTACATGTTCGCCATGTTGGCCGCGGCGCCGTGCCCCGGCCCGGTGACGAGCAGCACGCTCGCGCCGGTCGAGAGGATCTCGCGGTTCAACGCGGCATAGATCAGGTTGATGCCGGGCGCCGTGCCCCAGTGCCCGAGCAGGCGTTCCTTGACGTGCTCGGCCGCGAGCGGCTCCTGCAGAAGCGGATTCGCTTTCAGGTAAATCTGGGCGCCGGCCAGGTAGTCGACGGCGCGGCGGTATCGGGCGACCGCTGCGGGATCGAACCGTCCCGCCGCGGCCGGGTGCTCGCTTTTCTGTTCGATCGTCGAGGACATGGGACCTCCTGCTCCACGCCCATTCTCCATCGGAGGGCCTGCGGGAATTCCGCAAAAGTCCTCAGGGCCGGGAGGGGCTCGGGAGACTTCGGGGTGGCTCGTGTCGGGACGCGCCCGCGATCTGCAGGAGCCGCCCGGCTCACGCGCGACAGAGAACCGAAAGCGCGATGCAGGAGCAGCGGAACGCCGCCGCCGGAAGCCGCAGGAACGTCGCGAGCCAGAGGTGTCCGGGCCTCCTGCGGCGCGGGTCTCTGTTCCGGGGGGGCCGGCTCGCCGGCCCCCCTCAGGGGAATTCCGGCTCCGGCGAAAGCCCGCCGCCGTCTGACGCGTCCGGGTCTTCCCGCGAGATCAGGTGGTCGTTCTCCGGAATCGAAGCGTCTCTCCCGACGACTCGCTGCGCACGACGAGGCCGCCCGGCTCGACCTGCAGGCTCCACCGGCCGACCGCTCCCCGGATCGCGAAGGCGCACGTCGTGCCCTGGTTTTCTCCGACGAACCCGTCCCCCTGAGGCAGCAGGTAAATCGAGCAGGCGGCGTTGGCTTCGTTCGCGGAGAATCGCGACGCCCGCGGCGAGAGAGCGCTCACGGTCGGGTCGAAGTGGGGGATATACCCGACGTAGACGCCGCGTCCCTGCGGTTCTAAGTGGAGGAATCCCTGCTGGCGGACGTTGTCGCCGTCGAATTGGCCGGAGATCTCCACGAACATGTCGTACGGGTGGGAAAGCGAGTGGAATCCGACGCTCTGTATGCTCAAACGGAGGTTGTTGCCGGGAGTGACGCCCTCGTATCGGCCGCCCAGCATCTCCGCAAAAGTGGCGGTCGGGTCGCCCGAGCGGCGTTCCGAAGGACGGGACGTCGCGCCCGAAGGGGGCGGAGCGGACTGGTACGCCGACGCGCTCGGCGGAGGGGCGGGGTTGCTCGTGGTGCAGGCCGCAAAGAGAGCCGGCAGAGCGAGCGAAGCGAAAACGGAGATCCGGTGATGTGAGACAGACATGGCTGTACCTCCTGCCCGGGCGGGCGTCAGCGAGGCTGCAAGAGATGTTCCGAACGAGTTTTCAGTTCTCAGTTTTCAGTTTTCAGTCGGGCACGGCCGTCGTTGTTCGGGGCTCGCCGGAGATTCCGTGGAACGGGCGCGTCGAGCGTTCCGCGTTGAGCGTCGGTTTCGCCCAACTGACAACTGACAACTGACAATCTCCTCAATCCCCCGGAACCACCAGCACGGGCCTGTCCGCGGCGGTCAGCACCTGCACCGTGACGTCGCCGCGCGCCCGTAGCGAGCGCGAGGGAGGCCCGTGGCTCCCGATGATCACGAGGTCGTGCTCTCCTTCGCGCGCCTGCGTGAGGATGCCCTCGGAGCAGGAGGGGCAGCAGAATCAGCACGAGGGCGGCGACGGGGACGACCGCGCTTCCCGCGCGCCGGCGGGTCGTGAGCGGCATGGTGGGGGCGGGCGCGCTCATTTGCCGAGCTCCTTCAAGACCTGCGCCTTCCAGATCTTTTCGACGATATCGGCTTTCGCCCTCTTCCAGCCGCCGAAATCGGAAATGTGAAAGCCATCCTCGATCGCCTGGAACCCGGCGTTGCGCGGTTCGTCGACGCTTCGAAAGCCGTAACTTGCAAACGCCTCCTGCCCGTGAGCGGACCAGAGAAACTGCGTGAACGCGTCGACCAGATTCCGATCTTCCTTCGGAATGTTCTTGTCAATCCGCACGAGGGTGTGCTCGGACAGGATCGTTCGGCGCGGGTACACGATCTCCGACTTGAGCTTCCCCCGGAGCTTGTCGCGCAGGGCCTCCTGCTCGTAGGTGACGAGAGCGTCTCCGAAACCGTTCTCGAACTGGGTGCGCGCGGCGCGCGCGGAGGCCGCCTGCGCGACGACGTTGTGCCAGACGCCGCGCAGCACCTCGAGTCCCGCCGGCGCGCCGCCGGGCCCTCGAGAGCCCGCCCCGAACTCCGCCACGATCGCCCAGTTCGCTCCGCCCGAGGTGAGCGGATCCGGATGC
>JBBRDK010000063.1:0-20637 GCA_038203955.1 Thermoanaerobaculia bacterium | reverse complement strand
TCGCCGGAGGGGAGAGCGCCGGCGGGCGACTGTAAACTCCCTGCGCCATGTCCTCCCCTCCGGATCTTTCGGCGGTCGTCGTCCACTATCGGGGCGACCAACACCTCCGGGAGTGCCTCCAGGCGCTGCGCGCGGCGGGCGGAGGGGGCGGCGTGGAGACGATCCTCGTCGACAACGGGGGTAACCCGGCGATCGCGGGGGTCCTCCGGGATCACCCCGAGGTGCACCACGTCCCCGCGGGGGGCAACGTCGGGTTTGCCCGGGGATGCCGGCTCGGCGCGGAGGCGGCGCGTTCGCCGGCGGTCGTCTTCGTCAATGACGACGCGGTCGTGGCACCGGACGCCCTGGAGCGGCTTTCCGCGGCTCTTTCCTCCGCTCCTGCGGACGTCTCGGCGGTGGCCGGAAGGCTCGTCGACCGCACCGGGAGGAACAACGACTTCTCCGATGGATTCCTGACCTTCGACGGGCACGCCTTTCAGCGGGACTCCGGCAGGCCGCTCGCGCAGGTGCCGGACTCCCCGCCCGGCGAGGAGCGGCTGTTCGCCTGCGGGGGGCTGATGGCCGTGCGCCGGGAGGAGTTCTTTGCCTCCGGCGGCTTCGACGACGACTACTTTGCTTACCTGGAGGACGTCGACTTCGGGTGGCGCCAGTGGATACGCGGCCGCCGCATCGTCTCCGAGCCGCGCGCGGTCGCCCGGCACCGCGGGGGCGCGACCGGCGAGGCGCTGGGCCTGTACTCGCGCGGCTTCCTGTTCGAAAAGAACGCCTACGCGACCGCGTTCAAGAATTTCGACGAGGATCATTTCCGCGCGCTGATGCCGGCCATCCTCGGCGCCTTCATGGCGCGCATCGCCGAGATGCTGGAGACTCGCAACGCTCGGGCCGGCGCGCTGCGCCGCGACCCGTATCGAGAGCCGCCGCCGGCTCCGGCCGACAATCCCTGGCGCCGCCTGTTCGGAATCGGGCTCCCCGGCGGAAGAACCTCCGGGGAGAACGTCTCGCTCGACGATCCGTTGACGGTCGCGCACCTGAGGGCGCTCCTCTGGATTCACCGGAGCTCCGAGACGCTCGCGGCCAAGCGGCGGGAGGTTCAGGCGTCGCGGCGGCGGAGCGACGAGGAGATCTTCGCGCGCTTCCCCCTTCGCATCGTGCCGACGTATCCGGGGGACGAGCGGTTCGACGGCGCCTACTTCCGGGAGCTGCTCGGCCGTTCGCCCGCGCTCGTGCGCTCGAGCCTCTCGGAGATCTTCGCGTGACCCCGCTTTTCTCCGTCGTCGTCCCCACCTTCGAGCGCCTGGAGACTCTCTTCCTCGTCCTCGATGCGCTTGGCGGGCAGGTCTCGCCTCCGCCCTACGAAGTCGTGGTCGTCGACGACGGGTCGAGAGACGAGACTCCGCGGCGGCTGGCGTCCCACCGGCCGGACTACCCGTTCCGTTTTTTTTCTCAGAAGAACGGGGGACCCGCCTCGGCGCGGAACCGGGGAGTCTCGGAGTCGCGCGGCCGCTTCGTCCTCTTTCTGGGCGACGACACCGTCCCCGAGCCGGAGCTGCTCTCCGTCCATGCCGCGGCCCACGCCGAGCCGCGCGCGCATCCGGCCGCCGTGCTCGGGTATACGACCTGGCCGCGCGGCCGGCGCGTCTCTCCATTTCTTCACCACATCAACGAGTACGGGCTGCAGTTCGGGTATGCGTTGATCGCCGACCCCGAATCGGTCCCTTTCAACTTCTTCTACACGTCCAACATCTCCTTGCCCCGCGATCTCCTGCTCGAGGAAGGCCTCTTCGACACGTCTTTTCCCCACGCGGCCTGGGAGGACATCGAGATCGCCTACCGTCTCGTGCACCGTGGAATGAAGATCGTCTACCGGCCCGGCGCCATCGCCCGGCACCATCACGACATCACCTTCGCGTCCTTTCGAAGGCGGCAGGAGAGGGCGGGGGAATCCGCCGCGATCTTCTACGCGAAGCATCCGGAGCTCGGGGATTTTCTGGCCGTGCCGCAGGCGCTCGCGTTTCGCGATTCCCCGGCCGTCGCCCGGCGTCTGCTGGCCGGCTGGGCGGCACTCGCGGAGCGCTGGGACGCCCCGGGGGCCCGGAAGGCGGTGGATCGCGTGTTGCGGCAGGACTATCTGCGGGGGCTCGCCCGGAGGCTGTCGGCGCGGCGACCCTCTCCGGTTTCTGGACCGGTGTCTCTTTCCGGAACACGAGTGACCTGACCAGAGGTCAGGAAGGAAAGGGCTTCCAAAACCGGCGTCCCCCAACCCCTGCAGAATAAGCACTTTAAAAGCGCTCCTCACGACCCCGGAACTGGCCCCCGGCTTGCTCTACCAAGAGTCCGGGAGAAGTGAATATGAAAAAGAAACTGCTTGGGATCGCCGCGCTTCTGGTCCTCGCGCTGCCCGCGGCTTCGGCGCTCGCCGCTCCGCGTGGATCTTTTCACGGCGGCGGGGGATTTCGCGGCGGCAGGCACGGCGGCGGTCGCGTGATCATTTACGGCGGCGGCTTCATCAACCCCTACTGGGGGTGGTACGGGTATCCGGGGTACTACTCCGGCTACTACGGTTACGGCCGTCCCTACGGATACGGCTATGGATCGGGCTATGGATCGGGCTATGGAGCGGACTCCAACTGGGGGGCGGTCAAGACGGACGTCTCGCCGGAAGAGGCCCGTGTTTATCTGGACGGCAAGTACATCGGCACGGCCGACGATTTCGACGGATGGCCGGACAAGCTCTACCTGCGGCCGGGGCACTACCGCCTCGAGTTCCGCCTGAATGGATACCAGCCGCTTTCGATCGATGTGGACTCGCAGCCCGGACGGGAGCTGAAGGTCGACAACAAGCTCGCGCGGGGCAACGGAATGACTAATCAGGCCGACCCTCCCAAGATGGAGGGCGACGTCCAGCGCTACTTCGGCAAGCGCCGGGATCGGGACCGGGACCGCGACCGTGACAGGAATGACGTGCGTCCTTACCGCCGCGATACCCCGGGCACGGACGGCTACGGCCGCGACCGGGTGAGCAGTGACGACGACGCCGACGAAGACGTCCCGGCGTACACGGACGGCGGGTCGGATCATGAGGGGGACACCGACGGCCACGCCGACCGGGATCGGAACGTCGCGCCGCCGGCGGCGGACTGGCGCAACAACAAGGGCAGCGCGCGTCCGGACGCCACGGTTTCGGCGCGTCCCGTCCGCGGCGACCGCAGCCGCCTGAAGATCAAGGCGGAGCCGGTCGATGCCGCGGTCTATTTGGACGACCGGTTCGTGGGCTCCGCGGATGAGCTTGCGTCGATGGACGCCGGCATCGTGATCTCGCCCGGGAAGCACACCGTCACCATCTCGCGGCCCGGGTACCGTGACCGGAGCGCCGAAGTGCGCGTGGGCAACGGCGCTACGGAGACCGTGGATCTCTCCCTGACGCGCTGACGTTTTCTCCGGCTCCGGCCGGCATCTCCAGAACGGGCAGCTTCGGCTGCCCGTTTTTTTTTCAGCGCGCGGCCGGAGTGAGGCCACCGACCAAGAGGTCCAAGAGGAGCGCCTCGAAGTGAAGGCGGCGGTTTCCCCGGCGGGAGTCGGGCGGGGTGTCGGCCGCGGAGACGGCGGCCTTCGACAGCGCTTCCCCCGACCGGCGCGCCGCGAGCGCCCCGACCGCGCCTGCGGCGGTTCGATGTCGGATGTGCTCGACCGAGGCGCCCGCTGCGACGGCGGCGTCTGCCAGCAGCTCGGCGACGAGCGCCGGGTATCGAGGCTCGGCGCGCGCGAGATCCTCGGCGAGCATCAGGAGCGGCGCCGGCCGGTTGCGGGCGAGCGCGGTGTCCAGGGCGAGCAGGGCGCGCTCGCGGAAGTCGCGGTACTCCTCCAGGCGCTCGGCGGGCTCAGATTCCGTTTCCGGCGCGAAGAGAGCGAGGTCGGCGGCTTCGTCGTCCTCGAATCCGCGCGACCTCCAGAGGGCTGTCCGCTCGGCGCGCGTCAGGGCCGGGACGATGGCGAGCGCGCACCGGGAGCGGATCGTCGAGAGGAGCGATTCCGGCCGCGCGGCCGTCAGGATCCAGTGAAGATGGGCCCCCGGCTCCTCGAGGGACTTCAGGAGCGCGTTGCCTCCCTCGACCCCGAGCCGCTCCGCGCCGAGCACAAGCGCGACGCGCCGCGACCCTTCGTAGGGCCGGCCGGCGGCAAACTCGAGCGCCTGCCGCACCCGTTCCACCTTGATCTGCACGCCGTCGGCCTCCGCGATGAAGAGATCCGGGTGGGCGGCGGAAGCGACGCGGCGGCAGGACTCGCAGGAATCCGCCTGGCGCTGCGGGCAGAGGAGGAGGGCGGCGAGCCGGCGGGCCTCGGCTTCGAGGCGGCTCTCGGAGGGCCCCGTGAGGAGAAGGGCGCCCGGAAAAGCACCCTGAGCACGGCTCGCGAGACGCTCGAGCAGGGCGGTCGTCGTCACAGCGAAAACGCTTCCGTGAGAGCGGTCCACGTCGACCGAAAGACCTCGTCCGGGGCTCCGGCTGCGGGGACGACGCGGACGCGATCCGAGCTCCGGACGGCGGTTTCGAGATACGCGAGGCGGACCCGTTCGTGGAACGCGTCGTCCGCCGCTTCGAACCGGCCTGTACCTCCGTCGCGGGAACGCGCTCGGGCCAGCCCCTCGCCGGGCGCGACGTCGTAGAGGAGGGTCAGGTCCGGCGCGAGGCCGTCCCGAGCGATCGCGTCCACGAATTCGACGCCCGACGCGTCGAGTCCCCGGCCCGCCGCCTGATAGGCGGTCGTCGAGTCCGAGTACCGGTCGCAGAGGACGAAGACGCCGCGGGCCAGGGCGGGCCGGATCGCCTCGACGACGTGCTGCCGCCGGTCCGCCTCGAGCAGAAGCCACTCGGCGACCGGGTCGAGGTGCGTGTGCGAGACGTCCATCAGGATCTCCCGGATCTTCCGCCCGATCTCGGTCCCGCCGGGTTCCCGCGTGTCGAAGACGTCCTTTCCGATCTCGCGCAGTTTCCCCGCGGCCCGCGCGAGTTGCGTCGATTTCCCGGAGCCTTCGACTCCCTCGAATGTGATGAAAGGCATGCGGTACGAAGCTATCAGCTGTCAGCTTTCGGCTCTCAGCGATGAGTGACCGCAGCCCAGGCGAAGGCAAAAGGCTCGGCGCTGGGCGGAAGGCGCAGCGCGAAGCGAACGACGGGGATCGAAGCCGATCGTTTCCCGGCTGACAGCTGACAGCTGAGAGCTGACAGCTCGCCCCCGGACTTTTCCGGCTAACATGCACGTTTCCCGGACGTAAGCAATAGACATGGAAGGCGTAAGCGGGCCCTCGCGGCCGACCGACACTCCGGGAGGGGGCTCTTCCCTCCGCGGCTGGTTCTACGTCGTCGGTTTCCTGGGGCTCGCGATCGCGGTGGCTTCGATCGCGGACATGTTCTCGCCCCGTCCCTACGACGGGATCGTCCCGATGCCCTACAGCCGCAGCGGTATCGAGGTCCGGGCGGCGACGCCTCGCGGGCCCGCCGCCCGGGCCGGCATTCCGGCGGGCGATTGCGTGCTCGGGATCGGGAACCACCTCGTCAACTCGATTTCCGACGCTTCGACCGAGCTGCGCAAGCACAAGGTCGGAGACACGGTCCCGTACCTGGTGCGCCGCGGTCCCTGCCCGCAGACGGGGCGCGTCGGCGAGCCCGGAGGTGAGGTTCGCATCGTCCCGCTGCGTCTTTCCTCCGAGCGCCTCGGGGGGACGACCTACCTCTACGCGGCGATCCTCGGCTTTCTCTTTTTCTTCATCGGTTTGTTCGTCTTCCGCAAGCGGCCCGAGGACCGGTCGGCGCGGATCTTCTTCCTTCTGTGCGTCCTCTTCCTTTTGTTCTTCGTCTGCCGCCTCCGGCCCGCCTCGTACTGGTGGATCGACGTTTTCGTCCAGAACACCGGAACCGTCAGTCTTTTTCTCCTTCCGGCGGTCTTCCTCCACTTCTTCCTGATCTTTCCCCGGCCGAAGGAGTTTCACTTCGCACACCGGGACGAGTGGAGCGGCGAGGAGCCGCCGCGATGGAAGATGCGGCTCCAGACGTTTCTCTCCGCGAGCCCGTCCCTCCTCTATCTGCTCTACGCGATTCCGCCCGTGGTCTTCCTCTACGACGTCCTGCGCCAGCTGCGCGGAGACCGGGTCTCGATCCTTTCGGGCGCGCCGCTCTCCTCCTGGGCGCTCCTCGGCGACTACCTGATCCTCGGCCTCGCGTCCCTCGCGCACTCGGCGTTTACCCTGCCCGACGCGCGCGAGCGGCGCCAGGCCTTCCACGTCTTCGTCGGCACGATCCTCGGGACGATCCCTTACCTTTTCCTGGGGATCATCCTGCCGTCCGCCTTCAACACGGACGAGTACGTTTTCTACGGCATCGTCCCGATGATCTTCATCCCGCTGACGTTCGCGTACGCGATCGTCCGGTTCCAGATGCTGAACATCCAGTTCGTCGTGCGACGGACCTTCCTCTACGCGATCACGACGGCGATCCTCTTCGGTTTCTACGCGATCGCGATCGCCGCCGCGAACGCGCTGTTCAAGCGCTCCCGCCCCGGCTCGTCCGCCCTCTTCAACTTCGGCTTCTTCCTGGTCGTGCTGCCGCTGTTCGAGTTTCTGAGGCGCCGGCTGCAGACGCCGCTCGACAAGCTCTTCTTCCGCGACAAGTTCGACTACCAGACCGCGCTGCTCGAGATGAGCGAGGCGATCACCGGAGAGCTCGACCTCGGAAAGATCGCCGACTACCTGACGGCCAGCATCGCCGGCACGCTGCGGATCGAAAAGGCATCCATCTGGCTGCGCGAGCGTGACGGCTGGCTCGAGCGCCGCGGGAAGCGCGAGGACCGCGTTCCTCCGCACGCCGTCGTCCGGCGCATCCTCCGGCAGGAGGGCAAGCCGGTCCGGGTCGAGGACCTCTCCGTCTATTTCGCCGACCCGGAGAGCGAGGGCTTCCGCGCCCGGCTCCTCGAGGAGGGATTCCGGCTGGTCGTGCCCCTGGCCTACCGGGACCGCCTCATGGGAATTCTCGCCCTGAAGGAGAAACTCTCCGGCGAGCGATTCGACCGCGACGACGAGGCGCTTCTCTCGACGCTCGCTAACCAGTCCGCGCTGGCGATCGAGACGGCCCTGCTGCATGACGAGATGACCCGTCAGGCCGAGTTGAAGCGCGACCTCGAGATCGCCCGCGACATCCAGACGAGCCTCCTGCCGAGGTCGCTCCCCGTGGTGCCCGGGTTCTCCTTCTTCGGGGGAAGCCTGCCGGCCAGGGTGGTCGGGGGTGACTTCTACGATTTCATCCCCTTCGACGACGACCCCAGGCTCGGGATCGTCATCGGGGACGTCTCCGGCAAGTCGGTCCCCGCCTCCCTTCTCATGGTCGCGTCGAAGGAGATCGTGTACTCCCGTGCCCTGACCACGCGGGACCCCGGCCTCCTGTTCCAGGAATCCAACCGGCGCATCTACTCCATCAAGAGGCGGATGTTCGTCTCCCTGGGCTATTTCCTGCTCGACCCGGACTCGATGAGCCTGCGCTATTCGATCGGGGGACAGCCCCTCCCGATCCTCCTCCGGGCGGGCGACGGCGGGCCGACGTTCCTGGAGCCCCCCGAAAACCGGCTTCCCCTGGGAGCCTTCCGGGAAGTCGCCTATGACACGAAGGAGATGTTTCTGCGCCGCGGCGACCTGATCTTCTTCTACACGGACGGCTTTTCGGAGGCGATGGACCCCGCCATGAACCCTTTCGGGGAAGAGCGCCTGATGACGTCCCTTGCGGCCCGGCAGGGCGCCCCGCTCGAGGACATCGCCCAGGGGATACTGGCCGACATCCGCGGACACGTGTCCGGAGCGGAGCAATATGACGACATGACCTTTCTGTTCCTAAGAGTGGAGTGATGAAACCCCGCGTTACCCCGGACGTATCAGGAGATGGACATGAGACTTCCACGCGCGGGCCGGTGGGCCGGGGTCGTCCTGCTGCTTCTGGCAGCCGGGGTCGCCGTCGCCGTCGTCTACACGAAGAACAACCGGGAGGTCACGACCTCCTCGGATGAGGCGTACCAGGCCTGGCGTCAGGGTCTCGAGAACGAACGCCGCTTCTACTTCAAGGAGGCGCGCGTCGACTTCGCGCGGGCCCTCCAGCTCGATCCTCAGTTCGCCATGGCGATGATCGGGCTCGCCCGCAACTCCGAAAAGCCGCAGCAGGTCGCGCTGACCCGGCGCGCCAGCCGCGAGCGGAACCGGCTGACCGAGCACGAACGGCTCCACGTCGACATGCAGCAGGCGATGATCGACATGGACCAGAAGCGGTACGTCGAAACCGCGAAGAAGATCCACCAGAAATATCCGAACGACATCCGCGCGGCGATGGTTCTCGCGCGCCAGCAGATCGACACCGGCAAGATGGACGACGCGTTCCAGATCTTCGGCGAGCTTCTGGCGGTCGAGCCCAACAACGCCGACGCGTACAACCAGATCGGCTACTACTACGGGTACCGCGGCGACTATGACCGCGCGATCGAGAACCTGAAGAAGTACCAGTTCATGGCCCCCGACCAGGCTAATCCCTACGACAGCCTCGGAGAGATCCAGGCCTACAGCGGGCGGTACGACGAGGCCATCGCGAACTGCCGCAAGGCGCTCGCGTTGAAGCCCGACTTCTACGAGTCCTACAACCATCTCGGCGTCGCTTACGAAGGCAAGGGCGACCCGGCCGCGGCAATCGAGAACTACACGCGCGCGTCTCAGGAATCCGCGATGTACGACGGGGGGCGGATCGAGTCTCTGATGCGGGCCTTTCGGGTCGCCGTCGTCGCGGACGATGCCCCGCTGGCGCGCCAGATCATGTCCAAGATGGCGGCGCTCCCGCACGACAAGAGCTTCGACGAGCAGTGGGAAATCGGCAAGGCGTTCACGGCTGCCGTGATCGCGGGAGCGGAAGGCCGACTGGAAGAGGCGGAGAAGAGCCTTCTCGACGTGCGGCCCAAGTGGGAGGCCGTCGCGTCGAAGCAACTGAAGGGGACGACGCGGAAACCCTACTGGGCGACGTGGAACTTCTCGCTCGCCCGGATCCGGCTGAAGGCCGGGAGAGTGGAAGAGGCCATCCCGCTGCTGGAGGAGATGGCGAACCCGCCCAACCGGTGGGCGGATTTCGAATCGAGACGATGGGTTTATGAGGGGCGCGCCATGCTGGCCGAGGTCCTCGCGCGAAAGGGAGATCTCGACAGGGCGGACAAGCTCCTCGCGGAGAACCACAAATGGAATCCCAGCTGGGCTCCGAGCCGCACGGCGGAACTGGCGGTCGCGCAGATGCATCGCGAGAAGGTGCAAGCCGCTTCCAGGTGACCGAACGTTCGGCGGAGTTCGAGACTCATCACAAGCTCCTCTTACTCGAGACCCTGTACGACGCCGGGCTGTCGCTCGGCTCCCTCCCGGACGAAGAAGCGCTGGTCGAGGACGTGCTGGGTCGGGCCGTCGGCGTGCTCGACGCCTCTCGCGGTTACCTCGCGACCTTCGGCGAAGGCGGCGCGCGCCGCGCGGAGGCCCGCGTCGGTTTCCCGCGGCGTCCGACGGAGGCGATCCTCGCCGAAGACGAGTTCGTCGCGGAGATCCTTCGTTCGGAGGGGGCGCTCCGGCGGGACGCCTTTCGCCTGCTCCGGAGCCTGGTCTCGGCGGCGGTGGGAGTTCCGATCCGCGCGGGCGGGCGCACCGTCGGCGTGCTCGTGCTCGCCGACAAGGAGCTCCGGCGGGGAGGCAAGGCCGGCTTCGACGAAGACGACGCCCGCTTTCTCGTGTCTCTGGCGGGCCTCTGCGGAATGGCGATCGAGAACCGGCGCCACCTGGAGCGGCTGACCCGCGACCGGGAGCGCCTCGAGGAAGAGAATCGCCGGCTGCTGGATGAGACCGGCCGGTCCGCCGCGGGACGTCTCTTCGTCGGCGATTCCCCCGCCGCTCGCCGCGTCCTCGACCTCGTGGGCCGCGTCGCTCCTTCCCGCACGTCCGTCCTGATCACCGGGGAGAGCGGCACCGGCAAGGAACTGGTCGCGCGGATGATCCACGCGCGGAGCGACCGCGGTGAAAAGCTCTTCTCCGCGATCAACTGCGCGGCCCTCCCGGAGAGCCTGCTCGAGTCGGAGCTCTTCGGAATCGAGAGGGGAGTCGCGACCGGTGTCGAGGCGCGCTCCGGCCGATTCGAGTCGGCGAACGGCGGCACGTTGTTCCTGGACGAAGTGGGAGACATGCCTCTGGCGCTCCAGGCCAAGCTGCTGCGGGTGCTGCAGGAACGCGAGATCGAGCGCGTCGGCGGACGCAAGCGCATTCCGATCGACGTCCGGGTCCTGGCCGCCACGAACGCGCGCCTGTCCGAAAGGATCGCCCGGGGCGAGTTCCGGGAGGACCTGTATTACCGGCTGCGCGTCGTCGAGATCCATCTGCCTCCGCTCCGCGAGAGGCGGGAGGACATCCCCAAGCTCGCCCGCCACTTTCTCGAGCGCTTCGCGGCGCGGGAAGGGAGGGAAGTCCTGACGCTCGACCGCGAGGCCTTCGCCGCCCTCCTCGCCCACGACTTCGCCGGCAACATCCGTGAGCTCGAGAACCTCCTCGAAGGGGCGGCGGCGCTCTCCCGCGGCGGCGTGATCCGCCTGGAAGATCTCCAGTGGCTGCCGAGCCGCGCGCCCGGGTCTCTCTCCGACGTCGAACCCGCGGCGGACGGGGAGATCCCGAACCTGCGTGCGCTCGAGGACAAGCACATCCGCCGCGTGCTGAAAATGGCGGGCGGAAACAAGAGCCGCGCGGCCCGGATGCTGGGGATCAGCCGGCGCACCCTGTACCGCAAGAAATCACTGGGACATTGAGACACTGTATCCTTAAGTCCCATTTCCTGGCTTAACTCCTAGTCCTCCAAGGTTTACCTCGTCGCAAAACTGCGCAGCGCAGTGATATGTGTCATAATGTCATCTCATGGTCCTCTCCGATTCACTCCCGAATCTTCACGTATCTTCTTGTGAACGCTACGCTTACAGGCAACCCCCCTCCCCGGCCAAACATGGCCGCGGCCTTGCTCTTGTATCGCTTGAACTTCGATGAGAAAAGCCCTCTCTCTGCCGCGCGCCGTCTCGGAGCCTTCCAGTCTCCTGTGGGCGATCCTGTGGGGAGAGGTGGGAATGAGCCTGCTGCTGCTGGCCGACGGGCGCATCGCCCCCGTCGCGCTGCGGGCGCTGCAGCTCTTCCTGCGCTTCTAGGACTCCGGGCATGACCGCTCCCGTCCGCCGCGTCCGCGGCGAAGTCTTCTCTGCCGCCCGGCGTCCCGCCGGGGCCGTGTCGCCGCTTTTCCGCGTCGAGGGGGCCGCCGTTCCGGCCGCGGCCCGGCGCCGATTTCCTTTGGCGTTATTCTCTGCGGCAGGCTCCGCCGAGAGGGCGGACTCCTGTCGCGGAGGCCTCGAAAGAAACTGATGGCACAGCGGGAATCAGTCCGCCCGGGCCTCGAACGAGCCGGCGCTCGCGAAGTGTCGCTCACGATTCCCGTCGCCTCCGACATGGAGATCGTCGCGACGGCGCAGGTGGCGGCCATGGGCGAGTACATCGACATGCCCCACGATAAGATCGACGAGATCAAGCTCGCGCTCGTCGAGGCGTGCATCAATGCATTCGAGCACGCCCACACGCGCGACGACCGCGTGCACCTGACCTTCCGGGTCGGACGAGACGACGACGAAGGGCCGGACTATCTGGAGGTGGAGGTCTTCGACCAGGGGACGGGCTTCGATCACGAGATCGTCGAGATCCCGACGCCCGAGAAGACGTTTGCGGGCAAGAAGAAGCGGGGGTGGGGGTTGCAGATCATCCGCAGCCTGATGGACTCCGTCGCGATCACGTCGGGAGAATGGGGAACGCGAATCCTCATGAGGAAGTACAAGTGAGTGAATCCTGCAAAATCCAGGTCGAGCGGCGGGGCGACGTCGCGATTTTCATGACGGACGGATACATCAACAACCAGGGGGGAGAGGAGATCGCGCGCCAGGCCTATGTCCAGCTCGACGCGGGCGCGCGGGCGCTGATCTTGAACCTCGAGAAGACCCGGATCGTGAACTCGATCGGCATCTCGATCTTGATCGAAGTGCTCGAGAAGGTCATGGACCGGAAGGGCGTGCTGGCTTTCTGCAGCCTGACGCCGACGATCGACAAGACGTTCCGGATCATGGGGCTCGCCCAGTACGCGGCGATCTACCCCTCTCAGGACGAAGCTCTCCGGGCCGTCGCCACCGCCGGCTGATCAGCAGGACCATGGCGGCCGATCCACCCGCTTCAAAGCCCGCGCGCGGACCGCGCGGCTCCGGGTGGGAGGCCGCCCGGCCGATGGCGGCCGCGCCACCCGCTTCAAAGCCCGCCGGCGGAGGCTGTTGCGCCGGAGCGGACGGCTGCCGACGGATGGGGTGATCGCGATGTCCTCCGCCTCGCAGGCTTCCTCCCGGCCGCTCGCCTCCTTCTGGAAGGAGCTCCATGCCGCCTCGAAGTCCGGGGAGGATCGCCCCCTTCCGGCCCGCCTCGCCGACGCCGCGCTCCAGTGGAGCGGGGCGCGCGCGGTCGCGCTCCACCTGCGCGAGAAGGATGCCTGGATCGGCAGCGGGCAGTCCGGTGACGAGGCCGGCTCGCTCCTTCCGCCGGAGCCCTGCCCGCAGACCGCCGGATTCGTCGGGGAGACGCTGTGGATTCCGCTCGCCGCGGAAGGCGAGGTGCACGGTCAGCTCGGGCTGCTCGGCGTCCCCACGGAAGAGGCGCCCGAGATCGCCGCGTTCCTCGGTTTCGTACTCGGCGCGCAGGTCGCGGCGCACCGGCTGTCGCGCCAGGTCAAGGGCGCCGAATTCGAGATCAAGACGCGACTGCTCGAGCTCGAGTCCCTCTACGATCTGGGCCTTTCGCTGGGAGGCCAGCTCGATCTCGGCGCGCTCGCGGACGAGGTCCTCTTTCGATCGATCTCGCTCACCGACGCCGGCAAGGGGACGCTCGTTCTGCTCGACGACGGCGGACGCATCCTCTACGAGCGCAACCTGGGAGGGGATTTCGTGCCGCGGGATCGATTCGCCTCGTGGCGCATTCCCGACGGCGAGGCGGTCATCAACAATTTCGCCGCGTCGCTGCCCACGGCCGGCGAGCGGCTCTCCGGGTGCGAGAAGTGCCTTGCGGTGTCGATCGCAGTACCCGGCCGGCGGCTGGGCTTCCTCGCGGTGGCGGACAAGGAATCCCGCGACGGGAGCGTCCTCGATTTCACGGCGACCGACGCGCGGCTGCTCGCCCTCTTCGCCAACCAGGCCGCGGCGGCGATCGAAACCGCCCGGCTGCACCAGGACGCCATCGAGAAGGAGCGCATCGAGCGCGAGCTCGAGCTCGCGGCCGCGATCCAGCGCGAGATTCTTCCCCGTTCGCTCCCGGCCATTCCGGGCGTCGAGCTCGCCGCGGTGAACATCCCGGCCCGCCACATCGGCGGCGACTATTACGACGTCTTCCCTCTCTCCGAGGGACGCGTCGCGTTCCTGGTGGCGGACGTTTCCGGAAAGGGAGTTCCGGCGGCGCTTCTCGTGTCGACGGTGCACGCGGCCGTCCACCTCCAGATCGACGAAGCGAAGACGATCGCCGAGCTGGTTTCGAGAATCGACCGGCACCTGCGACGCTTCGCCGCCACGCGGAAGTTCCTGACGCTCTTCTTCGGGCTGCTCGAGCCGGGCACCGGCGTTCTGCGCTACGTGTCCGCGGGGCACAATCCGGCGCTCTTGATGCGCGCGGGCGGCCAGCAGGAACAGCTCGATTCGACGGGCGTCCCCGTCGGCATGCTTCCGAACTCGTCGTGGCGCGAGGAGGTCCGCGACTTGAAGCCGGGAGATCTCCTCTGCGTGTATTCCGACGGCCTGACGGAGGCCGTCAACGCCGCCGACGAAGAGTTCGGGCTCGACCGGCTCGGTTCCGATCTGTCCACCCGCCGCGCGCTGCCGCTTCGCCAGGTCTGCGACGAGGTTCTCGGGAAGGTCGCGGATTTCGCGCAGGGAATGCCGCAGTACGATGACCAGACGGTTCTGCTCGTCCGGCGGACGTGAGGCCGGACCGCCGCCGCCGCGGAGGCGCTCCGCGATGGCTTCCGGGCTAAGATCGGGCGGATGCCGTTGCTGCCGGAAGTTCTTTCCCTCGTGATGGCGGCGGCGGCGGCGGACGCGGGCCCCCCGGATCTGCTTCTCCAGGGCGGAACGGTCTACGAGTCCGCGCAGTCGCCCGGGCGCCCCGCGTCCGTCGTGATCCGCGCGGGCCGCATTCTGTTCGTCGGGGAGCCCGCGCGCGCCCGGGAGCTCGCTCCCTCCGCGACGGTCGTGCCGTTGGCGGGGGCCGCCGTTTTCCCCGGCTGGGCGGATGCGCACGGCCACCTCCTGGGGCTCGGAAAGTCTCTGGAGACCGCGGATCTGAAGGGCGCCGCGACGGCGTCCGAGGCGGCGTCGCGGATCGCCGCGATCGCCTCGAAGCTTCCGCCCGAAGCGTGGGCCGAAGGCCGGGGCTGGGACCAGAATCGCTGGCCCGGGGCGAGCTATCCGGACGCCCGCGATCTCGACGTGGTTTCCGACCGGCCCGCGGTCGCCCGGCGCGTCGACGGACACGCGATCTGGGTCAACGGCGCGGCACTTCGAAAAGCGGGCGTCGGCGCCTCCACTCCCGATCCGCCGGGGGGCCGCGTCCTGCGGAGAGCGGACGGGTCGCCCACGGGCGTGCTGGTCGACAACGCCATGGAGCTGGTCACGCGTGCGATGCCCGCGCCATCGGCGGGCGACTTCGAGCGCCAGATCGTCGCCGCGGCCCGCGCGTGCGCCCGGCTCGGCTTGACGTCGGTGCAGGATGCGTCCGGTTACGGCCCGGCGGAGACCGACTCTCTGCGCCGGCTCGCGGACCGCGGCGAGCTGCCGTTGCGGATCTACGCGACGGTCTCGCCCGAGGCGTCGAACCTGGCGGCGGCGCTGACTCGCGGCCCGCGCGTCGGGCGCGGAAGCGATTTCCTGACCATCCGGGCGATCAAGGCGTACGCGGACGGCGCGCTCGGAAGCCGCGGCGCGGCCCTCCTCGCCGATTACTCGGACGAGCCGGGCAACCGCGGCCTGCTGGTGACGCCGCCGGAGCGTCTGGCGGAGATCGCGCGGCAGGCCCGCCACGCCGGATGGCAGCTCTGGATTCACGCGATCGGCGACCGCGGGAACCGGGTGGCTCTCGACGCGTTTTCCTCCGCGCGGCAGGCGGAGCCCCGGGCGCCCGCCGGCGGCGATCGCCCGCGGGTCGAACATGCTCAGGTCATCGCACCGGACGACATCCCGCGATTCCCCCGCGACGGTGTCGTTGCTTCCGTCCAGCCCACGCACGCCACTTCCGACATGGAGTGGGCGGAGAAACGCGTCGGTCCCGACCGCATCCGGGGCGCGTACGCCTGGCGGCGGCTTCTCCAGGCAGGGGCGCGCCTCGCGGGGGGCAGCGATTTCCCAGTCGAATCCGAAAATCCGCTGCTCGGTTTCTACGCAGCGATCACCCGGCAGGACGCATCGGGCCGGCCGCCGCACGGATGGCGCCCCGAGGAACGTCTCTCGAGGGCCGAGGCGCTCGCGCTGTTCACCTCCGACGCGGCGTTTGCCGCGTTCGAAGAGGACCGGCGCGGAAAGATCGCGCCGGGCTTCGAGGCCGATCTGACCGTCTTCGCGTCCGACCCGATGCGCGTTCCCGCGGGTGAGATTCCGTCCATTCGGACCCTGGTGACTGTCGTCGGCGGGCGCGTCGTGCACGGACCCGATTCGGTCCGGTCCGAGGTCTCGGGCGCCCGCGCCCTCCCGGCCGGAGCGGGGCGTTGAGGGCGCGTCGTGCGGAGGGACCGGGGCTTTTCTTCGCCTGGGCCGTTGTCCTCCTGGCGCCGTCCTGCGGTCCGTCCCGGGACGCGAAAGCCGGCGTGACTCCGTCAGCGCAGGACGACAGCGCCGGCCAACGGGCGCAAATGGTGGAGACGCAGATCGTCGCCCGCGGCGTCCGCGACCCCCGCGTTCTTGCGGCCATGCGGGACGTGCCCCGCCACGAGTTCGTCGACGCTTCGCAACGGAATCACGCGCACGACGACGGGCCGGTGCCCATCGGCGGAAGCCGCCAGACGGTCTCGCAGCCCTACATCGTCGCGCTCATGACGGAGCTTCTCGAGCTCGGACCGAACGAGAAGGTCCTGGAGATCGGAACGGGATCGGGCTACCAGAGCGCCGTGCTCGGAAAGGTGGCGGGTCACGTCTACTCGATCGAGATCATTCCGGAGCTGGCGCGAGCGTCCGAAGAACGCCTGCGGCGGCTGGGGTTCAAGAACGTCACGGTGCGGGAAGGCGACGGCTACCGCGGCTGGCCCGAGCACGCGCCGTTCGACGGCATCATCGTGACGGCCGCGCCCGAAAGGATTCCCCAGCCGCTCCTGGATCAGCTGGCGCCGAATGGACGGATGGTCATTCCCGTCGGCGGCTTTTTCCAGGAGCTGAAGGTCTTCAAGAAGGACGCGAACGGAAAGGTGACTGAGAAGGACATCATCCCGGTGCGCTTCGTCCCCATGACCGGCGAGATCGAGAAGACTCCTCCCGTTCCGCCACAGAATTGAGCAAGACCAACGAAGCGCCGCTTCCGTTGGCGGCCCCGTTCCTGGCGCTGAACCGGACTTTCAAGGCGTTCACCTACCGGGACTATCGGCTTCTGTGGGCCGGCGCGTTCACCTCGAGCATCGGCACCTGGATGCAGCAGGTGGCGCAGGCGTGGCTGATCTTCACGATGACCGGTTCCGCCTCGCTCCTCGCCCTCGACGCGTTTCTCGGCGCGGCACCGTTCCTGGTCTTTTCCCTGTTCGGGGGCGTCTTCGCGGACCGGTTCGACCGCCGCAAGATCCTGCTGTCCTCTCAGCTCGTCCAGCTCACGTCGGCGTTCCTTCTCGCGGGCCTCATCGCTACGGACCACGTCGCGGTGTGGATGATCCTGACGCTCTCCTTCGTCGTCGGCTTCGCGCAATCCTTCGGCGGCCCCGCCTACCAGGCCCTCGTGCCGACGCTCGTCGATCGCGAGGACCTCTCGAATGCCGTGGCGCTCAACTCCATCCAATTCAACCTCGCGCGGGTGATCGGGCCCGTGCTCGCCGGCATCGCGTTCTACAAGCTCGGAGCCGCGGCCTGCTTCGGTTTGAACGGCCTCTCCTTCCTCGCGGTGATCGCCGCGATCCTGCTCTTGAAGCGCGGCGCCCCGGTCGCGCCCGCGGCGGAGCGGGTCTGGCGCAGCCTGAAGACGGGAGTGAAGGCGGTGCGGGATGGCGGCCCGCTTCTCGGGCTCGTCGGGATGGCCTTCGCGGGAAGCTTCTGTTCCGTCGCGCTGGTCACGTATCTGCCGGTCTTCGCCAAGGAGATCTTTCACCGCGACGCGAAGGGGTTCAGCGGACTCCTCGCGGCGTTCGGCATCGGGGCGGTCGTCGGAGCGATCGGCGTCGCGGCCTTCGGGAACGTCCGGCGGAAGGGATTCGTGGCCGTCGTCACCCAGATGCTCTTCGGGGGACTGATGGTCGGGTTCGCGCTCTCCCGAAACGTCCTTCTGTCGTACGTCATCCTCCTCGTTGCGGGCGCGGCGCTCATGATCATCTTCGCGATGTTCATGACGCTCGTGCAGACGCACGTCGAAGACCACCTGCGCGGACGGGTCGTCAGCATCTATTCGCTCGCGTTTCGGGGGGCGATGCCGCTCTCCAACCTCCTGGGCGTCTTTCTGGCGTCGTTTCTCTCCGTGCCCATGATCGTCGTGGCAAACGGCGTCGTGCTCTTCGCGCTCGGGGCGGGGGTCCTGCTGCGGCGCAATTCGGTCGGGGTGACTTCTCTGTGAGCTCGACCCCTCGTTCGTGCGCGATGCCGATTTTTCTCCTTCTCGTTCTGATCTGCTACGCGGCCCCTGCGTCCGCGGAGGATCGCGCGTGGGTCCCCGGAGAGTGCCCCGCCTCGGAGGCGACATCGAGGAACGAATCGGCTCTCCTTCGCTGCTTCGCCCCGGCGTTTGTCGTCGAAGACGCGCGGCATTCCTTCAACCACATCGGAACTCCGGCGATCCTTTTTTCCGGAGGGCACGAGAGGGTGCGAATCGATCCCGACACTCCGGCGGTCTTTGCGGAGGTCCGGCGCGACTCGATCGGGGGCACAGCTGTCCTGCACCTTGTCTATCGCATCCACTTCGAGCGGCTCGCCTTCAAGCCGTCCGTTTTCTTCGAGTTGCACCGCAACGTGGGCGTGCTCGCGGTCGTCACCGTGCGCGAGGAAGACCTCGAGCCCCTCCTGCTCACGACGGTCTACACGTGCGGCTGCTATCGCGTGGTGCTTCCGACGACGCTTCTAGACGAGGCGGCTTTTCCGCCGGCGTGGAAGGGCGTCCGATCGGCCGGACGCGATCTGCCGGCGCGGCTGGACCCTCCGATTCGCGGCGCGTCGCGATTCGTCATCCGTCTGACGTCGAGGACGCATCGGCTCGCCGGAGTGGAGACCTCGGCCTCTGCGACCGACACAGCCGTGGATCTTCCTCTGCGCGAGATGAGAGACCTGCATCGCCTCCCGGTGGACGGGCGCCCCGGCCAGACGGCCTCCTTTTTCTACACGCGGGGCCTGCGGCGGGGACACGTAAGAGGCGCCTGGAGCCCGATCGAGGGAATGACGGCGGGGATGCTGCTGCTCGATCCGATGCTCGGCATGGACAAGGAGCTGGGCGATCCCCGATCGACCGGCACTCGCTTCTACACGTCGCTGCTTCCCTGGAAACGCGACGTCTCCCGCCTCGACCGCTTCGAGCCTCTGCTCCGGCTCTTGAAATTTCGGACCGATCGGTTCGCCGCCGTTCCGACGCGCTGACTGTGACCCGCCCGGAAGGGCGAAGGGGCAGCGGCACCTCCGCCGTCATCGCCTGCGCGAATCAGGGCGTTTTCGTCGGGCTGTCCCGTTCCCGCCGGACCGCCACCTTTTTTCCCTTGATCGTGCTCGCCCGCAGAGCGGAGACGATCGAGTTTGCCAGCCGATCGGGCACTTCGACGAGAGAGAAGCGGTCCGCGATCTCGATCGCACCGATCTCGCGGGATCCGATCCCGGCCTCTCCCGTAATCGCTCCGACCAGATCGCCCGGCCGGACCCCGGCCTGGCGTCCCGCGGAGACGTGGATGCGGGTGACGGGCTCTCCGGCGGGGCGCCGCGACGGGCGAAACGGCGGACCTCCGCCGCGGCCGCCCTTCGGAGGGAAGCGGTCGCG
The DNA here is from genome assembly GCA_038203955.1 of Thermoanaerobaculia bacterium. Lineage (GTDB taxonomy): Bacteria > Acidobacteriota > Thermoanaerobaculia > UBA5066 > Gp7-AA6 > JALYUA01. The sequence goes on along the minus strand of JBBRDK010000063.1, from coordinate 1,346 downwards.
GTTTGCGCCCGGCCGGGGCCTCTCGAACGGAATCGCGGAAGGGATTTCTCGCTCCGAGCTCTCGTCGCCCCCGCCGTCCACGGTGGCCGCGTGCGCCAGCTTCACCCCGGCGGCGGCGATATCGAGGACGTCGAACTCCTCCGCGAGCGACTCGACGACGACCCGCACCTCGTCGAGACCGCCCCCGAGCAGTTGCTCGCGAAGCGAAGCCTTCGTCAGGTCGAGACGGCGCGCTCGAAGCTCGGCCACGGTGGGGACGGTCGCCACTTCGATCCTCTGTTTCGTGAAGCCTTCGATGAAGCGGAGCAGCCGGTGCTCGCGCGGCTCCGCCAGCGTGATGGCGACGCCGGCGCGGCCCACACGGCCCGTCCGCCCGATCCGGTGGACGTAGGCCTCCGGCGTGGACGGCACGTCGTAGTTGAAGACGTGGGAAAGGTGCTCGATGTCGAGGCCGCGGGCCGCGACGTCCGTCGCAACGAGGAGATCCACTTTCGTCGCCCGAAACGCCGTCATCACGCGATCCCTCTGTCTCTGCACGAGACCGCCGTGCAACGCCTCGGCCCTGTAGCCGTGGGCGTTCAACGTCTCGACGAGGGTCTCAACTTCCAGGCGGGTGCGGCAGAAGACGATCGCGGAGGCCGGGCTCTCCATGTCGAGAACGCGCGCGAGCGCCGCCGCCTTGTGAGCCCGCGAGACAACGTACGCGACCTGCCGGACCCGGGGAAGCTTGCCCGGGGACGTCTTTGCGCGGCCGAGCGTGACGCGGATCGGGTTGCGCAGGTGTTTCTCCGCGATCGCGACGATGCGGGAGGGGAGAGTCGCCGAGAAGAGCGCGGTCTGCCGCTCCCGCGGCGTGGCTTCGAGGATCGCCTCGAGCTCCTCGGCGAAACCCATGTCGAGCATCTCGTCCGCCTCGTCGAGCACCAGAAAGCGCAGGCCCTCGAGCGCGAGGGTCTTGCGCCGGATGTGGTCGAGGGCGCGGCCCGGCGTCGCGACGACCACTTCGGCTCCATGGCGCAGCGCGCGGATCTGCTGGTCCATCGAGGCGCCGCCGTAGACGGGGACGACCCGGCTGCCGAGCTTCTTCGCGTACTTGTGGACCGCTTCGGCGACCTGCATCGCGAGCTCGCGAGTGGGGACCAGAACGAGCCCGAGCGTCTGGCCTCGCGCGGCCGGCTCCCCGGAGACACGCTGCAGCATCGGAAGCGCGAAGGCGGCGGTCTTGCCCGTGCCCGTCTCCGCCTGGCCCAGCACGTCGCGCCCCGAGAGCAGGACCGGGATCGCCTCGCGCTGAATCGGTGTGGGCTCCTCGTATCCGAGAGCCGTCACGGCGGCGACGAGCGCGT
>JBBRDK010000062.1:0-21088 GCA_038203955.1 Thermoanaerobaculia bacterium | reverse complement strand
TCGAATTTTTCGCCGGCGCGCAGCCTGTCGGCCGCCCCTTCCCCCGTTCCGACGCCTACGACCGTCCAGCCCTCGGCCTGAAGCATCTCTTCGAGCATCGCGCGCAGCGAGCTCTTGTCTTCCACGACGAGGATGTTGGGCACGGGTCTGAGAAGGGTAACAAAAAAGCCGCCCGCGGGCGGCTCGGAGCCCTTTCGGGCGCGACGCGGGAAAGGAGCTACTGCGGCGGTTTCGGCTGGTTCTCGGGGCTCGCGGCGCCGGGGATATATCCGGTCTTTCCGTCGACGGGAGCGACGGAGGGCGCCGAGGGCGCCGGGGCCGCGTACAGCGATCCCTGTCCGTAAGGCGTCGGCGCGGGCGCCGGCGGCTTCGCGGCGGGAGCGCCCGCGGCCGAAGCGGGAGCGGCGGCCGATGCGGCGGCGGCGGTGGTACCGGTCGTCGCCCCGGCGGCGGCCGGAGGAGGCGGCGGAGGCGGAGGTGTCTGCCACATGGGGGAGAAGCGGACCTGGTTGACCGTCCGGTCGCCGATCGGGAGGGTCGCGGCGAAGGTAACGGAGCGGCCGCCTTCGATCGTGCCGGTCGCCAGCGTCGCGTTGCCCGTGGACACCGCGTTGCCGGCCTCGTCGATCGCGGAGACGGTCAGATGGGTGTTGGTGACGGGCGTGGTCCCCGGGTTGCGAAGCGAGCCGGTGACCAGGAGGTTCGTGCCCGATTTCTGCTGCGTGTAGTCGCCGATCTCTACCCGGCCTGCGCCCGCGCGCGTCTCGACGCCTTTTTCCTTTTCGCCGGGAGCCGGCGCGGGCTCCGCGTGGCCAACATCCGCGTCCGTCACGCGAACGCGCGCCTTCTCCTGCTTTCCAGTCCGGACCGCGTCGGCGGGAGAGGAGGGCGGCAGCGCGACGGCGGGCCTCATGACGACGGGACCGCTGGCGCGCGCGGCGCTGGTGGCCTTCCAGTCGATCTCGGTCATGGGCACCGACAAAAGCGTTCCGTCCGCCCGCGTGAGAAGGGCGTTGTTGCCCTGTTGAACGAGGGGTGTCTTCAGCTCGATGCGGACCCCGCCCCGAAGAACGACGACGTCCGCCGCCGCGGCGGCCGCGGCGGCGGCGGCGGCGACGAGAAGAGCAGCCAGGATCGCTTTCCTCATTGTTCCTTCCAGTTCTGGTTGATCGTCCGGATCGTCCCGCGCGTGACGTCCTGCTTCACGCATCCGCCCGAGCACAGGATCATGTCGATTGTATCCCCGTCCGGCGTGGTGGACTGGCTCCCGGAGGCGAGCCCCGAGCCTTCGCTCGAACGGTAGTCGCTGAAGTTGCCCGTCGGAGAGCCGATGTTGTAACCGCCGCTTCCATCCAGGAAAAAGAAACGGTAGCGGAACGAGCTGCCTTCCGTCGCGCACGGGTTGTTGGAGTCCGGCGTGAAGGTCAGCAGCGTCAGATATCCCTGCGTCGAGAAGACCGTCGAGGTCGTCTTCTCGTTCTGCGAGGCGAAGTCGAGAAAGAGGCCCGTGTAGGTCCCGTTGGCGATCGGGCCCGGCCCGACTCCGACCGGGGTGATTCCCCCGGCGGGCGTGATGTTGCGGAGGTTCGCCTCGTGAAACGTCGTCGTCCCGCCGTTGTCCACGACGAAGAAGAAGCGGTTGACCGACGGGTTCGGGATCTTGAGCAGGTTGGCCCGGTCGCCGCTGCCGAAGGCGATCCCGAGAGTGGGACGCGCGCCGCCGGCCAGATAGATGATCGACGGCTCCAGGAAGAGCGGCTGAACCGTCTGGCTCGGCACGGACGTCTGCGTCGAGGCGTCGTACAGCATGAACGGCGTCCAGCCGCCGATCTGGCTTCCCACGAGCTCGCCGGGCTTCGGGCTCGCCGCCGAGGCGATGTCCGGCGTCAGGTCGAGCCGCCACATCCGCCCGTTTTCGTCGCCGAAGTAGGCGACGTCCAGGTATCCGTCGTCGTTGTAGTCGGCCACGGCCGGCGTGCCGGGGACGGGCGCCATCTCGACGAGCGGCCCGACGGCGCTGTCCTTGCCCTTGCTCGCCTTGTAGATGAGCTTGCCGGTCTCGACGTCCAGGATGTAGATCGACCGGCCCTTGACCGTGCTCGCGCCGGCCACCACGTCTCCGGGGTTGAACGTCGTGTCGAACCCGCCGCCGAAGATCGCAACGTAGCGGTCCTCATACGCGGCGCCGTTGATCACCTTGATCCGTCCGAGGATGGGCTTCGACCACGTCTGGCCGATCGCGGGCACTCCCAGGCATGTGGCCGGGCTCAACACGCAGTCGTCCGTGGTCTCCCAGAGAATCTTCGGGTAGACGCCGCTGCAGCTCCCGGCGCCGTCCAGGCAGTCCGGCGAGGTCTCCGGCGGGTTGGCGTTCTTCACGCCCGTCGTGGAGTCGACCCGGTCCGGCTGCGTCACGTCGAGGCCGTAGACGTAGCGGCCGCCCTGTCGGAGCGTTCCGGTGAGGACCGTCCTCCAGATCCGGTTGGCGGCCGTGGGCGTACCGCTGTGGCTCGGATCCACGAAGACGTCGGCGAAGGAGACGCTGCCGTCCACGAAGTAGAAGGGTCGAGGCGGGAACCGCAGCAGCTGAGGCTCGCTGCGCATCACGGGCTTCGGACCGTACGCGAAGATCTCCTGGCCCGTTCCGAGGTCGAACGAATTCACGAAGGCGGCGTCGCGCGGCGTCGCGCTGGCCGTATCGGACCAGACGCCCGAGTCGAACGCGTGGAGGAATCCGTCGTTCGATCCGACGAAGGACACCCGGCGCCGCTTCGAGTGCAGGTTGGCGAAGGCGCTGTAGGACTGGCCCGGGCGCGGCGTCAGGTTTGCCGACAGGTACTGGAAGTACTTCGGAGGATCGAGCACGGCGGGCTCGGAGTGAAAGATGTCGCCGAGCTTGTGCGAGTACCCGACGGGCGCGTTGGAATCGGTCCGCACCTGCGGCGCGCCGGGCAGCGGGAGATCGTCCTGGTAAACGTAGGAGTAGCGCTGCTGCTGTCCGGCGCCCGGCCCGATCAGCGGCCCCACTGGCTTGATCCCCGCGAGGTTCAGGATCTCGTCGCGGCTTCCGGCGGCCGTAAGGCCTCCGCGGAGGAAGGAGACGGTGCGCTGAGCCAGGGTTCTATCCGTCCCGCTGGCGGGGTTCAATCCCATCGAAGTCATCAGGGTGTCGAAGCAGGGTCCGGCGCAGGCGGTGTTGTGAAATTCCGCGCGCGTCAAGGGGACCGTCGCGCCCGTCGTGCTCCCCCACACCATCTTGCGTCCCGGCCACACTTTGACGTTCGGGGCGTTGGAGGCCGAGCCCACCGAAGATGACGCCCCTCCGGTCAGGACCGCCGTGGGGCTCGTGTATCCGAGGACTCGCGCCGCGTTCCACACCGGCTTCCGGGTCGTCTGAGACACGTCGTCCGGCAGGGTCTCGTCCGGGTAGCTCAAAGGCGGCGTGCCGCCCGTGACGACCGGAATCGTCCCGTTCAGGTCGAGACGGAACGCCTTCAGCGCGCCGTTCCAGACGGACCACTGCGAGGCCGTTCCATCGATGTTGCTGTGACTGGGGATGACGGCCGCGAGCTGCGCGGTGTCCGCGAGCCCGCCCGCGAAGGCCGGCAGCGCCGGCGCGGCGATGAAGTTCGCCGTCCGCTTGAACTCGAGGATGCTCTGGAGAGCGGTCACGAGGCTGGCGCGATCGCTCGCGGCGAACACCTGGCCGCCGCTGTTGTCCGCGATGCACTTCAATCGGATGTCGTTCGGGTTGGTGTTCATCGCGACCACGTACACCGGGACGCCGGTCACGCGGACGCTCGGGTCGGCCGCGCGGGCCAGGGCGCGTGCCCCCGGCGGGTTCTCGGGAAGGGTCACGACGCCGAGGTCCCTGGAGGGGCCGAGACCCGTCGGACCGCCGGCGCAGGGGTTCGAGAAGCATTCGTCCAGGCCGTCGGTCACGAGCACGACGATGTAACCGCGGCAGTTGATCGCCGGATCGTCGGTCTGCGGGAACACGCTGTTGACGAAGTAGTTGTACGCGTCCTTCAGGGCGCCCGCCAGCGGGGTGCCCGGCGCCGTGACGACCACGTTGCGGGCGTCCTCTTCCAGACGGTATTCCTGCATGTGGGGCTGCGTCGAGTCGTAGCTGACGATGGACGTCGTGAACCGCAGCAGGCGCTTGATCGCGGCGGTGCTGTCGGAGTCGCTCGCCTTGAACGGGTTCCAGTCGCGGGGGAACGGAATGACGGGCCAATTGGCCTGGCTGGGCGGGTCGGCGCCGAAGCCGCCCGGATAGGGGTCGTAGAGCGGATTCGTGGGCTTCGCGCTGTTGTAGAGCGCGATGCCGCCGCAGTCGGTCGAGTACACGTCGCAGGGGTTGGCCAGCGGCGGGAAGGGGCACGAGACTTCCGCCATCGCGTCGTTGGGGAACTGCTGGTCGCGCTGCGGGCCATCGGAATTCGGCCCCGCCGAGTACGAGCCCTGATTGTGGCGATCCGCGATCGGCGAGAGGTCGTCGACGGCGTCGGCGTCGCCGTCCGTCGCCGTGGAGCCCCAGGGCGGGTTCCCGAAGAGGACGTCGTCGACGGTCGTGTTGTAGACGGGCGGCAAGTCGTAGAGGTCGCCGCGGACGTAACGGATGAAGACGGTCCGCACGAGGACGAGCCCTGCCGTCGGGTCCGCCTGCGGATCGTCGAATCCGCGGTAGGGCAGCGGCAGCAGGTCGCTGTCGGGCTCCCCGTCGCCGTCCAAGTCGACGAACGAGCAGAGCTTCAAGGGGTCGTACTGGCAGGGGCCGCAGAGCAGAGGCTGCGCCGGCGGGCTGCTGAAGATCGACTGCGGCACACCCTGGCAGGGCACGCCGGGAGACGTCGACCGCGGGGGCGGCGCCATCGCGAGCAGGCCGCGCAGCGCGCCCGTGACCCAGTGACCGATCGCGGGCATCGTGCTCACGGCGGGCATCTGGCCCATCGGCAGAGCGACGGGAGTCGGAGTCCTGGTCTTCGTGCGCGTCGGCGTGCCGGTCGGGGTGTTTGTCCGCGTAGCCGTCGGCGTGTTCGTCGCCGTCGGCGGAAGGGGCGTCTGGGTGAACGTCGGCGTGTTCGTGGACGTCGGCGTGTTCGTCGGCGTGTTCGTGAACGTCGGCGTGTTCGTCGGCGTATTCGTGATCGTCGGAGTCGGTGTCTTCGTCGGCGTCTGAGTCGGCGTATCGGTCCGCGTGACCGTCGGCGTCTGCGTGATCGTCGGGGTTTGCGTCGACGTCGCAGTATTCGTGAACGAGGGCGTCCGCGTGAAAGTCGGCGTGATCGTAGACGTGGCGGTCCTCGTCGAGGTCGGCGTCGACGTGAAGGTGCGGGTGTTCGTGAACGTCGGCGTGATCGTCGGCGTGCGCGTCCCGGTCGGCGTGCTGGTGAACGTATTCGTGCGCGTGAACGTCGGCGTGATCGTCGGCGTGTTCGTCCGGGTGAAGGTGGGGGTCACGGTGAAGGTGCGCGTGGCGGTCGGCGTGTTCGTAGACGTCGGCGTGCGCGTGAAGGTCGGCGTGATCGTCGGCGTGTTCGTCTTCGTGGGAGTCTGGGTCGCCGTTGGGGTCTGGGTCGCCGTGAAAGTCTGAGTCGGGGTCGGCGTCTTCGTGAACGTCGGTGTCGAGGTCGCCGTCTGCGTCTGCGTCGGCGAATTGGTGCGGGTCGGCGTGTTGGTCGGAGAGCTCGTGGCCGTCGGCGACGGCGTCGCGGTGCTCGTCGGCGTCGTCGTGGACGTGGGCGAGGGACTGTTCGTCGGCGTGTTCGTGGGCGTGAAGGTCGGGGTCACCGTCGGCGTGGCCGTCGGAGTCGGCGCCGGACTGAATTCGTCGATCTGGACGATCAGGTTGGCGTCGCTGTAGTTCCCCGACGCGACCCGCATGCGGAGCTCCCAGCCGGGCTTCGCCGCATTGCGGTAGATCACCGTGCCCTGGTTCAAACCCTTGGGACCGAAGGCGCCGCGGAACGTTCCGAACTGGGGCTCTCCCGCCGACGGGGGGCCGACGACCGTGTCGTAGGGCAGGCGTGTGTCCGCGTTTTCGTTCGTCGTGTACTTGCCGTAAGGGCGCATCACCTTGTGGCCGAACTGGAGAAAGCGTCCCTGGGAGATGTCGGGGTAATTGTAGGTCGCCGGAGCGCCGGGATTGAGGACGTTGTCGATGGTGTCGATCGTCGTGCCGCCGGCGTCCGTGACCGCGTCGGCGAAGTAGAGCCACTCGACGCCGCCGTTCTCCAGACGGTCGTTCTTGTTGCGCGCGCCGCCGACGGCTTCTCCGACGGGGCCCGTCTCCGCGGCGCCGAACGTCTGGTTGGGATTGCGGTAGTAGGCGAAGGCCCAGTTCACGTTCTGGGTGGTCTCGAGCACCTGCCTGAGCACGCTCTTCGCGACGCCGATCTTGGAGCCGTTGGTCGAAGCGGCGGTGCCCTGCGGGTAGAGAAAGTCGTCCATATAGGCGGGAAGCTCGAAGGTGTCGGTGAATTCGTGGTTCATCGAGCCCGAGGAGTCGAGGATGACGAGGACGTCCGTCGAGGACCCCGAGTTCGCCTGGAGAAGCTGCCGGTCATCCGGGAGCGCCGGAGACGCGGTCACGAAGAGCAGCAGCATCGCCACGCCCACCCGGTGCTTCCGCGCGAAGGCAGAGAGCCGCATCAGAGAGAAGAGCCGTTCCCGGCGGTTCATTGCGCCCTCGCAGGCCGCGGTCCGACCTCGATGTCGGCCACCAGCGCTTTCGAGTACTGCAGAAACGCGTCGTTCTCTCCGCCCGTGGTTCGAACTTCGTAGGCCCACATAAACTGCGCTTTCTCCGCTCCCTCGTTCAGTTTTCCCCCGCGGTAGGGGCGCCGGCCTACAAGGCTCGGCGTCTGCACCCGGACCTGGATGTCGGACTCTGTTGGATCCCCGGAAAAGAAGGTGGCCCCGTTGCGGTGGCTCGGCATCTGAAACAGAACGCTCCCGAAGGGAGACGCGGTGAATTCGGGACGGACGAGGAAGACTCGCGGGCTCGTCATTTCGGCCGACGCCCAGCGGATCCCGGCGTCGGACGCGTAGAAGGCCCGGTTCACCGACCACTCATTGGCGGCGATCCGCGACTCGGTGCTCGTCACGAGCATCAGGGCGATCCCGACAACCGTCAGGATCGCGAGAACCAGAATGGCGATGACGAGCGCGGCGCCGCGTTCACCCGGCCGGCCCGCCGAAACGGGTCCGGCGGAGCAGCGGCGGCCGACTGTGCGCCTGCGGGCGGATGTCGTGAGTCTCATGAGCGGCCTCATCCCGGAAACGCGTAGTTACGAAGGTTGATCTTCAGAGTCTGGACGCGCCGCCGGAAGTGCGGCTCGCCCGGCAGCGTCGGATACGCCGCCGCGGTCAACGGAGTGCCGGGCGAATTCATGGTGCGGAAACCGAGGGCGGACGGCGAGATGAATCGCGGGTCCGGGTCCTTGGACTTGGCGACCAGCGAGATCATCACGCCGTGGAGGCGCGGGCAATGCGCCACGAGAATTCCGGCGTGCGTGTACGCCGGCGGCGCCCCGGGCGGGATCGGCGGCCGGATGAAGGCCGTGGCGGCCAGGTTGGCCTCGCCGGCGATGTTGGGCGACCACTCGTCGCCGTTGGCCTGCGTCGAGACGTTCCGGTCGGTGTCCGTGACGGCCACGTTGGCGACCGTGCGGCGAACCGCGTCGTCGTCGTTGGCGTCGACTCCGTAGGCGATCTGCATGTCCTCGACGTCGTCCGCCAGCCTCTCGACCTCGAACCGCGCTCCCCGGCGAATCCCCTGGGCCAGGGCCGGGTGGACCGGATCGGAGTTGTCGATGAAGAAGATCAGGTCGTCCAGGATCCCGACCCGCCGCACCGCCGTATTGATCGCCGTCGGGGCCACGGCGCCTTCGGCCGGGGTTTCCGTGCCGAACTCCTCCGCCGTGGCGTTGGTGAAGTCGATGGTTCCAAAAGAGCTCGAGGCGACGAGTGTCGTCGGCGCCGTGATCACCCCGACGTTGTAGGTCGGCTGGGGGTACCGCTGCGGGCCGAACGGCACCGAACAGCCCTCGTGGATGTCGTCGCTTCCGCTCACGAAGACGAACCGCGGGCTGCCGGCGGCCGCGCCGAGAGTGTACGCATCGATCGCCGCGAACTGCGGCCTCTGCGCGGCGTTGTTGTTGACGTGCGTTCCGATCAGAGGGTCTCCCGTGATGGCCTTGGCCTTCAGCACGTTTACGCCGTTGCACGTGCCGCATCCGGAGACCGTCTTGTCGAGGTCGAACCCGATGAGCGGAGAGTTGATCACGCCGCGGACCTCGATCATGTCCGTCGCGTCGCGCACGGGAAGGTTGTTACCGTTGAGATCCGTGACCGTCGCGCCGATCACATTGTCGAATCCGCGTCCGGCCGTGCCTTCGTTGACGCCGCCCATCTGCGGATCGGCTGCGTTCAACACCGCCTGCGTCACGAAGAGGCCGCCGGAGCCGGCCATGCGGACGGCGCGGGTCATCTGGTAGATCCCGTAACGCACGGCGCCCTGAGCGTCCGCGACTTCCTGCTCGCTCTTGTTGATCCTCGCGCTCGCGTCGAACACCGCGAGGATCCCGAGCATGGCGATCGCCAGCAGGAAGACGACGATGATCATCTCGATCAGCGTGAAGCCGCGCTCGCGCCCTTCGAAGCGGCGAGAGGTCATGGACAGGGCGCCGCCGCGCCGACCGCACACGTATCCGCGACCGAGACGAAGGCGGCGGCGTTGGGCGCGGGGCTCGCCAGGAATCCGCTGACGCGCGCGCTCCGCGCGCCGATCCCCAGAGGCCCCGTCCCGGCCGTCACGGTGACGTCGACGCGTTTGTACTGATAGGGCTGTCCGGCGACCGTGATGCGGGTGGGCGTGAACGCCGCGCCGTTGGGGACCGTGGCGACGTCCGCGGCCGGGATCCGGTACTGGATGACCTGGTACGTGATCCGGAAAGGGTTCGCGACACCGCCGGAGGCCGGCGGAAGGCCGGTCACCGGATCCGGCAGCTTCGGGGGCAGGTCGTTGATCTTGACGCCCGGCGTGAGCTGCGGATCCAGGAACGGCAGGTTCATCAGCTGCTCCAGCCGGTCCCGCGCGATCACGTTGATGCTGGTGTACTCGCTCGCCGAGTAGTTTGACTTGACGCTCGCGACGAAGAGCGGGGCGATGCCGAGGAGGATGAAGCCCAGGATCGCGATGGCGATGATCATCTCGACCAGCGTCAGGCCGGCCTCAGGGTTCGCGTTCGGTCGCATGGCGGGGGCCCGCTGGATCATTGCCACACCGCCGGCGTCACGACCTCGACCCGCCCCGCCAGGGACGTGCGAATGGTGATCTGGTTGCGGTCCCCGGCGCCCGTCGGGCCTTCGACGACGATGTCCGCCGCCGCCGACCCGGCCGGGGCGATCCGCCGGCCGTTCCCGTCGAAGGTGATCTTGTTGGCGGCCGGGAGCGTCAGGAAAACCAGCGACCCCGAAGAGATCGCGTGCTGCGCAGACGGCTGCGGGGTCGGAGTCAGCGCCGGCGTGTCGGCTTCGATCGTCTGGAGCACGTGGCTCGGCGCCGACGCGGACGCCGTGACCACGAGCATGCTCGCCGGCAGGTTGCGCCGGACGGCGCGCATCCGCGCGGCGAGAAGGCTCGTCTGGATCTCACGCGCGGCGCTCCGGAACTGGCTGCGGCGCAGCGTGCGGCTCAGGGCGGGAATCGCCACGGCGGCCACGATGCCGACGATCGCCAGGACGACGACGAGCTCGACCGCGGTAAAACCGCGTGCGGGAGGGCCGTTTCCCTTCCATGGATCTGCGTGTCTGCGGAGCATTCGTGCGTTTTATGAGCGATTCCCGTGCCCGGGGCCAGCCCGAGAAACAAGATCATTAGTGTCAGCGGGTTGAGGTTTCTGCAGCCACCGAGGAGACCCGGGAGGGAGTCAGAAAACGTCACCTTCGGTAGCGGCCGGGAGGGGAGATGGGCGCCCGGATCGGGGCGCTGGGCGCTGGGCGCCGATGGGTGAGAGACGAGGGGGACGTTGGCGAAAGGAACGCCCCTCGACTACCCGATCATCTTCCGTCCTACTTCAGCGCCCCGGTTCTCGGCGCCCACCGCCCACCGCCCGGCGCCTTCTCTCCGGGCGCCTTCTCTCCGGGCGCCCCGCGCCCTCTTTCTGCGCCCGGCACCCAGCGCCTTCCCTCCAGCGCCCCGGTGCCCTCCCTCCACACCGGTTACACTTTCGAAAGTCCATGTGGTCAAAGAAGCGGCGATCGGCGCCTCCCGAGGCGCGGGCTCTGCTCACCCGTGTGCGCGCTCACGGCTGGAGGAGCGACGGCGAGCGGGAGGAGCTGCTGCGGAAGATCGCCGCCCAGCCGGGACTCGAGGCGGAGGACATCGCCTGGATGGCGGCGGAGAACGAGGGGCCCGTCCGGAAGGCCGCCATCTCGATCCTGCAGCGATTTCCGTTCGAGGAAGCCTCGGCGGCCATGTATCCCTACCTGACGGCCCACGGCGACGCCGCCCGCCGCAATATCGGCACGTCGGTCGAAGAGCTCGCGGGCTCGTCGTTTTCTAAGCACGTTCCGACCCTTCTCGCGAGCGCCGACCCGGGAGTCGTTCTGATCGCGCTCGACTGGCTGAAGCGCAATCCGTCGGAGCCTGTCCTCGACAGCATCGTCCCCGCTCTGTCCGCAACGTCGACGGTGGTGCGGCGCAAGGCATTCGCGATCGTCGAGGCCACGTCTTCGAAAAAGAGCGTCCTGCTCGCCCGCAAGGCGCTGTCCCACGACGACGAGGAGATCCGGTTCCGGGCCATCCAGTACCTGGCGAAATTTCCCGAGGAAGCCAACATCGCCCCGCTTCTCGTCCGCTGCAACGCGGACTCCGCCCGCGTGCAGGAAGCCGCGCTCGCCGCCCTCGCCCCTCTGCTGAGCGCGGCCCTAGCGGGCCAGGGCCCGGATCCGCGGTTCAACGAATACATCCTCCCGCTCTTGACCGACGCGAACCCGAAGGTCCGTCACCTCGCGATCAAGATTCTGGAGACTCAGAACCCGGCGAGGGTCGCGGACGCGTTTCTGAAGGGGTTCCGCGACAACTACGGTCCCGCCCGCGACCGCGCGATCGAGGGCTTGAAGGAGCTCGGGCCCGAGTTCATCCAGGCGTTCCTCGACAGGGACAACGACTCGGACCGGGGCGTCGCGGCTCTCGCGTCGTCGATCGCGATCAACCTCCGCACGGCCGAAGTCGTTCCGCATTGCATCCTGTTTCTGGAAGGCTCCGATTGGTGGCTGCGCGACCGCGCCGCGCAGGCGCTCGCCGAGATGCGCGATCCCCGCGGCCTGGCGCCTCTCCTTCGGATGCTGACCGACCCGGAATCGGACCTTTCGGCCGCGTCGGCGCTCGGAGCGTGGGGGACCCCGCAGGCGCTTCCCGGGCTGCTCGACGCCTTCAAGCGCGGCGCCACGGACGTGCGGCTCGAGATCCTGGAGGCGTTCTCGAAGATCGCCGATGCGCGCGTCGGGCCGCTTCTCGAGCAGATCGCGCGCATGGTCACGGATCCCCTCGTCCAGGAGAAGGCGCAGCGCATCATCGCGGCGCGCGCCGGCAATCTTCCCTATTACGAGGCACAGATCGCGACGTCGAAGAGCTTCCCGGAAATCAATTTCCGCGAGAACCCGCATCCGACCCTGCGCGACCTCCTCGCTCACGCGCGCGCGGTGGGCGCCTCCGACCTGCATCTGGCCGCCGGCACGCGGCCACACCTGCGCTCTATCGGGCGGCTCCAGCCTCTTCCACTCGCCGAGACCACCGACGAGCAGATGGCGGACTGGATCCCGCCGATCGTCGGACGATCCTGGGCGGATCTCCTCTCCGCGCGCCAGCTCGACTTCTGCTACAAGGACGCCGAGCTCGGGCGCTTCCGCACGAATGTCTTCTACCAGCGCAAGGGGATGAACGCGGTGTTCCGGCTCGTTCCGCTCGAGATCCCGTCGCTGTCCGACATCGGATTTCCAGAAAACCTCTGGGAGATCACGACCTATAGCCAGGGGCTCGTACTGGTCACCGGGCCGGCCGGCTGCGGCAAGACGACCACCCTCGCCGCGCTCGTCGATCGGATCAACGAGACCGAGCGGTCCCACATCCTGACGATCGAGGATCCGATCGAGTACGTCCACACGAACAAGGAGTCTCTCGTCAATCAGCGGGAGATTCCCGCGCACTCGAAGTCCTTCGCGAAGGCGCTCCGTCAGTCGCTGCGCGAGGACCCGGACGTCATCCTGGTCGGCGAGATGCGCGACCTCGAGACGATCTCGCTCGCGATCACGGCCTCGGAGACGGGACACCTGGTCCTCGGGACCCTTCATACGACGACCGCGGCGTCGACGGTGGATCGCATCATCAACGCGTTTCCTCCGGAGCAGCAGGGGCAGATCCGGATGATGATCTCGGACTCTCTGAAGGCGGTCATTTCGCAGACGCTTCTGCCTCGGCGCGACGGCTCGGGGAGGATCGCCGCCTACGAGGTGCTCCGGAACACTCCGAACGTCGCGGGACTCATCCGGGAAGGTAAGACATTCCAGCTGCCGACCGCGATGCAGACCGGGGCGGCTTCCGGCATGCAGCTGCTCGACACGTCGCTGCTCGCGATGGTGAATGAAGGGCTGATCGAGCCCCGCGCCGCCTACAACCGGGCAATCCGCAAGGAGCCGTTCGACGCGCTCGTCCAGGCGGAAGAGGGCGCCGCGTCGTGATGGACCCGGAAGATCCGTTCCCCGACGACCCGATCGTCGCCGAGCCGGACCCGCGGGGCGGCGCGATCGCGGCCCCTCCCCCGGCCGCTTCCGCCGGGGCTCCCGTCCCCGCCGCTGCGGGGATTCCCGCGGGGAAGGAGACTGCAGAATCGGAATTCCCTCCCGCGCCCGCGGCCGCCGCGGCCGCCAAAGCCGAAGCCGCGCCGGAGCCCGGGCGCAATCCGGCGGACGAAATTGAGCCGGCCGCTCCGGCCGCGCCCCCGCCAGCCCCGCCGGCGTCAACCCGCCCTGCGGCGATTCCCCCCGCGTTCCAGGCGAAGCGCGCCCCGGCGCCCCCGCCCGCTCCCGCGCCGGCCACGAAGGTTCACCGGGTCGGCGCAACGGAAGTCGAGTCGTCCGGAGCAAACCGGATCGACCGCTTCCTCTCGATCCTTCCCAAGCGGAACGGGTCCGACCTGCACCTGGCGGTCGGCTCTCCGCCGCTCCTGCGCATCGATGGCGCCCTCGAGCGCATCCGCTACCGGGCGCTGACCGAAGGCGACTTCTACAACCTCGTGGGGCCGATCACGCCGCCGAGGCTCTGGGAGGCGTACTCGGAGGAGGGCGACGCGGACTTCGCCTACCAGATGGGGAAGGTGGCGCGATTTCGCGTCAACCTGCTCCGGCAGGAGCGCGGGTCCGCCGCCGTGTTTCGCCTCATCCCGTCGCGCGTCCCGACCGCGGACGAGCTCCGCCTGCCGAAGTCGATCGCCGAGCTCTACGCCGCGTCGAACGGGCTGGTTCTGGTCACGGGTCCCACCGGCAGCGGAAAGTCGACCACCCTCGCCGCTCTTCTCGACCGCATCAACGAGCGGCTCTCGTACCACGTCATCACCGTCGAGGACCCGATCGAGTTCGTGCACACCAACTCCCGCTCGGTCTACACACAGCGGGAGATCGGCACGGACGTCGTGAGCTTCGCCGAGGGCGTGAAGGCGGCGATCCGCGAAGACCCCGATTGCCTGCTGGTGGGCGAGATGCGCGATCTCGAGACGATCCGGATGGCGTTGACCGCGGCGGAGACCGGCCTCCTCGTCTTCGCCACGCTGCACACGAACTCCGCGGCGAAGGCGATCGACCGCATCATCGACGCGTTTCCGGCGAACGAGCAGGAGCAGATCCGCATCGTTCTCGCGGAGAACCTGCGCGCCGTGGTCGCGCAGCAGCTCCTGCGGCGCAAGGGCACGGGCCGCGTGGCGGCGTTCGAGATCCTGATCGGCTCGACGGCGCTCTCCAACGCGATCCGCGAAGGCAAGACCTCGCTGATCAACAACCAGATACAGACAGGAAAGTCGAAGGGGATGATCTCGATGGATCAGTCGCTGGCGGAGCTCGTCAAAGGGGGCGTCGTCGAGCCGGACGAGGCTCTCGAGCGCTCGATCGACCGGGAAAGCTTCAAGACGATGATCGCGAACCTGACGGCTGACCTGCAGGCACCGCCGCTCGCGCGGACGAATCCGGCACGGCCGCCAGCCGTAAAGTGAACACGGCGCCCCCTCCCGGGCGCGCCGCGATCTCGACCGTCCCTCCGTGGATCTCCGCGATCCGCGCGACGATCGCGAGGCCGAAGCCCGACCCGTCCGGCTTGCTCGAATAAAACGGCAGGAAAATCTTCTCGCGGGCGTCCGGGTCGACGCCCGGGCCGCGGTCGGCGACCGCCAGCGAGACCTCCTCGCCGCTGCGGCGGCCGGAGATGACGATCGCCGACGGCTCGGAGCGCCGCGCGGCGGGAGTGGCCTCCGCGGCGTTGCGCACGAGGTTGGCGACGGCGCGGCGCAGGAGCACGGCCGATCCGGCGACTTCCGGAAACTCGCCCGCGCGCTCGACGACGGCGCCCGGGAACGCGCGCTGGACCTCGGCGGCCGCGCCCTCCGCCACGGCGTCGAGCGACACCGGCGCCGGGACGAACTCGTCGGGACGCGCGAAGAGGAGAAAGTCGCTCGTCACGCGCGTCATCTCCTGCGCCTCGCGGCGGATGGACCGCAGGTGGTCCGCCGCCCGTTCGGGGCTTCGCAGCGCCAGATCCGCGAACCCGTCGATGGCGGCCGAGGCGTTCCGGAACTCGTGCGCCGCTCCGGCGGAGACTTCTCCGAGGTCGGCGAGGTGACGGGCGAGAGCGACGCGCGCCTCGAGACGCCGCACCTCGGAGAGGTCGGAGAAGAGCGCGAGCACGCCGAGAAACCGGCCATCCGCGCCCGTCGCGGGGGTGGCCGTCACGCCGAGCACCCGTTCCGGGCCCCAGTGCGTCTCCCGCCTCCCGACGGCCTCGCGTCGCTCGAGGACGGCGGTGATGACTTCTTCGAATTCGGGGACCTTCGCGAGCACCTTCGCGAACGGCTCTCCGCGGGCGTCCGCCGGGACTCCCAGGATTTCCCGGCCCGCCTCGTTCAACTCGACGACGGCCCCCGACCGGTCGACGGACAGCAGCCCCGTCGGGAGGTTCCTCGCCAGCGTGCGCGCCGCGATCTCCATGTCGTCGGCGCGCTCCTTTTCCGCGCGCGCGAGGCGTTCGAGCTCCCGCTCTTTTTCCGAGAGCGCCGCGATGGTCGCCTCGAACCGGGCGATCAGGAAGTGCCGTTCGTCGGAAGGCTCCGTGCCCGCGAGGCCGGGACCGGCCGGGGCTCCTCCCGCGGTCTGGAGCAGCCGGTCGTAGGGCGCGAGCAGGGAGCGCAGATACAGCCACGCGAGGACCACCAGCAGCGCGCCCGCCGCGGGAACGACGAACGAGAGCGACTGCGCATAGGACCGCAGCGCGCCGCCCGGCCCCGGATCGACGGCGACGACGGAGAAGCCGGTGCGAGTCGCGCGGGTCGCGAGCAGGACGCGCGGAGAGCTCCGCCACTCCGAGACAACTTCCCCGCCCGCCGGAGGGACCGTCGGCAGCACGGAGGGCGCCTCCAGGCCGTGGGAAGAGCCGCGCACACGCCTCCCCTTCGCGTCGTACGAGGCGACGAACAGAACGTCGGACCCGAGCGCGGCGCGGTCGAGCGCTTCCGCGGGGTCCGCGTACGGCAGCGCCATGCGGTTCAGGATCTCCGCGGCGCGCTTTTCGGTCTGGCGGCTGCCCCACTCCGTGGCGTTCCGGAAAAAGAGCAGCGTCACGAAATTCAGGAACAGAATCAGGAGCAGCGCGACCGAGAGAAAGAGCCGCGAATCGCGGCGAAAAGTGCGCGGAACTTCGTCGGTCATGCGGGGTTCTGATTGGGGCGCCGTGCTACCATCATTGCAGGAAAATCCCCGAAATGCTCACGTGCATCGCGCCCCTGGCGATCCTTCTCGCCGCGGCCTCCCCCCTCACCGTCGATGCTCCGATCGGCCAGACGGAAGAGGCCGTCGTCTCCAGCCTGAAAGAGCGCGGCGTCTCTTTCTCCCGGAAAGGCGGGGTCGGCCGCGCCTCGCGGCTCTCGTACCGGCGCGGTCCCGATGCCGTGACGATCGATTTCAAGCCGTGGCCCGCGAACGGCTCCCCTTCCAGCGCCTACGAGAACCCGGAGGCCGGGCCCCACCCGGTCGTCGTCACACACGTGCGAGTCGAGGGTCCCGGGTCGGATACCAAGCGTCTCTGGGTCCGGTCCTTCGAGCGCGGAGACGGACGGCTCTGGATGCTCATGCCGGAGCGCTCCGCGGTCTATCGCAGCCCCGATTCCCGATACGGAATGGTCGCTTACCTGCAGTGGTGGCGGCCGAGCCCGGATCCCGCGTCGCCGTCTTCCGTCCCGTGGGCCACGTTCGTTTTCCAGGCCCGCCGGCCGGCCAGGACGACGCCCGGAACGGAACCGACGCTGTTCGACGCGTACCTGGAAAACCCCTGGCACCCTCGCCGCTTCTGAAGGCGGCCCCGCGCCGCCTCCGTTCCTGCCTCTACCTCCCGGGCCTCGCGGTTCTTATGCTCTCCCTCGGCGGGCGAGCGGCGCTTCCCTCTCCCGCGACAGCCGGCGCGGACGCGCCGTTCACGGTCGCGCTCACCGGCGACACGATCGTGACGCGGTCGCTCCGCGCGGAAAAGGGGCCGGGCTTCGAGTCTCTGCGTCAGCTCCTCCGCGGCGCGGACGCCGCGCTCACCAACCTCGAGACGCTTTTCCACGACTACGAGACCTTCAACGTTCCTCCCGGCGTGATGCGGTCGGACCCCGCGCTGGCGCAGGACCTCGCCTGGGCGGGATTCGACCTGGTGGCCCGCGCGAACAATCACGCCGGCGACTACGGTGAGGCCGGGATCGCGCGAACGACCCGCGCGCTGGCGTCAGCGGGCATCCTCTCGGCCGGGGTCGGGCGAAACCTCGGCGAGGCGCGCGCGGCCACGGTCTTCGCCGGCGCCGGCGTCGCCGTGGCGCTCGTCTCCGCATCGGCGACCTTCGACGCCCCGGCGGCCGCCTCGGAGGGCCGGGGGCCCGTCCCCGCACGCCCGGGGCTCGCTCCGCTGCGGCACACCACGACGTACGTGCTGTCGCCGGAGCGCATGCGCGCGTTGAGATCCGCCGCGGCCGAGATGGGACTTCCGCTCTCGTCCCGCGACGACGCCCTGAACGCCTTCGATCGGACCTTCATCGTAGGGCCCGCCCCCGGAGTCTCGACGGTCCCCGTCCCTCAGGACCTCGACGCGCTGACCGCGTCTCTGCGCTCCACGCGCGCGCGCGCCGGCTGCCTGATTTTCTCGCTCCACGCTCACGAGGGCCTCGACGCGGACCAGTTCGCGCCCGCCGAGTTCGTCATTTCGGCGGCGCGCGCCGCAATCGACGCCGGCGCGGACGCGGTCTACGGCCACGGGCCGCACGTTCTGCGCGGGATAGAAATCTGGCGCGGCCGTCCGATCTTCTACAGCCTCGGCAACTTCGTGTTCGAGTACGACACGATCCGCGAGCTCCCGTTCGACGAGTACGACCGCCTCGCGCTGCCTCCGTCGGCCGGCGTGGCGAACTTCTTCGATCGTCAGGAGAACTTCGGCACGTATTCGTACCCGGCGCAGCCGGAGAGATGGGAATCGGTCGTCGCGATCCTGCACGGCCGCGGAAAAGCTCTTGAGTCGGTCGAGCTGCGTCCGATCACGCTCGGATTCCGGCAGCCGCGAGGGACCCGCGGGGCTCCGCGCCTCGCGTCTCCCGCCGCCGCGCACAAGATCCTGGAAGATCTCGTCCGTCTCTCCCGCCCCTACGGGACGCGAATCGAGGTTCGAGGGGACGTCGGGTGGATTCTCTTGAAGAAGGTCGAGCGTTGAGCGTTGAGTCTTCAAACCGCCGCTTCTTTTGATTCCCGATCTAGTTGACCGCGGAGTACCGCGGCCGTCTCGCTCCCGTTGGTCGCTCGGCTCCCGATTCCCGGCCCCGGTTCCCCTTCAACTCGGCCACATCTCCCGGTAACGCGCGATCAACGGCGCTCCGAAGAAATAGGCGGCCACGGCCCCGATCGCGAGAAAGACGCCGAAGGGAAGGCGGAGCTTGCGCGTGCCGGCGCCCGCGGCGATCAACGCGATGCCGACGACGCTTCCCGACAGGGACGCGAGCAGGATCGTGAGAAGAACGCCCGCCGGGCCGAGAAAGGCGCCGATCATCCCGAGCATCTTGACGTCCCCGAGGCCCATGCCCTCGTGCCCGGCGATCTTCTCGTACAAAAAGGCGACCAGAAACAATCCACCGGCCCCGAGGGCCGCCCCGAGGAGCGCCGCGACCGGCGAGCGCGACGGCGACAGGAATGCGAGGCCGATCCCGGCCGCGATTCCGGTGAGAGTGATCCTGTCCGGCAGGATCTGGAACTCGGCGTCGATCGCCAGGAGCGCGAGGCAGGCGGAGGCGAGGAACGCGCCCGACAGAAGATCTCCCCAGTCGCGGGCCTTCAGCGCGACGCCGATCCAGAGCGCGGCGTTCGCGATCTCGAGCGCCGGATAACGCAAGGCGATCGGGGCCCGGCACACGGCGCACTTTCCGCGCAGGGCGATCCAGGAGAGGACGGGGATGTTCTGGAGCGCCGTGATCGGAGCGCCGCATGCCGGACAGTGCGAGCCCGGCCAGACCACGGACTCGCCGCGCGGCAGCCGGTGCGCCAGCACGTTCAAGAACGATCCGACGAGGAGGCCGGCCGCTCCTGCGAAGAGGTAAAGGAACGGACCGAGCTCCGATGGCCCGCTCACAGAAGCGCCGTCGCGCGCCGCGGCTCTCCCCGGCGCCACAGCGCGGCGAGGAACAGCAGCGCGAGAACGCTCACCGCCGAGCCGGCGTAAAAGGCGAGGGGCCGATACGTGAAGACCACGCGGTGCGGTCCGGCGGAGAGCGCCACACCGCGAAAGACGCCATCCGCGCGAAGGATCCGCGCCGGCCTGCCGTCCATCTCAGCTCTCCATCCCGGCGAGTGAAGGTCGGTCAAGACGAGTATCCCGGCGCCGTCCGCGTTCACTTCCGCGGTGATTCTCTCGGGCCGGTCCTCGGAAATGCGCGCGAGCAGAAAACCTCCCCGTCCCGAGCCTTCGACGGGGGACGGAGACGGCTCTTCGCCGAGGAAGACGCTGCGCGACCAGTCCGTCTCGCCGCGCGCGCGGCGCGCCCAGGCGCGTGCCGCGTCGGGCTCGAGCGCGAAGGCGCGCACGAACGAGAGACGGGGTCGATAGGGATTGATGGGCGCGCGAAAGAAATCTCCCACTTTTCGCGAGCCCATGTCGGTCGGAAGGTACGGCGTCCAGAGAACCCGGGCGCTGGCCGATCCGGCGGTGGTCTGAAGCCGGGAGGCGCCGTCGATCGCGTCGGCGATGCGGCGGGCCGCCCCGGTCGCCAGAGGGGAAGCCGTGCGCACCGTACGCACGCCCTGGAGCAGATTGGTGTAGCCGACGAGCGCCTCGCGCTGCCGGCGCAGCGTCGAAGCGCCGTAGTCGCTTTCCGTCAGCACGCGCGGAACCAGAGCGCCCATGGGAGGAGTGAGCACGCGGCCCGTCACGCCTGCCAGGAACGCAACGGGCTCGGCGCGCCGCCGGATCTCGGATTCCGGAGCGAAGCGGAAGAGGCCGCCTCCGCCCAGGGCGAGCGCGGCCGCCAGGGCCAGCGCGGCGGCGGCCGGGAAGAAGGCCGACCGGCCGCCGCGCGATTCCGGCAGCGCCGCCCCGGCCAGGACCGCGGCGAGCGCCGCCGCCTCGCACCCTCGGGCGAGAAGCGGCGCCGCGGAGAATGCCAGAAGCAGCGCCCCCGCCGCGCCGGCGATCGCCAGAAAAATCCGCCGCCGCGCTTCCGCGGCGAATCGGAGGGCGTCGACCCCCAGCCCGGCGAGCGCCGCCAGCGCGAACGCGGTGGGCACGAGGGCTTTCGGCGGATACCGGATCCGATCGAGAGGCGGGAGGCTCCGCAGAAGCGCGCCGAGGGGGCCCGCGCTCGACAGGACCATTCCCGCGATCGCGATGGCCGCGAGCCAGCCGGTCAGCCTCCGGCGCTCGCGCTCCAGCAGCGCCGCCGTCACCGCGACGACCGCGAGCGGTCCGAAGGCGAGCGACGGGAGGTACGTCGTTCCGCTGCTCGACCGGCCGACGCCGGCGGCCGAAGCGAGGCCGGCCCAACCGACCGATCCCGCGTCCCGCTCCGCCGCGGGGAGCGGGCTGCGCCGGTCCGACGCGGCGGCGAGCTCGGCGAACGGCGCGAGCGCCCAGGCGGCGAGGGCGAAACCGAGCGCGGCGGCAGCGAGGGCCCGGCCTGCGCGGCGCGCGGAGAGCGCCTCGTAACCGCCGTCCGCCGCCGGCCGCGAGCGCCACGCGAACAGAAAAACGAGCAGGACCGTCGCGGCGGAAACTTCGGGGCTTCCCGCCATGGCCTGCAGTCCCAGGACGACGGCGAGCCCCAGGCGCTCGCGCCGTCGGGAAAGGCCCGAGCGCGCGAAGGCCACCGCGGCCGGCAGCCACGCGTACGCGCCGAAGTGATTCCAGTACGCCGACAGCGACGCCGCGAAGCCGGACGCGCCAAACAGAAGGGCGCCGGTGGCGGCGCCCGCCTCCGACACCGCCTCCTCCCGCAGGAACCGCCACATCCCCCAAGCCGCCACCGCGAAATGGAAGAGAAGAAACAGGCCGCCCGCGAGAGCGGGCCCGGGGAGGAGAAAAAAAACGCCCGGCGGATAGAAGACGCCGGATTGAAGGTTCGCGAGCCACGGCTCCCCCGCCCCGGACAGCGGGTTCCAGAGGGGCAGCTCCCCGGCCCGCAGCCGGTCCGCCGTGTAGAGCTTCAGGGGGTAGAAGAAGTCGCCCTGGTCCCGAAACGAGGGCGCCCGCCGAAGGGCGAGCGCCGGGAAGAGCCAGAAAATCGGAGGGAAGAGGGCGGCCGCCGCGAGCAGGCCG
>JBBRDK010000061.1:0-21233 GCA_038203955.1 Thermoanaerobaculia bacterium | reverse complement strand
CCACCTCAGACGGCCTCTTCGACGTCTTCTTCTGTCACCAGAAAATCGCTCAGATCAATCTGACATCCCCAGAGTTACCCTCTTGAAACCGTCCACCATGTCTCCGAACACCCGTCCACCATGTCTCCGGTCCATACAGGGGAGAGGGTTGGTTGAGGGGCAAGCTCCGCCGGGTCGCTCCCAGTGCCTCTCCCTTCTAATTTTTTCCTCCCGCGAACAGGTTTCTCAAGACGTGCCCCGCGATCGCAGGATTCTCTTTCAGCCGCCGCATAGAGTAGCCGTACCAGGAGCGTCCATAGGGGACGTAAACGCGCAGGCGATGTCCCTCCGCGACGAGACGGCGCCGCAGATCTCCGGCGACTCCGAGCAACATCTGAAACTCATACGCCTCGCGCGAAAGACCGAGCCGCCCGATCGTCGCGAGCGCGCGCTCGACCAGCACCTGGTCGTGGGTCGCGATCCCGACGTAACAGCCCGCGCCGAGGAGATCCTCGACCATCGCAGTGTAGTTGTCGCGGATCTCTTCCCGTCCCTGGTAGGCGATCTCCGGAGGCTCGACGTAGATGCCCTTGCAGACACGCACGTTGCCACCGACGCGCACGACGCGCGCGACGTCGTCGCGGCTGCGATGAAGGTAGGCCTGCAGGACGATGCCGACTTTCTCGGTTCGCTGTCGCGCTTCGAGGTAGATCCGGATCGTCTCCTCGGTGACGAAGGAGTCCTCCATGTCGATGCGAACGAACGTCCCATGCCTTGCGGCGGCGTCGAGGATGCGGGCGAACTGGCCGCGGCACTCTGAGGCGTCGACCTTCAGGCCGAGAGCCGTGAGCTTGACCGAAATGTTCGAGTCGAGCCGCCGCGCGGCGAGGGCGTCGAGCGCGCGGCAGTATTCGAGAACGGTCTCGTCCGTCTCGTCCAGGCGTGTGACGTCCTCGCCGAGTACGTCGAGAGTCGCCATGCATCCCTCGGCGTTCAGTTTCTCGACAACGTTGAGGGCCTCCTCCAGGGTTTCGCCCGCGACGTACCGCGACGAGAAAACGCGAACCAGGCGTTTGGGAACCAGAGGCAGCGTGCGAACGATGATCGAGTTGAGAGCCTTCACGCGATCTCTCCCGCCGCCGCCCGCCGCCACGGGAGGGGAACGATGTCGTCCTCCCGCGTCGCGCGCGCGAAACACCAGACGTCGACGTCACGCGCTCCCGCGGCGAGCAGCGCCCGCGCGCACTCCCGCGCCGTTGCGCCGGAAGTGGCGACGTCGTCCACGAGGAGGATCCGCGGCGGCACGGGGCCGCGCGCGACGAAGGCGCCGCGGACGTTTCCCGCGCGCAGCCGCGCCGGAAGGCCGCTCTGTCTCCGCGTGGCTCGCACTTTGGCGAGCCGACGGGGGCTGAACGGCGCGCCGACCGAGGCGGCGACCGAATGGGCGAGGAGTTCGGCCGGGTGATCGCGACGGAGCCGCGAAAAAGCGGTCGCGGGAACCGGCACCACTTCGTCGAATCGTTCCTCCCCGTGCAGGACCCACATGCGGCGCGCGAGGTGGGGGGCCAGGAATCCCGCGCCCCGAAACTTGAACGCGATGAGCACGTCTCGCGCTGAGACCCGATAGGGCGCGGCCGAACGGAGGCGGCGGAAGGGGGGAGGATCAATGATGCACCGGCCGCAGACCTCCGCGTCGAGCGCCGGAAGAGGGTCATCGCAACGGAGGCATCCCGGTTCCGGGTCGGGGAGCGCTTCCCAGCAGTTTTCGCAGACTCCGCCCGTGCGGATCTCGTCGACCGGAGAGACGCCGCAGGCGAGGCAGAGCGACGGGAAGAGAAGAGACGCGGCGGCGCGGAGGAGCTCTCCGTTCTTTGCGGTCCGCGAATCCGGCTCCGCCTCCGTAGACATGGGAGGCGGATTGTAGACCGGCCGCTCGCCGCCACCGGAGTCCGTCTCGCGCCGAGAGAACAGAGGCTGCAACGCTTCCAACGCACCAGCGACCCGGAAGTCTGCGGCTACACTCCCCGCTGGAGGTGCCGATGATCAAGCGAGTCCGGACTCTGGTGCTTGCGGCGGGTGCGCTGTTGTGGGGGCTCCCCGCGCTCGCGCAGTCCTGGGCGCTCGGCGCTTCGCTCGGAACGGTCAACGACGTGTCGCACAAGTTTTCCTCCGAAGAATTCCGCTCGCGGAATCTGTCGTTATGGGGAGAGTTCGCCCTCGACGAGAAAGTCCAGCTCCGGGGGACCTGGGGCTCGCTGCGCACGACCGGGACGAACTCGAATCGCGTCGTGACGGACGGCGCGGGAGTCAACTTCCTGGCGCCCGAGCTTCGCAGCCGACTCGACTACGGGACGATCGGAGTCTCGTACGAATTCTGGGAAGGCGACTACACGTCGGGTCTCTTCGGCGGAATCGGCGGATATCGCATCAAACCCGACAGGACGCCCGCGGGTTTCGAGACCTTCGCGGATCCGAAGGAGACGGTGCTCGGGTTTCACGTCGGCATCGATGGAAGCCTCCGCGTCTGGCGACATCTCTCCGTCGTCGGGCGTCTCACCGTTCACGCGTTCAAGTCGGGAGAGTCGCGCGCGATTCTGACGGCGGATGCGGGGTTGACGTATCGGTTTTAGGGACGGGTTGAGCGTTGAGCGTTGAGCGTTCAGAGTGGAGCGTTCAGAGTTGAGGGTCGAGTTCCCGGGCCCATCCCTCCGCCCACCCCCTTCCCGCCGGTTCATCGGTTGGCATTCTTGTTGCTTTGCGTGGAACCAAGCTATGTGGAACAACTGGATTCCTCCCGCCGCCAAAGCCTCCCTACTACCTGGCCGTTCGCTGCGCGTAACGGTCGGGCCCCGTTTCGCCCCCAACTCTTAGGCATCCCACCTTAAAAGGCCAACCGGCCGATCCGTCCGGCGAAAGCCGGGCGGACGCCCGCCATTTGTGAGTTTTCACTCGTCAGTCTTGAGTTGTGAGTATCCCGGCAGGGCAGGTTTCGGCCGGTTTCGGCTGAAATTGAGCGACCGGTCCGGCAGGCCCGACTGAAAACTCAAAACTGAGAACTGAGAACCGTTCTTACTTCTTCTCCGGATCCGCCTCGATGATGAGGGGGAGAAGCGTCGACTCCTTCTTCGAGGAGAGCGAGATCTCGGTGCGCGTCCGGATCACGCCTTTGATGGAGAGCAGGCGCCTCTGGAGGAAATCGGCCAGCGCGGCGGTGTCCGCGGCCTTCACCTTGAGCCGGTAGGCGTACTCGCCCGCGAGGTAGTGGCACTCCTGAACGCCCAACAGCTTCTCGAGGTCGTCGACGAAGCCTTTCTCGAATCGAGGGTGCTCGAGCGCGACGTCCACGTAGGCTGTCAGAGGGAATCCCATCTTCTCGTGGTCGAGCAGGGCCACGAAGCCCTTGATCATCCCGTGGCGCTCCATCTTCTTGATCCGCTCGTTCACCGAGGGGGTGGTGAGGCCCACGGCACCCGCAATCTTGGCTTGCGAAAGCTTGCCGTTGCGCTGGAGCATGTCCAGGATCCGGAGATCGATGTCGTCGATCGTCATGTCGCCCTCGCGGTGCCTCACCTTATAAGATTAGAGGTAAATCCCGTTGCCGCCTAATAATATTAGACTAGGAGCCGCTGTCAATAGGAGAATTCTGGCGTCGGTATAATCCCGCAAACGTATGAAAAAACGCGACTACTACGAGGTTCTCGGGGTATCGAGGGACGCCCCGGAGGCCGACATAAAGAGGGCCTACCGGCGACTCGCCCGCAAGCTCCACCCCGACGTGAACCCCGGCGATAAGAACGCCCAGAAGAAGTTCCAGGAGGTCCAGGAGGCCTACGACGTCCTCCGGGAACAGGACAAACGCCGGGCTTACGACCGCTTCGGGCACTCCGGCCCGTCGATGGGCTTCGACCCCGGGGCGGGGGGCCGACAGGAGCGCCGCGGTCCTTCTCCTCCCACGGGCGGCGGCTCTTCGTTCGAAGGCTTTCAGTTCGACCCCGCCGACCTCGGTGACATCTTCGGCAACCTCTTCGGCGGGGGAGGCGCCCGCGGGCGCACCCGAGAGCAGGGCGAGGACGCGTCGGGCAGCATCGAGATCCCGTTTCGCGACGCCATCCTCGGAGGATTCGCCTCCCTTTCCCTGCGCCGCGAGAAGGAGTGCGCGCGGTGCGAAGGGAAGGGCCGCATCGGCCGGGAGCTTTGCCCCGTCTGCCGTGGGTCGGGGCGGGTCGCGGAGGCAGAGACGGTCAAGATCCGGATCCCGGAGGGGACGGAGAACGGCGGGACCATCCGGATTCCCGGAAAGGGCTCGGAAGGCTCCCGCGGCGGCGCGCCGGGAGACCTCTACGTCACCGTCCGCGTCGCGCCCCACCCCTACTTCGAGCGGCTCGGCGACGACATTCACGGCATCGTCCCCGTCACGGTCAAGGAAGCGTACGCGGGCGCCGAGATCGACGTGCCGACCGTCCACGGCCTTCGCCGCGCCAGGATTCCGGCCGGATCGCAGGGGCGTCAGAAGTTCCGTCTCCGCGGGCAGGGAGTGAAAAACCCCCGGACCGGCCAGACCGGAGACCACATCTACACGATCCGGATCATGCTCCCGAAGACAGAGACGCCCGCCGGCATCGACGCGGCGACGCTGCTCGATTCGCTCTACGAGAAGCCGGTGAGGGCGGAGCTGCCGAAGGGGTTGTAGTGAGTCTTCAGTTTTCAGTTTTCAGTTCTGAGTTTGGACCGCCGGAAAGAGTCTTACGAGGTCGTGGCCGTCGTGGGACGGTGCCCGCTTTCGAAATCTGAAGGGTGGCGGGCCGAGGCGACGGAAACCGAAAACCGAAAACTGAAAACTGACAGCTGACAGCTGACAGCTAGTTCTTCGTCGCCATCTCCTGCACGAGCTGCATCGCCCTTTCTTCTGACATCTCGTCCGTCAGACCGATCGCGCGGGGAGCGGACCACCTGCCGGTGGCGGCGTCGTAGCGGATGAATCGGACGGACCCGACGTCCGACCAGATGAGGGTCGGGTTGTAGGTCGGCCCGACGATGGTGAAGACCGGCTTTGAAAGCTCGGATGGGAGATTCGTGGCCACGGGGCCCTGCATCGTTATGCCTACGACGGGAATCCGGCGGCGGAGGGTCGACTTCGAATTCGGCCCGATCGTCCCGAGATCCGTCGGGAACGCGATCCGAACCACGTACTGCTTCTTGGTAGCGAGGTCGGCGAAGCTCGCGAGGATCGCGCCGCCAGGCCCTTCCGGTTGCAGGCTCGGATACAGGTACGCGCCCGGGGGGATGTCGTCGTAGCTGGTCGGCATTCCGCCCCCGCCCACCGTCGAGGGCAGGTCATAGACCGTAACGTCGTTGGCGCTCGTGTCCTCATCCAGGAAGATCGGAGCGTAGCGCGCCTGCGCGTACTGCGACTCTTCCCACCAGATCACCGAAAGAAGAGACCGAGTCTTCCACGCGTCCTTGCCGTTTTCGTCGATCCAGTGGACGACCTGGTGGGACAGGAGCATCCGCGCGTTGTAGGCGTGCGCGAATCCGAGGTTCGGAAGGAGGTCGAGCTGCTTCCACGCCCCCTGGCGAAAGACGCCGAGGTGAAGCACGTTCAGGACCGAGAGGTCTTCCTTCCAGAGCAGGACCAGGGAACCACTCTGCTCGTCGAACGCCAGCTCGAGGTTCCGCTTAGGGTTGTGAGAAATCGTGCTCGGAATGATTCCGAGCGCGCTTTTCCCGTCCTGAGCGCGTGACGTCCACTCGATGAGGTTGTCATCGGGCCGTATCCCCGGCCCTGTGACGGCCAGGTCGGCGGCGATTCCGGAGCGAACGGTGTAGACGGTCCCGTCCGGCGCCAGCAGCGATTTTTCTTCCGCCCGAGCGTGGCGGGACGGGGAAAGCGCCGCTGCCAGGACGGCAAGAGAAGCGCAGATCAGACGCAGGCGGTGGCGCTTCATCTCAGGCTCTCAGGTTGATGACTTCCATCAGGCTGATCTGACGGAGGTAGTGCTTCAGGGCGGGGAAGGTCGGGTAATAGCTCGCGAGCGCTTCGTAGTGCTCGTCGGCCTGCGACTCGCGCCCCATCTCGGAATACGTTTCCGCCAGGAGGTAGTGCGAGTTCTTCACCACGTCGTCGCGGCCGAATTCCTTCCCGAGACCGAGCGCGCGGATGCCCCAGCTCTCCGCGTCGTCGAGACGGTTTCTCTTCACGTGCGCGAAGCAGAGGTCGAGCGAGGGGTAGTCCATCGCCTGCCGCGCGCCAAGCCGGTCGAGGACCGAGAGCGACTGCTCGACGAGCGGCACGCCGACGTCCATCCGGTCGAGAGCGATGTGGCAGTACCCGAGATTGTCTGCGGCGACCGCGGCCTGGCGGGAGAGGCTCTCGCCTTCCGATTCCAGACGCTCGAGGGCTTCCTCGAAGAGTCCGCGCGCCGCCTCGAAGCGGCTTTCGTGGAGCTCGAGACTCGCCAGCAGGTTGAGCGACGTCCCCGTCAGCTCCTCCTCGCCCAGTTCCCGCGCCTTCGCGAGCGCCGTCTGCGCGTAGAACCGCGCCTTGGAATACTCGCCCCGCGCTTCGTGGGCGTTGGCGGAGACGTAGGCCGCGAGCACGCCGTTGTAGCTCGACGGGTTGCGCAGCAGGACTTCCTTCAGACGCGACAGGTCGAAATCCTGCCGGTCCATTTCGATCAAGGTCGTGGCACGGTTGCAGGTGAAGAGGTCCTCGAGATCGCGGTCCTTCCAGGCACGCGCGAGAGAAAGCGCGTCGTCGTAGAGGGTGAGCGCGCGCTCGTAGTCACCGGCCCAGATCGCCTCGCGGGCAGTCTTCCGGAGAAACTCGAGATGTTTTCGGCGCTCGCTCATGACTTATCCGGGCTCAATTTGTCCAGGCTGACGTTCGGGCGGAGATGGCTCCGGTCATTGTCCGGGATGGGTCGCTGAAACTCAATACCTATCTTCCGGGTCGCCCGCCGGGGGCTCCGCACTCGGCGGCTCCTCCTTGTCCTGCTGCTGCAGCATCTTTTTGAAGCGGACGAAATCGCGAACCTCGCGTTGCGCGTCGGCTGAGAGGGCTTCGAAGTCCGAGACGAGCTCGCGCGCCTCCGCCTCGGCCGCCGCCTGGGTCTCGCCGAAGAATTCGCCCATCTTGAGGTCAAAAACCTGCAGGATCTTGAAAAGCGTATCGAGTCCGACCTTGTACTCGCCCTGCTCCATCCGGGAGAGATCCGATTGCGCGACGCCGATCTTCTCGGAGAGCTCGGTCTGGGTCAGGCGACGGCCTCTCCGCAGCTCGCGGATCCGGGAGCCGACTAAGTGAATCTTTTGCGGTTTGAGAGACGCCATGCAGTAGGCCTCGTGCTGATCTTGGTCAGTTTTGTCCTGGGCGAATGCTATTGCGCCATAAGACCAGATCACTATAATCCCCATCCCTTCGCTGCATGTCAAGAAAACCGCTTTCCGGCCGGCTTTTCCTCCTGAAAGAAATGGTCTTACGGGATCTTCGCTCCCGATACGCCGGTTCCGCCCTGGGGGTGGTCTGGGCCTTTGCCCTGCCCGTGCTCTGGATGGTCCTCTACACGCTGGTCTTCGCGGTGATCCTGAGGACGTCCGTCGAGCCGGGGTACGCGAGTTTCCCGGAATTCCTCATGGCGGGACTGCTGCCCTGGATGGCGATCCAGGAAGGGATTTCGCGGTCGACCTCGGCCGTCACGGACAACGCCGCGCTCGTCAAAAAAACCGTCTTTCCCATCGAGACGCTCGTACTTTCCGTCATCCTCGCGGCGATCGTCAACCAGGGGATCGGCTTTCTTGTCTACGGAATCTACGTCGCCCTTCTGGGGCACTTCTCCTTCTTCTGGGTTTTGCTCGCGATTCCAGCGCTTCTCCTCCAGCTGCTCCTGACGTTCGGGGTCGGTTGTCTCGCGGCGACGATCACCACTTTTGTCCGGGATGCGGCGCAGGCGGTGACGATCGTTCTCACCGTCGTGTTCTGGGCGACTCCCATCGTCTACTCGTCCTCTCTCGTGCCGGAAAAGTACCGTTGGATCGTCGCCGCCAACCCGATTTCCCACCTGGTCGACTGGTACCGTCGCGCCTTCATCCTCCACGTTCCTCCGAGGCCCGAGTCGGCGGTGTATCTCCTTCTCTTCTCGCTCGTCGCCGTTGCCGTGGGAATCACGGCCTTCGCCTACGGCCGTCCTCATTTTCCGGATCTCGTTTGAGAATCCCGCGACAAGGCGGAAGAAGCGGCGCCGAGGCAAGGTTTAGGGCCGTGACGAATTACGTCAAATCGGAGGAATTCGAGTGAAGAGACCGACCGGAATTCTCGGGGCGATCGGGTGTGCAGCGTGGATCGTGGGATGTTCGTCGAGACCGGGCGCCGTCGGCGGGGGCACCAGCTCGCCGGCCGCTCCGCCGGCCGCGACGCCCCTTCCTCCCTCGGCGGCTGCGTCCGCCGCCGCACCGGCCCCGACTCCGACCGGCGGAATGAAGCGTTTGAATCCGAATGTGGTTTCCGAGACCGAGACCGAGTACGTGGAGCGATTCTCGAAGAAGGAGTACGTCCGCGTCGACGACCGCCATATCAAGAACCCCTTGCTGCCGATGACGGTCGAGTTTTTCAAAGAGGACGCGGAGTACTTCTACGTCATGACACCGAAACGATTCGCGGATGAGATGGCGTTG
Organism: Thermoanaerobaculia bacterium; assembly: GCA_038203955.1. Taxonomy (GTDB): domain Bacteria; phylum Acidobacteriota; class Thermoanaerobaculia; order UBA5066; family Gp7-AA6; genus JALYUA01. Next base: position 12,584 of record JBBRDK010000061.1, on the reverse strand, counting down.
CGCCGCCGGGAGGCCGAGAAGGCCAAGGCAGCCATCATCGATCCAGGGGCCGCGATCGCCAATGCCGGCGCCCCCGCCGCACCCCCTCTGACCCCCGAGGACTTCACCGAGATCGCTCCCGCGCGCATCCACGGCAACTTCCACCTGGAGCCCGTGGTCGACTCAGGCTTGCCCGCCGGCGGCATGTGGAGAGCCTCCTTCGTCATGGCCGACATGAACGGCGACGGCATCCCGGACATCGTCTCGCCGCCGCCTCGCACCGCCGGCAACAAGCCCGTGATCTTTTTGGGCGACGGCCATGGAAAATTCACGGAATGGCCGCTGACCTTCACGTCGCAGGGGAAACCGATCTCCGCCTTCAACGTGGACTACGGGGGGATCGCCGCCGGAGACATCGACCACGACGGCCACATGGACATGGTCTCCGCCTCTCACGGCGGCGGGCTGAACGCCCTGTTCGGAGACGGCAAAGGCAAGTTTGAGGTGTCGGCGCAGGGTCTGCCGCGCGACTTTTCATCGCAGTCGGTGACGCTTGTGGATGCCGACCGCGACGGCAAGCTCGACATCGTCGCCGCCCGCGACAGCATTCCGCAGGAATCCGGTGCGGTCGACATGGCGCAGGTCCGGGTTTACCTGTACCGCGCGCCGAGGAAGTGGGAATTCAAGAGCGACGGCCTGGTGGGGGGGTTCTATTCGTATTCCCTGACCTCCTGGGACTACGACGGCGACGGTCGAAAAGACGTTCTGACGGGGGCTCACTACGCGGGCGCGCTCTCCCTCCTCTGGCACAACGACGGCCACGGCACCTTTTCGAGAATCTCCTTCCCCGAGATCGAGAAGTACGCGCTGCACTTTTCCAGCGCCCCCGGAACAGTGGGCAGGCAGCGCCATGCCGCCTTCGCCGACGCGTACATCGTCAACGGCGCCGTTCCCGAAGCGAACAGCGCGGAAGGGATCACCGTCTACAGCTTCGCGAATGGAACGTGGACGCGCCACCGCGTGTGGCGCCACGCAAAGGGTCTTTCGTACCTCTACGCGCTCGCGATGGGAGACCTGGACGGGGACGGGCTGGACGATGTCGTCTTTCCCGACAGCGAGCAGAAGCGGCTGAGGATCTTCCTCCAGCAGAGGGACGGCTCGTTTCGAGAGGCCGAGGAGGCGCAGGAGCCCGCCCTCGACTCGCCCGGACAGTGCGTGCGGATCACGGATCTCGATCACGACGGGCGGCTGGACATCGTCCTCTCGAAGACGATCGCGTCGACGGATCCCTCGGTTCCCGGGGGCTGGAGCGTCTTTCTGAACCGGCGCTAGACCTGTCCTTTCGGCCACCTATTCTTTCCGGTCTTCCCTCTGGTGAATAGGGGTTTCCGGGCCTTTCATGCCCGGGAAGCATATTTCCTCGGTTTTCCCTTGACTCGGTCAACCAAAGACCGGAAGATTCAGTAATTCAGTAACTTCTAGAGCGGCAAGTCCGGTCACGAACCGGCAAAAAGGTCTGAAATAAAAATATACGGGAGGTGATGCGATCGCGGGAGACGGAGGGTATTCCAGTCGTGTGTGTGTTTTGTCAGAGATGAATCTAAATGAGGAGATCTCAATGAAGAAAACTCTCGTAGCGTGTTTGGCCCTCGTCGCCGTGTTCGCCGTTGCGAACACCGCGAGCGCCATCACGTGCACGATCGACCAGCGTCCTGCGGCGACGCTGCTCGTTCCGTATTTCGCCGTGACCGTCAATCCTGACGGCAGCCCGCTTTCCAGCGGTGCCGCTGCGCTTGACACGATCGTGACGATCGGAAACGCCTCGGCGGCGCCGATGATCGCCCACGTCACCGTGTTTAACCAGCGGTCCCAGTTCGTTCTCGACTTCAACATCGCTTTGACCGGGTTCGACATCCAGGCGATGCGGATGTCCGACATTCTGACCGGCAACCTGCCGCGCACCGGTTTCGATTACCTCGCCAACGGGACCAAGCAGGATGCGTGTCAGCGCAACTCGAACGCCACGGTTTACAATGCAGCCATCTCGGCTGCGGCCAACAATTCGGCCGGCGCGTTCATTCGCGTCCGCCCGGGCAGCCCGGCTATCAACCCGGATGACAACCAGCTCGCGACGACGCTCTATCCCTTCCCGGCGTTCGGTATCGGGAGCTCGTTCGAGTTCCAGGTCATCGACTCGCTCGACGCTACGGCCGACTCCATCGGCTGTAAGGGCGATGCGCTCGACAACGTGGTTTCCGGCACTCTGCAGGGCTACGTGACGATCGACCACGTGAACTACTGCACGCTCTCGAATCCTTCGGCGGCTGCCTATTACAGAAACGACGCCATCGGTATGGAGAACAACCTCTGGGGCGAGGTCATCTACACCTCCGGCTCCGGGATCCCGACCAATGGTCTCTCGACGGTCAACATCGAGGCCGACCCCTCGTTTGACGAGGCGAACGGCTCTCAGACGGCTCCCCGCCGGACCTTCTACCGCCGCTACTTCACCGCACCGGCTGGCCTCGACTCCCTCTCGGACGGTCCGTGCTTGAACTGCGGCAGCGGCGTTCAGGGTACTGACCTCCTGGTCGACTCGCCCTGGAACGTCGGCTTCGGCGACCGCCGCGAATCTCTCGGGCTGAAGTACGCGGCTCGCTACTTCGATGGCGCCGGCATCGCGTCCTTCCTCAGGGTGTGGCGTGGCGGCGGCTTCTCGCTCAAGGACCTCAACGGGCCTGTGTCAAGTGGGCTGAACCAGTGCACCAACACCGAGCCTGTCGTGTCCCTGACCTTCTTCGACGAAGACGAGAACACGGTCACCTCGGGTGTCTGCCCTTCGCCGTGTAACCAGCCTTCGTTCAACTTCCCGCTCGAGACGCAGAGAACAGCGGTTGCGACCTTCCCTCGTCCTTCGGGTGCGGTGGCGGGTTGGATCAACATGGCGTTCACTGGCGGGACCGGCAGCTCGGCCATCGATCAGGCGTGGGTGAACTACGAGTTCAACGGACCGGCAGCGTTCCTGTCGATCTCGGCTCCTGGCACCCAGCTCGATCCGTCGACCTGCGCCCCCTTGACCCTGACCGGGTACACGGTTGTCGCTCCGGTTATCCCGACGGTCGTCGGCACCGGCAGGTAAGAAGTTCTGTCTGCGGGCGGGGCTTCGGCCCCGCCCATTTTTTTCTCATCCGATCCCTTAGGCTTAGCTTCAGATTCTCCCGCGATGTCGGCGTCGCGAGAGAATGTGAAGTAAAGCTTCAAAATCGAGGATGGACGTCAACCCGCTCTCGGAGGATTCCTTGTATAAATCGCCGGTACTCTCTCGCCGCCTTTCAGTCGCCCTCGCGTTCTTGCCGCTCCTGGTCTTCGCCCGCCCGGCTCTCTCCCAGACCACTTGCCCCGGCGGCGTGGGGAGTTCCAGTCGACAGCAGCTCCCGACCTACAGCTCGAACGTCTCGGCCCTCACGACGGCCGGCGGGACGAATTACCTCTATATCTCGACACAATTCGGTGTCGCTCGGGCCGGACTGTCAAACCCGGCAGCGCCGTCGAATCCCACGCTCGGCCAGGTCGGCCAGAAGTTCACGAACGGCGGCGTCGTACCGATGAACTGTGACTGCTGGACCATGGCGCAGTCGTTCGCCGTCGCCGAGCGGCCGGACGGCAGCGCGCGAATCGTCTTCGACAATGCGGCGAGCACTCAGGGGGGTGGACTCGCCGCCGAAGTTGTCCGCGCAGATGGGCCTCAGAATCTGTATTTCGGGCAACAGGTGGACGCCAATCTGCCGAAGCCGGGAAGCGGGATCGCAGCGATTGCCCTGCCTTCGGGCCGGTTCATTGGCTATCTCCCGCCGGACGATCCCCTGACCAGCATCCAGGTGCTGGACATGACGAGCACGGATTCCAACGTGAGTGTCGGTGCGGCGATCCGTCCCTTCGGCCGGTATCTCAACTGGGGCGGACCTTCCAATTTCGTGCGACTTCAAGCCGTCAACGTGCAAGGGAACCTCTTGCTGTTCGGGGCCATCGCCGGCCCGAATATTCTCCGAGTCGCGAGCATCGACCCCTCGTCGGGGATTCCTGTGGCCCTCCCGGCCGCGGTCCAGCTCGCAGCCGAACCGACGTCTTTCAGCATCGCAGTTGTCAACGGGCGCACTTTTGTCTTCATCGTCGAGCCGAGCCAAGCCCTCGTCATCTACGAGTACGTCAACGGGAATTTCGCGCTGGCCGGATCCATCCCGGGGACGTTCGGCACCGTCATCGTTCGCGGAGAGCAGTTCCCCGTCATCTTCCTCAACCGCAACGATTTCCCCGCCGGAAAGACCTTCATCGACATCTACGGGACGAAATTCCTGACACAGGGAGGAAGCCCGGCCCGCATGGATTCGCTGCTGATGTCCCCATCCACGACCCAGTTCTCCAGCGGAGCGATCGAAGCCGTCGTGAGAACCACCGGGTCCCAGGCCACCGCCTACCTGTATCGCCTGGCTCAACCCAGGGGCGCCGAGAGGGAGCAGGTCATCTTGACGACGCCGATCGACGTGTCATGTCTGTCAGCCGACACGACGAGCCCCCCGACCTCCAACGCGACGTTCACCAACCTCTCCGCGCAATCGCGCAGCGGTGCCGAGGCGACGACGAACTACTACGGCGACACGGTCAAGTTCACGGACGCGTCCTCGACGGGGACGGCGATCACACGGGTCGATTGGGACGTGGTTACGCCGGGCTCACCGACGTTCGCTCCCGACGCAGCCGTGGGCACGGGTAGCTCGATCCAGGGCATTTATCCCTGCGACCCCGCGGTCGGAGCGACGTTCTCGACGGGAAACGACTGCGCCACGAGCGTCTTTCCGTCGGGTGCACCCGCCAGCCAGAGCTTCGTTTTCGGAGAGAAGAGCACGAACGTCAACGGACAGAGCCCGAGCGCATTCTTCTCCGCTCCGATCCCCTTCAAGAAGCCCCAAGTGCAAATCTCGGGTCTCGACTCGCAAAATCGCCTGGCCGTTCTCACGGGCGGAATCGGGAACGCGGACGCGAGCGCAACGCAGGGAAGTAATCCCAGCCTGACATGGACTTTCAATCCGGGCGGTACGACCCTGCAGGGCGCCATCGTCAGCGTTCCCGTCACGGCGTCGACGTTCTCGGTGACGGGCTCCTGGCCTGGCGGATACACGAACACGCTCGCTGGAAACATCATCCAGACGGATCTGGTGCCGGCCTTCGTCATGTCGCCCAATCCGATCGCTCTGGGCGGCACGCTGACGTTGACCAACCGGATGCAGATCGCTCCGGCAGCGATACTGAACTCTGCGGAGGTCAGCGTCACGTCGGGGACGTGCGGCAGCTCGACGCCGCAGTTTTCCCCGCTCGCCTCCTCCTTCAACAGTGTGGGCGGAACGGCGACGACGGTTGTGCCGACCTCCCAAGGCTCCTATTGCGTGGCTGTGCGCTTCAACTACACCTCGACGGGCGGCCCGACGTCTCAGACCGCACAGTTGGCGCTGACGGTGAGCCCGACGCTCGCCGTCCAGTGCAGCCCGACGTCGATCTCGGTGGGCGGATCGGTGACCTGCACCGCCTCGGGAGGGTCGGGTCAGTACCAGTGGAACTGGGGCGACAGCTTCGTTTTCGCCGAGGGTCCGGCCACAAACCAGCACACGTACACGTCGTCCGGTTCCCAGACGGTCTCCGTGCGAGACGCCACTCAGCAGTCCGCGTCGGCCAGCACGAATATCACCGTGACCGGCGTCGTCAACCCTCCTCCTCCTCCGCCGCCTCCCCCGCCACCGGCGGGACCGTCGGTCACGATCAGCGGTGCCTCCACAGGCAAACCCAACGACGGTCTCGTCTTTACCGCCAACGCGAGCGGCGGCGCCGGCGGTTACTCGTATTACTGGGCCTGCGACTACAACTCGCTCGGCACCCTCGCGCAGTTCACCGCCGGGTCCGCGTCGGTCACGTGCTCCTACGCGAGCCAGGGTGTCCATGCCGTCGGCGTGCGCGTTATCGACTCCGCACAGGGAAGCGCGATCAATTCGATGGCGGTCACGATCACGGGACCCGCGTTGCCTTCGACCGCCTTCACGGTCACGGGTGCGTCGCTCGTGTCGGGCACGACGTACCAGGTCGGCGTCGGACAGGAGGTCGTCTTCACGTCTTCCGAAACGACCGCGAGCTCATGGGGATGGGACTTCGGCGACAGCACGCTCGCCAGCGGCCGGTCCGCTCGCAAGACATATTCCGGCAAGGGGAGCTACACCGGGCGGCTGATCGTTACAGGGAATGGGACCGGCTCGGCCGGGATGGCTATCGGCACCTTCACCATCCAGGTGGTCATTCCGCCGCCTTCGGGGGCCTTCACGATCTCCGGGGCGAACCCGAACGCCGCCGGCACGGTTTACACCGTCGGCGTCGGCGAGGAAATCACGATGACCGCGAGCGAGACCCATGCGCAGAGTTGGGGCTGGGACTTCGGAGACGGGAGTTTCGGCGGTGCGGCGTCCGCAAAAAAGACCTACAGCTCCACGGGCCCCCGCACGCTTCAGTTGATCGTCACCGGCGACGGTGTCTTGACGACGGGAATGACGATCTCCAGATTCACGATCAATGTCGTGTCGTGCGTCAGCAACGGGGCGACGCTCTGCCTGAACAACAACCGTTTCAAGGCGACGGTCAACTGGGCCGTTCCCGACCAGGACAGGACGGGAGCGGGCGCGGCCGTTCCGCTGACGGGAGACACGGGCTACTACTGGTTCTTCAGCCCCACGAACATCGAGCTCGTGCTGAAGGTCGTCGACGGCCGTCCGGCCAACGGCAAGTTCTGGGTGTTCTACGGGGCGCTTACGGACGTCCAGTACACAATCACGATCAAGGACACCACGACGGGCGCAGTCAAGACGTACGTCAACCCGTACCGCAGGATTGCGAGCGTGGCGGACACGAGCGCTTTCGACGGCGGAGGCGCGGGCGCTTCCTCGAAGGGGGTGGCGGCGACTGCCGCGGGACCTTCTCTCACCTGCACTCCGTCGAGCGTCGTGGTGAACAACCCCGTCTCCTGCTCCGTCACCGGGGCGTCCGGCTCGGCCAGCTTCCGATGGGCCTGGGACTTCTGTCTCGGGGGGTGCCTCGTCGAGGGCACCAATCCGCAGTCTCACACCTACACGACCCCCGGCGTTCAGCAGGTCACGTGTGTCGTGACGGAGGGGGCGAATTTCACTACGATCACGGCGCCCGTCAGCGTAACGGCCCCGCCGGCGGGAGGTCTTTCGGCGGCGATCAGCGGCCCTGCGACCGGAAGTACGGCCGATACGCTCACGTTCACCGCGAACGCAAGCAGCGGCACCGTGCCCTACTCCTACTTCTGGGCCTGCGATTACGGCGTGAGTCCTGTTTTTGCGGCCGGGGGCGACACGACGACCTGCAGCTACACCTCGGCGGGAACGCACACGGTCGGGCTGAAGATCACCGACTCCGCGGCCACTCCCGCGCAGTTCATCACGACGAAGAGCGTCGTCCTCTCCGCGCCTGCCGGTCCGGGGCTCCCGTCCGCCGGCTTCACGCTCGGCGGGGCCGTCTTGAACTCGGCGACGGGGCGGTATGAAGCGGAGATCGGTGCGACGGTGACGTTCACGGCGTCCGAGTCCAACGCCAACCTGTACGGGTGGGCCTTCGGCGACGGTCTGTCCGGCACCGGAAAGACTGTGACGCATGCGTACCCTCAGGGCGGCATTGTGAACGGCCAACTCGTCGTCAACGGCGACGGAACTCGCACCGTCGGCACCTCAGTCGCGAGCATTCCGCTCTCGATTCTGGCGTGCGCCTCCGATGGCAAGACACTGTGCTTGAACGGAGGCCGCTTCAAGGTGAAGGTCGACTGGAAGTCCGACACCGGGCAGGGGTTCGGCACGGCCGTTCCCGTCACGGCCGATACCGGCGAGTTCTGGTTCCTGTCGGCGAACAACATCGAGCTGATGCTCAAGGTCGTCGATGGCACGAGCTTCAACGGACACTTCTGGGTCTTTTACGGGGCGCTGTCGGATCTCGAGTACACGATCACCGTGACGGACACCACCACGGGGACCGTCAAGACTTACAAGAACCCCCTCCACACGACGGCAAGCGTTGCGGACGTGAACGCCTTCTGAAGCGATGAGACGATGACGATCGAAGAGGCCCTGGGTCGCCCAGGGCCTCTTTTTTTTGGGATTCGGGACGCCCGGGCGACGCGGCCTCCCGGAAAGCCGTATGACAACCGAGCCGGCCGCGCCTGAGACTAGAATGGCTCGCATGTTGCGGAGTTTGAGCAGCCCCAGATGACCACGTCGCCCGGCTTCGAGCGCAGTCAACGCACGGCGGTTCTGGAAGCCGAGATCGAGTCGCCGTTCCTCCACGACCGGGGGACGGTCCTTTACAACCCGCTGACGGGCGATTCGCTCGCGAAAGACGGGGACGGCTTTCGGGCGCTTTCGCGTATGCGGCAGGGGCTCCCTCCCGGCGTGGACGCCGGGGTGCTGGAGCATCTCCGGGTCGCCCGGTTCCTGATCGACGACGTCGATCGGGAGGCTCGCCGGTCGCACCTTCTCTTCCTGTCTCTCGAGACCTGCACGGTCTGCAACCACCGCTGCCCGTTCTGCCCGGTGTCCGTCGATCCGAGGGAGCGGGAGGTGATGTCGACGGAGCTGTTCGAGTCGATCGTCGATCAGGCCGCCGCCATCGGGGGCGCCAACCTCGTGGTGTTCCTTTCGAACTACAACGAGCCGACGGTCGATCCTCTGTTCGAGGAACGGTGCCGCGCGCTCTTCGAGCGGAAGCTGCCCGTTTCGATTCTGACCAACGCGTCCCAGTTCACACCCGACCGCGCGGCGCGGCTGGAGGCGCTCGGGCGCTTCCGGTATGTCGGCATCAACCTGCCAACCCTGGATCCGGAGCGCTACCGGCAGCTGCACGGGACCCGGGACCTCGCGCGGGTTCTCGCAAACGTCGACGCGCTTCACGCCCGCACGATCTCCGAAGAGACGGCGATCGTCGTTCTCGGCGAAGAGGACGACGCGCACCGCGCCGACGTGGAGCAGATCCGCGCGCGATTCGAGCCGCTCGGCTGGGAAGTCAAACCCTTCCGCATCCGCAGCCGGCCGGCGAGCGGGACGTTTGTCCCGGAGCCCCCTCTCAAGAAGAAGCTGCGCGGGTGCGAGCTGATGGGGTCCCGGCCCTTCGAGCACCTCCACGTGACCGCAACCGGGAAGGCCGTGCTCTGCTGCCAGGACTACTACGAGCGTCTCAAGGTCGGCGATCTGAAGACCGAGACCGTCGCCGGGATTCTCGGGGGCGACACCATGGCGCGGCTGCGCCGGTGGACTTACGGAGTCGAGGACGCGCCCGCCGACTTTCTCTGCCGGCGCTGCGAGTTCGCCATCGGCGAGTGAGAGGGAACCCGAAGCCGTCGGGCGCCGGCGGCGGCCCCGTTTCCGGCGCCCCGCTCGCCGTCCAGGCTCGCGACCTCTCGAAGGTCTACCGGCTCTACGCCAACCCGAGCGACCGCCTCCGCGAAGTAATCCTGCGGACGCCGCGCCATCGCGATTTTCAGGCGCTGTCGGGCGTTTCGTTCGACCTTCCCGCGGGCAAGGCGCTCGGGCTGATCGGAGAGAACGGCGCCGGCAAGTCCACGCTCTTGAAAATCGTCGCCGGGACGACCTCGGCGACCTCGGGAACGGTCGAGCGGCGCGGCGTCGTCGCTTCCATCCTCGAGCTCGGAATGGGATTTCATCCGGAGTTCACCGGGCGCGAGAACGCGAGGATGAATGCGGCCCTCCTGGGACTGACCGGACCGGAGATCCGCAAGCGGCTGCCGGAGATTCGCGACTTCGCGGAGCTCGGAGAATTCTTCGACCGGCCCGTCCGAACGTATTCGTCCGGAATGGGGCTGCGGCTGGCCTTCGCCGTCGCCACCCACGCCAACGCCGACGTCCTGATCGTGGATGAGGCCCTCGCGGTCGGCGACGGCTACTTCCAGAAGAAGTCGATCGACCGCATCACGGAATTCCAGCAGCGGGGAGGAACCCTTCTCTTCTGCTCTCACGCGCTCTACTACATCGCGCTGCTCTGCGACGAGGCGATCTGGCTGAAGAACGGGGCCGTAGCGGCTCAGGGCCCCTCCTCGGAGGTCGTGCGGCAGTACGAGCGTTTCCTTCAGGAGAAGGAACGGCGTCTGGATACCGCGCCGTCGATGTCGGAGCCGGCCAGCACGAACGGCCGCCGGCCCGCCCGTCTGACGGACGTCCGCGTTCACGACGGGTCAGGCTATTCGCGCGCGGAGTTCGCGGCGGGGGAAACCGTCGCCGTCGACGTCGAGTTCGAGACCACGGATCCGTCTCTCGCCTTTCACGTGCGCGTCGGCGCCGACCGCGAGGACGGCGTGCAGGCGTTTGCCGTTGACACGCGCGGCGAGCCGTGGGCTCCGCTGACGGGCCGCTCCCGGTACAGCCTCCGGCTCCTCTTTCCCGAGCTCCCCATCGCCCAGGGAGAGTTCCGCCTCTACGTCTTTCTCGGCGACGAAACGGCGCTGCATCTGCACGATCTGAAGATCCTCCGCCCGGGGTTCTCCGTGGTCGCGCCCGAATACTCCGTGGGGATCCTGCGCCCGCCGCACGTCTGGTCGATCGAGCAGGAAGGCGCGGCCGACCGGCGGCCCGCCGGGCTGTCGGCGGCCGTCGGGCGGGGTGCCGCCCGGCATTGAGGACCGGGCTCGCGTTCGTCGGCTCGCCGGGGCCGTTCGACTACGGCCATCTCTTTTCCCGTCTCCGCTGGCGGCGCGCCGTTGCCGCGGAGGTCGAGTCCGATCTCGAGCCGTCCGCGGCCGCGCACCGCGCCTTCGCGGCCGCGGAGCTCTGGGCCGTCGTCCTCCTTCCTGGAGCGGTGCCTGCGGGACGGCTCGCGTTTTCCGCGCTTCCTTCCGGCGCGCCCGCGCTGGCGGGCCGTCTGGCGCCCGCCTCCGGAAAGGCGGCCGTGCACACGCTCCGAGAGCTGGAATCGGCGGCGCAGGATCTCCCCGCCGCTCCCGGGGCGCCGCCTCTTCTCGCGTTCCGGACCGCCGACTTTCCTCCCCGCCCGGAAGAGACGGTGACAGCGTTTCTCGACCGGGTTGCCGCCGCCCCCGGGGCGGAGCCTCTCGGCGGCCTCGCCGCTCTCGTGGCCGACGATCCTTCCGAGCGCGAGCGGCTGGAATTGATCGGGCGCCTGCCTCCCGGTGCCCGGCGCCTCGCAGACGTCGGCTGCGGGTCAGGCGCGACGGGGGCCGCTCTCAAGAGGAAGGACCCGCTCTTGGAGGTCGTCGGGATCGAGATCGACGCCGCGGCGGCGGCCCGGGCGGCGGCGAGACTCGACCGAGTCGTCTGCGGCGACGCCACGAGCGCGCTGTCCGCCCTGGCCGTCGAGGGGCGGCGTTTCGACTCGTTTCTCTTCGGCGACGTGCTCGAGCACACGGCCGACCCGGTCGCCGTGCTGGCGGCCGCGCGGAGCGCCGCGGAGCCTCGCGCGCGTCTGGTGGCGAGCGTTCCGAACGCGGGGCATCTCTCGGTCCTGCGCGACCTGACTCTCGGCCGCTTCGACCCGGCGCCCGCCGGCCTCCTCGACGCGGGCCACCTGCGCTGGTTCACGCGCCCGTTCCTGGCCGAGGCGCTCGAGGAAGCAGGCTGGCGTGTTGAGTCGATCGACGGAGTCGGGAGCGAGCCTCCTCCGGACGCGGACGAATTCGTCAGATTCCTGGCCGGCTGGCCCGGGCTCGATCCGGCGCTGTTGTCCGTCTACCAGTGGATCGCGGTAGCAACCGCCTGAGGGGAGGGCCGCTGCGCATCGCCTACCTGCTCGAGTCGACGGAGCTTTCGGGCGGAGTCCGGGTCGCCCTGCTTCAGGCCGAGACCCTGGCCCGGCGGGGCCACCGCGTGTCCGTCGTTTCTCCGGCTCCGGAGCCGCGCTGGTTTTCGCTGGCGCGGGCCCGCTTCGAGCAACGCTCCTTCCCGGAGTCGCGGGAGCTCGCCGCCGCGGACGTGCGTGTGGCGACCTTCTGGACGACGGCCGCGCCTGCCGTGGCCGGCGCGGAAGGCCCGGTCTTCCACCTCTCGCAGGGATACGAGGCGTCGTTCTCGTTCTACGCCGGGCGGCGCGAGGAGATCGAGGCCGCTTATCGGCTTCCGACTCGCAAGCTCGCGGTCTCCTCGTCCCTCGCGGCGCGTCTCGAGACCGCCGGGTACGGCCCCGTCGAGAACGTCGGGCAGGCCTTCGATGCCACCGGTTTCTTTCCGGCCGCCGCGGAGGCTTCCGCGCGACATCCCGTCGTGCTGATGGTCGGGCCTCACGGCGCCGACGTGAAGGGAATCGCGATTGGTCTCGCGGGTCTCGCGCTCTTCCGGGAGCGCGGCGGAACGTTTCGGCTCCGCCGCATCGCCGTTGAGCCGCCCACGCCCGAGGAGTCCGCCTCGCCCGTCATCGACGATTACCATCGGGCCCTCCCGCCCGAGCGCATGCCGTTCGCTTACCGGGCGTCCGACGTGTTCCTGGGGCCGACGCGGGGGGAGGAGGGCTTCGGCCTCCCCGCTCTCGAAGCGCTG
>JBBRDK010000060.1:0-21649 GCA_038203955.1 Thermoanaerobaculia bacterium | reverse complement strand
CCACGTGTTACTCACCCGTCCGCCACTAAACTGAGGAGTTGCCCCCTCAGCCTCGTTCGACTTGCATGTGTTAAGCACGCCGCCAGCGTTCATTCTGAGCCAGGATCAAACTCTCCACTTAAAGTGTTTTCACAGCGTCGGCTCCCGAAGGTGGCCGCCGCCGTCAAATTCGAGTGAAATCCTGTTTTTTGATTCAGGAAGTTCCCGTCTTGCGACGGGTGCTGCTTTTTGCGAAAAGCAGCAAAAATAATTGACGTCTGGCACGCTCTACTCAGTTTTCAAGGAACCGAATCCCCGGGTGCGAGTCGCACCCGCAGGAGACGCCGTACTTCCGGCGTAGCTGGATTGAAACGGCCGTCCAAAGACGGAAATTACAGTCTCTTCGATTTTTATGGCCTCGTCAACTGCTTTTGCAAAGCCGACGCTCTCTCGAGAGACGGCTAACGCAGCGAGGAAACCCTGAAAGATCTCGGAACCCTTGCGGGGATACGCAATATAGGTCGCTAGGAACGATGGTGTCAAGCGCTTTCGAGACAAATGGTAAATCACTGGAGAATCGACACTTGCCGGCCGCTAGCTGCACACGAAAGTGTGCACCGATCCGGTCACCGGAGGCCTGCCAGCACCTTCGCGATGGCCTCCGGATACAGCCGGTGCTCCTGCTCCAGGATCCGCGCGGAAAGGGCCTCCACCGTATCTTCCGGCAGGATCGGGACCCGGGCGGAGAGCACGACCTCGCCCGTATCCGTGCCCTCGTCCACGAAATGGACCGAGCACCCGGACTCCAGGGCCTTCGCTTCGAGGGCCCGTTTCTGAGGATGGAGCCCGCGAAAACGCGGAAGCAACGAAGGATGGATGTTCAGAATCCGCCCCCGGTAGCGGGCGACGAGCTCGGGCGGCAGGATCCGCATGAATCCGGCGAGACAGATGAGATCGGGCCTCGCGCCCTCGAGCACCCGCGCGATCTCCCGCTCATGCTCGCGGCGGTTCGCAAAGAGCGACCAGTCCATCGCGAAGGCAGGCAGGCCTCGTCGCCGCGCCGCCTCGAGCCCGGGAGCCCCCGGGTTGTCCGAGATCACGGCGACGATTTCCGCCTCCGGGATCGACCCCGTCGAGACCGCGGCCGCGATCGCCTCGAAGTTGGATCCGCGTCCGGAGAGCAGGATCGCGAGGCGCGAGGCGCTCACGGGGAGTCGGGACGCCGCGAGAACTCGACGAGGATCACGCTCTCCATGCGGCCTTTCCACTGCGAGACGGACCGTTCCCCGTACACGGCCCCGAGGGCGCTTCGGAGCTCCCGCTCGACGGCCGAGTAGTTCATCGGGGGACCGAACCGGCCGGCGTCCATCACGAAGAAGAAGTGTGCCGGAGCCTCGGCCCGGACCCGCGCGACGGCATCTCGAACCAGCGAAGGCGACAGCCAGGCGCGGGAGTACGTTCGCCAGTCGAGTTTCAGCGCGTCCGCGCCGAGGGCCGCCCCGCGGAGCGCGGGAGCGTTCCCGCAGTAGTACCAGAGAGTGGACGCGAGGTAGTCGGGAGCGACCAGAACGAGGTCGCCGCCGCGTCCGACACCCTGGCGGCACATCGTTCGGATCCCGGATTTCGCGCCGTCTCGCGAGATAGCCCTCGTGAGCTCCTGGACCGTCCCGACGCCGGCCGCGAAATATCCAACCAGGAACGCCGCGACGGCGGCGCGCACGAGACTCCTTTTCGGTCCGTCGGGGAGAAGGCGCGGCATCGCGTCGAGGAGACCCGCGGCGCAGACGGCCGCGAGCGCCGCGGGAATCGCCAGATAGCGGTTGGATCCCGTCAGGAGGCCCATGAAGAGAACGACCGCGGAACCGGCGGTCGCAGTCAACGCCATTCCTGCGAGATTCGCTCGCACCTTTTTCCGGAACACGATCAGCGCGGCCGCGGAAGCGGCGAACGCCACGGCGAGGCCGACTTCGGCGACGCGCCCGCCGAACACGGGCACGATGTCCACCATTCTCAGAGCCAGCAGCTTCCATCGGTCCGCCATCACGAGGGCCTTCTGGTAGGGAACGCCGGCGCGATACTGGCTCCACGCGATGTGCACCCAGGGAGCGAAGAGAATCCCGGCGCAGACCGCAGCTCCGAACAGGAAAGCTCCGGCGCGCCTGGAGGCGCGGGAGACGAACAGGGACAGACCGTACGCCGCGATCGAGGCCACGACCAGCACCCCCGCCATGTGCGAATAGGCGAGAAGCGAGAAGATCGCGGCGAGGCCGGCCGCCTGGCCGTAGCGCGCCGCGGCGCCGGCTCTGACGATCCGGTTCGCCAGGAGAACGGCGAGCGCGGCGAAAACGACTGAGAGGGAGTAGACGCGCAGCTCGGCAAACAGGCGGATCAGGACCGGGTTGCTGAAGGCGAGGACCGCAGCCGCGGCCGCGGCAAACGCGCCGAAGAGCTCGAAGGCGAGGAAAGCGATCGCGCCGAGAGACAGGAGGGCCAGTCCTACCGCGAACCACTGGAGCGGCGCCTCGCGAAAGCCGACGAGCCTCCCATAGGCGGAGACGATCGCGTTGAAGAGCGGGGGCGTGTATTCCGTGAGCATCTGCCGGCTCAGGAACTCCCGGGGGCCGGGGGCTCTGGCGACATAGATCGCCGCGGCTTCGTCCCGCCACATCCCTTCGGAGACGAGCGGCCGCCGCGCCAGGATCGCGTAGAGCGCGAGCGCCGGAAAGATCGCCGCGAAAGCCACGCGCGAAAAGGCGCCGAGCTCGCGAATTCTCAAGCCGGATCGGGCTCGACCACCACGCGCGTGGCGCCGCCCGCCTTGACGTTCCCGATCGCGAACCAGAACACGCCGGCGTCCTTCCACAGAGACACGGCACGCGGAAGGTCGGCCGGAGAGAGGAAGACCACCATCCCGATCCCCATGTTGAACACGCGATGCATCTCCTCGAAACCGACCCGCCCCTGGCGCTGGATCTCCTCGAAGACCTCCGGAACGGGCCACGCGCCCGATCGGATCACCACGTCAACGCCCGCGGGAACGACCCGCGGGATGTTGTCGTAGAACCCGCCGCCCGTGATGTGCGCCATCGCGTGGACGAGATCGTGCGCCAGCAGAGGCTCCATCGCCTTCAAGTACGAGAGGTGCGGCGCGAGAAGCGCGTCGGCGATCGAGACGCGGCTCTTCGGAGCGACGGGATCGGAGGGTCGCCGCCCGAGCTCCTCGAAAAACACCTTGCGGGCGAGCGAGTACCCGTTCGTGTGGAGGCCCGCCGAGGGGAGCCCCAGCGCGATGTCGCCTGGGACGACCCGCGATCCGTCGAGAATCTTCTCGCGGTCGACGACGCCGACGATCGTGCCGGCGAGGTCGTATTCGCCGTCTCCGTAAAATCCCGGCATCTCCGCGGTCTCGCCGCCGAGAAGCGCCGTCGCATTTTCCCGGCAGCCTCGCGCGACGCTCGCGATCACCTGCGAGAGAACGTCCGGAGAGATCTTGCCGGTGGCCAGATAGTCCAGGAAGAACAGGGGCCGAGCGCCCTGGACGAGGATGTCGTTGACGCAGTGGTTCACGAGATCCGCGCCGCAGCCGTCGTGGCGATTCGTCTGGATCGCGATCTTCAGCTTCGTCCCGACGCCGTCAGTCGAGGCGACGAGAACCGGCTCGCGGAAGGCGGAGAAGTCGGGGCGGAAGAGCCCACCGAACCCCCCGACGTCGCCGAGAACGCCGGACGTGAAGGTCGAGCGGATCGCGTCCCGGGCTCGGGCGAGGGCCGAAGCCTTCGCATCGATGTCGACGCCGGCCGCCGCGTAACGCGAGTCTTTCAAGACCCCGACATCATAGGACGGAGCCGCGAGCGAGCCAATCTCATTTATCGCCGCGCTCTTCGAGAGACGGCCGCCTCCCGATTCCGAAGAGATTTCCGAGCGGAAGCCACACCGAAAGCCGCGCGAGGCGATAGCGGTCCGCGAGGCCGATCCACGGCCGCTTCAGCCGATCGGGAGCGGGCACCAGATGAAGCAGGTAACGGAGCGAACAGCGGTTCCACGCGGTCCCGATCCGTTCGACTCGGAAACCCGAAGATTCGAGCAGACGCCTCAGAGTGTCCTTCCCGAAGAGGAACGTGTGCTCGACATCCACGATGGGGCTCTTCTCGCCGAGGACTCGCGCCGACATCGCCTCGACGTCGTGGTTGAGACAGAGAAGGAGGCCCCCGGGCTTCAGCATTTCGCGCGCCGCTTCGAGCGCGCGCGCCGGATCGGGCAGGTGGTCGAGGACCTGAAAGAGACAGATGACGTCGAACGTCCCGGGCTCGAAGGCTCCCCGCCGGAAAACACTGGGCACGATCCGGGCAGCGATGGCGGGGGTCGCGCGGCGAATCGCGTCCGCACTCGGCTCGATCCCTCGGACGTCGCGAAAGCCCTGCCGCAACGCCTCTTCCAGGAAAAAACCGTTTCCGCATCCGATCTCGAGAAGCGATCCGGCGGCGCCGGCGAGGGCGACGATCCGCCGCAGGTAGCGCCCGTAGGTCGCCGTCAGATTTTCCACTTCGCCCGCGTAGTCGAAACCGCTCTCCGCGTAGATCTGAGCGATCTCCCCCGCGTCCGCTGCCGGATCCGAGCGGACCAGACCGCACGACTGACACTTCACGAGGCGGTAGTGGACGCCGTCGGGCTTGCGCCGGGCGGAGAAGATCTCGGGGCGAAGATCCTCCCGTTCGAGCCGCGCGGGATAGATCTCGGAGGCGTTGCCTTCTCCGCCGCAGATGGCGCAGCGCGTGGGCTTCAGCCAGGTCTCGCTCATTTCGGCGGCGCGGAGGGGCCGGGCCCGACCGGCGCATTCCAGATGCTCTCGACGACGTAAGGCGGCCTGCGTTTGACCTCGTCGTAGATGTGCATCAGGTACGAGCCGATGATGCTCAAGCTCAGGAGCTGAATGCCGCCGAGGAAGAGCATCAGCACGATCAGGGTCGTGAACCCCATGGGGACCAGCTGCGGCGCGAAGATCCGAACCAGCACCTGGGCGAGGATCGCCAGGAGCGAGACGACCACGATGACGAACGCCAGGACGTTGATCACGTCGAGCGGAACGTAGGAGAAGGAGAAGATCGCCTTCCGCGCCCAGCCGATGTTTCTCAGGATCGAATTCGTCGAGCGGCCGAACAGCCGCTCCGGCCTCGCGTACGGCACTCCGGTCTGCGAGAAGCCGGCCCAGGCGCGCAGTCCCCGGACGAAGCGATTGTTCTCGGGCAGATCGTTCAGGACGTCCACGACTCTCCGGTCGATCAACGCGAAATCCCCCGCGTCGAGCGGCACGTTCACGTACGACATCGCGCGAAAGGCCCGGTAGAAAGACTTGTATGCGGCGTTCCACAGCCAGCTCGCCTGCCGGCGCGTGCGAATGCCGTAGACGACGTCATGACCCGCCCGCCACTGCGGATAGAACGCGGCGATCAGCTCGGGGGGATCCTGCAGGTCTCCGTCGAGCAGGATCACGGCGTCGCCCGTTGAGACGCGCATGCCGCTCGTAAACGCGTTCTGAGATCCGAAGGCGCGCGCGTGGTTGATCACGACGACTTTCGGGTCACGGGCGGCGAGCTCCTTCAGGACCTCCCTCGCGTCATCCGGGCTGCCGTCGTTGACGAAGATGATCTCGTAGTCGACGCCGAGGGTCTGGAACACCTTCCGCAGTCGCTCGTACATGATCGGGACGGCCGGTGCGTCCCGATAGCAGGCGATCACGGCGGACAACTTCGCGGGGCCGGACCTCATCGCGCCGCCGCGGACAGCGTGCGGGCGGTCGAATTTTCGCGGCACCAGTCCACCATGCGCCGGAAGCCGGACTCGAAGTCCTCCTCCGCCGTCCATCCGAGGTCTCTGCCGATCCTTCGCGGGTCCGCGATCCAGGTCGTCGTGTCCCAAATACGGTCGGGCATCGTTCCCCACTCGGGCTCGCAGGAGAGGCCGAAGACCCGCCGCGCGGTCTCGACGACCTCGCGCACCGTGGTCTGCCTGCCGGTGCCGACGTTGTAGACCGCCCCTCGCTCGGCCGACGCGGGCCGCCCGGCCGCGAGCACATACGCCCGGCAGACGTCCCGCGCCGAGACGTAGTCGCGCGCGACGTCGGGATGGACCAGGGGAGGCAGGGTCCCGGCGAGGCCGCACCGGATGATCGTCGGAATCAGGCGCCCCGGATCCTCCCAGGCCCCGTACACGGAATACAGGCGGAGGGTCGAAACGGCCAGGCCCGACGCCTGCGCGAGATAGCGGCTGTACATCGTGGCGGACGCCTTCGTGAGGGCGTATTCGCTGTTGGGCTCGAGCCATTCGCGCTCGTCCGGAGCGTGGTCCTTGTAGCCGTACTCCGACGAGGACCCGGTGTTCACGACGCTCTCGACGCCCGCCGCGACGCTGGCCTTGAGCAGGTGGATCGTTCCGAGGACGTTGGTCGCCACCATCCGCTCGACGGCGTCCTGCCAGGAATAGGCTCCGTAGACCGCGCAGTGAAACACCCACTCGGGGCGGGAGCTCGCGAGAACCCGGTCGACCGACTCCCGGTCGCACAGATCGCCCGGATAGACCCGAGCGTGGTCGCGAATCGAATCGATTCGCCAGGTCTGGTCCTGATGGTGGGCGAACAGGTGCACCTCGTGCCCCAGCTCCAGGAGATGCCGCGAAAGGTTGGCTCCGACGAACCCGGTCGCTCCCGTGACGAGAACGCGCTTGCCTCTACTCATCTATTCAGCGCGCTGTGCGACCTGGAGATAAACGGCGCAGCCGGCGGACCGCAGGAAAGGCGTGCGCTCGACCGCCGGCTCGAGGGCTTTCAACCCGCGCGCGACGGCGTCCGGGCAGAAGAACGGCACCAGGCCGACCCAGCGGCGCCGCCGGACGGCCGCGCCGAGATCTTCCACCCACCGGTCGAGGGCGGCCGGCGCATAGGACTTTTCGCCGTGCTCCCGGTGATACCGCGAGAGTTTTTCGATGCACTTGAGAATCGGATTGTAGCCGTTCGGCTCGAGGACGATCAGCACCGGCGCCAGACGCAGCGCCTCCCGCAGCGCGTCGATCGGCCGCTCCAGGTGGTGGAGGACGCCGCGGAGATGCGCGATGTCGAAGCTGTCGTCCGGCAGCGGGACGGAGTAGGCGTCGTGAGCGGCGAAGGTGACCGGCTTCCCCTCACCCTTCTGCGCCGCGAGGGCGATCGCCTCGCGGGCGGGATCGAAGCCGTAGACGCTCGCCGGCCGGCCGTCTCGCAGGAGATCCATCGTGTAGGTGCCGTCGCCGCAGCCGACGTCCAGGATCCTCTTTCCCGTGAAGTCGGCGGCCTCCAGCGCGGCGGACGTCAAACGGCGGTTTGCAAGCTCGCTGCTCAGCCTCGCATTCGTCGTGTAGAGGTATCCGCGGTTGTGCGTGGCATCCCGGTCGAACGCGCCGACTCCGGA
Organism: Thermoanaerobaculia bacterium; assembly: GCA_038203955.1. Lineage (GTDB taxonomy): Bacteria > Acidobacteriota > Thermoanaerobaculia > UBA5066 > Gp7-AA6 > JALYUA01. The sequence goes on along the minus strand of JBBRDK010000060.1, from coordinate 14,231 downwards.
ATCCGTCATCCCGCGACCGGGTGAAGCGCCTGCAGAGCGGTCTCCACGAGCGCCGCCCGCGAGAGACCGTGGGCCCGCTGCATGTAATCCTGCCCGCCGAAGGGGCCGCGGAGAACCCCTCGCACTCCGCACCGGACGAGGCGGCACGGCAGGCCGTGGTCGGCGATCGTTTCCGCGACCAGCGATCCGATCCCGCCGTTGACGGAATGCGCCTCGACGGTGATCGCCAGAGGCACCCGGGAAAGCTCCGCGACCAGATCCTCGACGGGCGCCGGCGTGACGCTCGCGACGACCATCAGCGAGCAGGACACGCCCTGCCGCGCGAGGTCTTCGGCGGCGGCCGCCGCTTCCGCCGCGACGGCGCCCATCGCGATCAGGACGACGTCGCCGCCCTGTCCGATCCGCTGCGCGCGTCCGAGCGCGAATCGCCCGGCGAGCCCCGGCACCGTCGTGCGATCGTCCTTGCCGATCCGGTAGTAGACGGGACCGGGGAGATCCCATGTCGCGAGAAACGCCGATCGCGCCTGCTCGTGATCCGCAGGCGCGATGCAGGTGATTCCGGGCTGGGCGCGCATGATCGCGATGTCCTCCAGGCCGTAATGCGTGGGTCCCGCGTGGCCGTACTCGAAGCCCCCGCCGACTCCAACGATGCGGACCGGCAGCTGATGAAGAACGGGACCGTTGCGGATGAACTCGTATGGCCGCAGCGCCGCGAACGTCACGATCGAGTAGACGAAAGGGATGAAGCCGCCCTCCGCGAGGCCCGTCGCGACTCCGACCATGTTCTGCTCCGCGACTCCGACGTTGAAGAAGCGGTTCGGAAATCGGGCGGCAAACGGCTCCAGCACGCTGTATCCGAGGTCGCCCGTCAGAAGGAGGATCCGGGAGTCCGCGTCCGCGAGCTCGATCAGGGTCTGGACGAACGCCGCTCTCACGCCTCCTCCACCTCGGCGCTGGCCTGCCGGTACTCGTCGTCCGACATGGGCCAGTAATGCCACTTGATCTGCTTCTCCATGAACGAGACACCCTTGCCGAACGTCGTCTTCGCGAGAAGGACGTGCGGAGGTCCCTCGGAAGCCAGGCCTGCGACCGTCTCGCACAGCGCGGCGACGTCGTGGCCGTCCACTTCGTGCACGTCCCATCCGAACGCTCTCCAGCGCTCGGCCATCCGGCTCATCGACAAAACGTCTTCGGTGTGGCCGAAGGCCTGTTGCCCGTTCAAATCCACGATCGCGGTCAGATTCGCCAGCCGGTGATGCGCGGCGAACATCACGGCCTCCCAGAGAGAGCCTTCATTGCACTCGGCGTCGCTGACGAGGACGAAGACGCGGTGATCCAATCCGCGCAGCCGCGCGGCGAGCGCCGATCCCGCTCCGATCGGGAGACCGTGCCCGAGAGATCCCGTCGAGAACTCGACGCCGGGAAGGGCATGCTCCGGGTGGACGCCGAGAAGGCTTCCGTCCGCGCAGAACGTCTTCAGGGCGTCGGCGCTCAGCCAGTTCTTCAGGTGCAGGGCGGCGTAGAGCGCCAGGGCGGCGTGGCCCTTCGAGAGAATGAAGCGGTCGCGCCCCGCGTCCTCCGGGTCCGTCCCGCGCAATATCCGGCCGTACAGCGCGGCGATGATCTCGGCAATCGAGAGCGCGGACCCGATGTGTCCGACATTTGCCCGCTTCGACTGTTCGAGCACAATCCTGCGGATCTGCCGCGGCGAGACGTTTCCGTCCATGCGGTTCCCCCGGGGCATCTGGTTAGCGGATCTTCGACGATGATAGCGGCTTTTCCCGCGGGCGGAGGATGACGGCGCCCGGCAGCGCGACCGCCTCGACATACCGGCGGCGAATCCATCCCGCCACCGCCGGCGCGTATCCTTGCCCGAAGGCCTCCACCCCGAACTCTCGAGTCGGCCGCTCGAAGAGCACCACGGCGTCCGGGGGATTCGCCTCGAGCCGGGCGAGGAGCCGCCGTTCAGCGCGGTCGTCGAGCCATCCGGGAAGATGGCCGAGGAGGGGTGACGGGTCCTGGATCCCGTAAAGGACGTCGAGAGCGTGCGTTTCGGGCAGGAGCAACCCGCGTTCGCCGGGGCGGACCTCCCGGCCGATGCCCTCGTAACGCGCCGCGGCCGGCGGAGCGCAGAAAACCGTTCCCCGCGGCGTCGTCACGGCGACTCTGCCCGGCTCGCGCAACGCGTAAACCGCGCGCGCGGCCCCGGCCCAGGCCACCGGAAGAAGCACCGCGAGCCAGAGCGTCCTCGCCCAGCGGCGGGAATTTGCGCCCGCGGGGAGCCAGCCGGAAACGAAGCCGAAAATGAAAATCGCCCACGTTGCGGTGGTGGCCAGGTGCGTGATCCCGGAGTACGGCCCGGAGGGATCCCAGGAGAACGCGGTTCGCAGGGCGACCAGTCCGCCGAAGCCGCCAAGCGCGATGAGAACGTCACGGCCCTTCCGTCCGCGGTCGAGCCAGGCGAGCAGCGCGATCGAGAAGGCCACCGTCATCGACCACGCCATCGGCAGCGAGTCGGGAATGAGGTCCTGCCCCTGCGCGAGGTCGACCGCCAGAAAGAGCGCGAAGAGCGCCGCCGCCGCGCCGACGAGCCGGCGTCTCTTCTCCCGGCCGAGAAGCATCGCGAGAAGCGAGATCGCCAGAGTCAGCTTGGCCATCTGCCAGGCGGCGGAGACCAGAGAGCGGACCCGATCCACGGTCGAGAGTCCCGCCACGCGGCGAAAGAGCCCGCCCCACCCGGCCGGGACCGACGCGAGGGGCCAGAGATGGCTGTCGAGCCGCAGAGATTCGACTGTCGCCCCCGTGCTCAGAACGACCAGCGCTCCCAGCGCCGCGATCGCGGCGAAACCCGCCAGACACCTCAGAACCCAGCCCGCGGCCCGGCGGCCTTCGGTCGCGATGGGCGCGGAGATCGCCAGGAACGCCGCGACTCCGATTTCCTGTTTCGCGCACAGTGCGAGCCCGGCCAGCGCGCCGGCGGCGTACCCGCGCCAGCGCTCGGCGGAGTCGCGCGACTGGAGCACGAGGATTGCCCCGAGCGCGAAGCAGAGGGCCTGAACGGCGGCGGGGCTGTACGGAAGCACCAGCCGGGCGGGCGGCGCGGCGAACGTCGAGACCGAAAGCAGAAAACCGGCGAGCGCGATCCGCTCGAGGGGGGACAAAAACTGCCGCGTCAGCCGCAGCAGGAGAAGGCCCGCCGTCACCGCCGGGATCCAGTTGGCGAGCAGAAACCACGACCGGGAGAACGCGAAGGGTTTACCGCTGATAAGGAAGAGACAAGGGGACAGCGGACCGTATTGCAGATACACGTCCCGGTAGACCCGCTCCCCGCGCGCCATCCGGCCGGCGAGCGACCACCAGACGCCGGGGTCTCCCGTCGGGTCGACCCATCGCCCCGCCGCCCACAGTCCCGCCGCCGTCGTCACCGCGAGAAAAAGAATTTCCGGAGCGAACCCGGACCAGAGCTCGAGTCTCGACCGGAAAGCTCCGGGAGATGCCGCGGTTGCGGGAGGGCGATGCTCCTCCGGGCCGATCAAGGGATCGCCGCCGGCCGCCCGTCCGCGGGGGTGTCCAGACCCCGGATCCGCGCGGCGGACGGCCGCCGGATCTCCCAGAGAAGCCAGAAAGCGCACGCCCACCAAGGGCCCGACCAGTCCGGGAGGTGCCCGAACTTTTCCTGGAAATGGAGGCCGTCCGGCGATCCGGCCAGAAACAGGGTCACGACGACCGTGTACACGAAGAGACCGGCGCCGCCGCCGCACAGGGCGCCGAGAGCGATCGGCCACACGAAGTAGTACTGCGCGATGCCCGGGATGAAGAGCAGGGTGACAAGAAACAGCAGCAGCGCCGCGCGGTCGAGCGCGACACGGCGAAGAAGCCAGACCGCGGCGAGCATCGCGGCGGCGAAGAGGACGGTGAGCAGGCGCTCGGGAGCCGCCGGAAAGAGCCCGCGCACTCCGTACGACTCGGAGAGGCTCCGGTAGCCGAGGACGGCGGTGCGAATGCCGCTCCACGAGGAAGCGAAGGGGAGAAACGAGAGGGCGAATACCCCATACGGGACCAGCGAGAGGAGGAGCGAACGGCGGCGAGAGGCGCGAGTCACGACCAACAGCGGATGAAACCAGGCGACGTGCTTGGCGAGCAGCGAGAGAGACATCCACGCGGCGGAGCGGACCGAGCGCGGCTCGGATTGCCGGTCTCGATACGCGGCGACGGCGAGGACGAGAAACAGGATCGCGAGCCCGTCGAACTGAAGGTGGAAGGACGAAACGAAGACGGAGACGGGGTTGAGAAAGAACAGCGCGGCCGCGCCCGGACCGGTTCGGCGAAAGAGAACCGCAGTCGTGGCGGCGTCCGTCGCGAGCAGGAATGCCCCGAGGAGAAGACGGAGCGGGACGCCGATCGCCGCCGCCGCGCCGCCGAGCCCGTAGAGGACGAACGCGAACAGAGGCGAGTAGTTGAAACGGGTCACGCCGTTGTACAGCCCGCCGGTTCCCGCCCGAACGGTGTCTTCGAAGGAGCGCGTGTCGGGGTTCTCCGGAGAGAGAAGCAGCACGGCGATCCGGACGGCGAGCCCGAGCGCCACCGCCGCCCAGAAGAACAGCGGGGTCCGCGCTCGCTGTCGCGGCGCCGTCACGTGACGAGAGCCGGGCGCGAGCTCCACCGGCGCCACGCTCCGCTCTCGCGGACGTCGTCGATGGCCGCAAACGCCAGATCGAGCTCCGCGTCCTCCGTGTAGAAGTGCGGCGACAGGCGGATCCCGACCCCCGGGCGGAAGTCGACGACGACGTCCTGTGCATTCAGCTCGCGCGACACCTCGAGGGCGTTGTCGAAGTCCACGGCGACGATTCCTCCGCGGCGCGACGGGTCGCGGGGCGTCGCGGTACGCAGCCCCCGCGCGTCGGCGAGCGCCAGGAGACGGTCTGTCTGTCGAAGGGACTTTTCGCGAACCGCTGCCGCGCCGGCGGCCCGGATGATCCGCGGGCCTTCCCGCCCCGCGTAGAGCGCGGGAACGGCGGGAGTCCCGAGGAGGAACCGGAAGGCGTCCTCGCGCCAGCGCATCGGCGGCGGCTCGAAATCGAAGGGAGCGGGATGAGGCACCCAGCCGGTGAGCGCGGGCGCCAGCCGCGGCCGAAGCTCCGGCCGGACGTACAGAAACGCGCCGCCCGGCCCGCCGCAGAGCCACTTGAGGACGCCGCCCACGAGAGCGTCCGCACCAAGCGCGTCGACCGAAACGGGGAGCGTGCCCGCGGACTGGTACGCGTCGACGGCCAGGAGGGCGCCCACCCGCCGGCACTTTTCGGAGCTCGGAGCCATGTCGAGAACGAAGGCGCCCTTGAAGGGGACGTGCGAAACCGCGACGAGCGACGTGCGGTCGTCGATCGCCGCTGCGATCCGCTCCTCGTCGGCGGTCAGGCCGTCGCCTCCCTGCGAGGGAACGGTCACGATCTCCGCCCCGAGGCGCGTGGCGAGAGAATCGTAGACATAGCGGACCGACGGAAACTCCCCGTCGATCAGAACGATCCGATTTCTCGGCGGCTCGTAGCGCAGGGACGACAGCAGGACCGCCGACGCGACCGTCACGTTGGGCAGCATCGATACGCTGCCAGGCGGCGCGCCCAGAATCGGAGCGATCTCGTCTCCGAGAGTCGCGGAGAGGTCCCACCACGAGTCTGCCCACGCCCGGACTCCGCGCGTGGCCCACGTCTCGGCGTACTCGGCCAGGGCCTCTCCGGCGCCGCGCGGCATCGCGCCGAGGGAATTCGAGATGAGGTACGTCGAGCGGTCAAGGATCGGAAACTCCGGCCGGAAACGCAGGAGCGGATCGTCGGATGGCGGCGTCATCGCGAGACCGGGACCGCCCGCACACCGGCCTTGTAGACGGCGGCGATCGATCGCACGTTCTTGACGTCGGCGAGGGGGTCGGCCGTCAGGACCAGAAAGTCCGCGCGCCGGCCGGGTTCGAGAGTTCCCCTGTCTCCGCCGAGGTCGAGCGACTTCGCCGCGGTCCGCGTGGCCGCTCCGAGGACCTCGAGCGGAGAGAGTCCGGCGGCCGCGTACAGGTCCATCTCGATCGAGACGCCCACTCCGGGAAACGCCCACATGTCCGTCCCGAGCGCGACGGGGACTCCGGACCGGTGCAGCGTCCGGAGGTTCGCGCGAAGCGCGGGCAGATGGTGCCGCACGTTGTCAAAGTTCGGATAGCGGCGGCGGTATCCCTCGCTGTATTCGCTCGACCGATAGCGGGCCACCGTCGCGGCAGGCAGCCCGCCCGGCCCGCTCAACCGCGGATCCGAGAGGACGGCGTCGACGAAGCGTCGCGTGTCCGCGAGGAACTCGTAGATGTCCATCGTCGGCACGTAGAAGACGGGTCGCGACTTCATCACGGCGGCCGTTTCGGCGTCGATCGGATCGAGGACTCCGTGCGCGAGCGCCGTCGCGCCCTGCCCGATGGCGCGACGCGCATCCGCCAGATTCGGGGCGTGGACGATCGCGCGCATCCCGGCGGCCCGCGCTTCTCCGAGGAGCGCGGCCGAGACCGCCTCCGGAAAGCGCGAGAACGCGGCCAGCGGCGCGCGGCACCACGCCATGTCGTCCAGCATCACTTTGATCTCGGCCGAGCCGAGCGCCTTCGCCGTCCGAACCGCCGCGCGCGCGGCGTCCGCCGTGGCGGGAACCCGGTCGAGGCGGGAGTCCGGGGGCTGGCCCTGTGACCACCAACCGCCAGGCGTCGTGAAGATCGGGGCGGCGGGAAACACCTCCGGGATGTCGCGCCGGGTCTTCGAAGTCTTCGCGAGCTCCGCCGCCGACGCGGTGTCCTCCGCCATCAGCCGCACCGACGTCACGCCCCAGCGAAACATCTCCTCCAGATCCGCGTCCGACTCGGCGTGCACGTGCGCGTCGATCAATCCCGGAACGATCCACTTCCCCGAGACGTCGATCACGTCCGCGTCCGCGGGAAGAGCGGCCGCTGCGGCGGCCGTGGCCGCCCCGGCGTAGACGATGCGGCCGTCCCGGACGACCAAGAGAGCGTTCGGACGCGGCGGAGATCCTGTGCCGTCGACGAGGGTCGCCCCGCGCAGGACGAGGGTGGCCGCGAGAAGTGTCTTCAAGAAAGAGCTGGAAGCGCTACGACGAGATCGCGGACTCTTTCTCCCGCTCCGGCTCCTCGATGTCGACCGGATAGATGCCCGTGAAGCAGGCGGTGCAGGCCGCCTGAGACGGGCGGCCGAATGCCTCGAGCATGCCTTCCGCCGAAAGGTATCCAAGGCTGTCGGCGTCGATGAACTGGCGGATGCCTTCCAGGGGCTGGTTCGCCGCGATCAGCTCCCCGCGGGTCGGGGTGTCGATGCCGTAGTGGCAGGAGTTCATGGTCGGGGGGGAGGAGACCCTCACGTGAACCTCCTTCGCCCCCGCGTCGCGCAGCATCTTGACAATCTTGCGCGACGTGGTCCCCCGGACGATCGAGTCATCGACCATCACGACCCGCTTTCCGGAGACGACCTCGCGGACGGGGTTCAACTTCACCTTCACGCCGAAGTGGCGGATCGACTGCTTCGGCTCGATGAAAGTCCGGCCGACGTAGTGATTGCGGACCAGTCCCATGGCGAACGGAATCCCGCTTTCGCGGGCGTAGCCGAGCGCGGCGTACATGCCCGAGTCCGGAACCGGAATCACGACGTCGGCGGCGGCGGGATGCTCCCGCGCGAGGCGGGCCCCGAAGGCCTCCCGAACGCTCGCGACGTTCTTTCCGAAGACGTTCGAATCCGGGCGGGCGAAGTAGACGTGCTCGAAGACGCACGGCGTCGCCTGGGGGAACGCGAAACGGAGCGACGTGAATCCCTCCGAGGAGAGCCGCACGATCTCCCCGGGCTCGACGTCCCGCTCGAAGCGCGCCTCGATCAGGTCGAAGGCGCACGTCTCGGAGGCCACCACCGGCGAGCCCTCCCGGATCCCGAGGGAGAGCGGACGGATACCGTTGGGGTCGCGGGCCGCGAAGATGCCCTCCCGCGAGAGGATGAGGATCGAATACGCGCCGCGCACTTCCGTCAGCGCCTCGGCGATGGCCCCGACCAGGGTCGGCGCCCGAGAGCGGGCGATCAGATGCAGGATCACCTCGGAATCGGAGGTCGTCGTGAAGAGGGCCCCGGAAGCCTCCAGGGTGGCGCGGATGTCCCGCGCGTTGACCAGGTTTCCGTTGTGGGCCAGGGCGAGCGGCCCGCGGCCCGTAGCGAAAACGATCGGTTGCGCGTTGATCAGAAGCGAAGCGCCGGCCGTCGAATAACGCACGTGGCCGATCGCCGTCCTGCCCGGCAGCCGCTCGAGACGGGATTCTGTGAAGACGTCGGCGACGTATCCCATTTCCCGCTCGAAACGGATGACCTGAGAGTCGAGAGTGGCGATCCCCGCCGACTCCTGGCCGCGGTGCTGGAGGGCATAGAGGCCCAGGTAGGCGAGGCGAGCCGCGTCCTCCGCATCGAAGACCCCGAAGACTCCGCACTCGTCCTTGAACCCGTTTCGGATGGCCATCGAGAACAAAATTCTAACACCCGGCACTCCTCTGCCTTACCCGGCCGGGGCGCCGTTCGCCCCAAAGAACGCCGCGGCGGGGCGAGGTCCGTAATCTCCCGATGCGCCGCTTCGTCCAACCGGTATGGTGACTGCCCGGAAAGCGACGCGTTTCCTCTCCTCGGTCCTTCTGGTGACGTCGACCGCCGGCAGCGCCCCCGCGTTTTCCCCGTCCTCCGCGGCCGGTGCGGGATCCGTCTCCGCGTCACGGGCCGAACGCGATAAGGCGCTGCACGCCTTGAACCGCCTGACGTTCGGACCGCGGCCGGGAGACGTCGATCGCGTCCTCGAGATGGGGTTGGCCCGGTGGATCGGCTCCCAGCTGAAGCCGGAAACGATCGCCGACTCTCCGATGGCGGCGCGGCTCCGCGACTTGCCGACCCTGGCCATGTCGAGCAAAGAAATCTTCAACGTTTATGAAAAACCGTTCCGCGAGGCGCGCCGTCAGCGCAGGCTGCTCGCGAGGAGTGCCGCCATGAGCGAGGTCGCCGCCGGAACGGAAGACCTTCGCGAGCGCGAGGAGAGGGACCGAATTCCGCCGGAAAAGCGCCCGCGCCGCGTCATCGAGGAGCTCTCGACCGCGCGCGTCCTCAAGGCGGTCTATTCGGAGCGGCAATTGAACGAAGTTCTGGTCGACTTCTGGATGAACCACTTCAACGTCTACGCGGCGAAGGGTCTCGATCGAGTTTTCATCACGTCCTTCGAGCGCGACGTCGTGCGGCCGCGGATCTGGGGCCGCTTCGAAGACCTCCTCGTGGCGACCGCGAAGTCCCCGGCGATGCTCTTCTACCTGGACAACGCGCAGTCCGTCTCCGAACGTGAGAACCGGCCGCTGTCCAGGAGGGCCACCTTCTTCGGGCGCGGCGCGGGGGCCGATGCGTCGATGCTCGACCCGGCGCCGCCCGTCCGGCCGAAGGGCGGATTGAACGAGAACTACGCCCGCGAACTCATGGAGCTCCACACGCTCGGCGTCGACGGCGGGTACACGCAGAAGGACGTCACTGAGCTCGCCCGCGTCCTCACCGGCTGGTCGATCGAGCGCGATGGCGGCGGGACCTTCGTGTTTCGGGCGCGCGTACACGACGCCGAAGTGAAGACGGTCCTCGGCCGGACGTTTCCCGCCGGCGGCGGAATCGAGGAAGGCGAGGAGATGATACGGCGCCTCGCCCGCCACCCGGGGACGGCACGGCATATCGCTCTTCGGCTCGCCGAGCGGCTCGTCGCCGACGCTCCCCCGGCCGCTCTGGTCGACCGCGTGGCAAAGACGTTCCTCGCGACGGACGGGGACCTCCGCCAGACGGTCCGCGCCCTCGTCGAAAGCCCCGAGTTCTTCGATCGCGCCTCCTACCGGGCCAAGGTGAAGTCCCCCTTCGAATACGTCGTGTCGGCGATCCGGGCCACGGGGGCGGAAACGGATGCGGGAATCCCGCTCCTGAGACAGATCGCCCAGATGGGCGAGCCCCTCTACCTCTGCCAGCCCCCGACGGGATACTCGGACGCCGCGTCGGCCTGGGTGAACACGGGGGCGCTGGTCGCGCGGTTGAACTTCGCCCTCGCGCTTTCCGCCAACAAACTGCCGGGAACGTCCGTCGACGTCGCGCATCTGATCTCGCCGGCGGACGCCGCGGATCCCCGCCGCTCGCTCGACGCTCTCGCGAGAGTCCTGATCGCGGGAGACCTGACGCCCGAGACCCGCGCGACCATCGCGAAGCAGCTCGAGAGCCGGACCGCGCCGGCCGACGACCCTTCGGCCAACACGCAGGTGCCGCTCATTTCAGGGCTCATCCTCGGGAGCCCGGAATTTCAGAAGCAGTGACGGCCTCGCGCGCATCCGGCTCGCACAGCCCGGAAGGAAAGACATGTTGAACCGGCGAATCTTCCTGAAGTCCGGCGGTCTCGCCCTCGTCGCGGGCGGATTCCTTCCCAACGTGTTCGTGCGGATGGCCTCGGGGGCGACCCCCGCGAGCCGCCGCGTTCTAGTCGCCATCTTCCAGAGAGGCGCGGTCGACGGCCTGAACGTCGTCGTCCCCTACGCGGAGAAGGCCTACTACGACGCGAGGCCCTCGATCGCGATTCCGCGGCCGGGCTCGGGCGAAAACGCGGCTCTCGATCTGGATGGCTTCTTCGGGCTCCACCCGTCGCTCTCTCCGGTGCTTCCGCTCTTCAAAGACGGATCGGCGGCTTTCGTGCACGCGGTGGGAAGTCCCGACGCGACCAGGTCGCACTTCGACGCCCAGGACTTCATGGAGTCGGGAACTCCCGGTGTGAAGTCGACCACGGACGGGTTTCTCTCCCGCGCCGTGTCCGGGAAGAAGGTCACGAAGTCTTCGCCCCTGCGCGCGCTCGCGGTCTCCGCCTCGCTGCCGCGGATCCTGTCGGGTTCCGCGGGCGCCGTCTCGATGACCAATGTCGTGGACTTCGGTATCCGGGGAGGCGCCTCGAGCGCGTCCGCGTCGGACTCATTCGAAGCGATGTACGCCGACGCCGTGGCAGGCACTCTTCAGGGGACCGCCCGGGACTCCTTCGAAGCCGTCAGGATCCTCAAGTCCTCGGAGGCTTCGAAAATCGGCCCGCAGAACGGCGCCGAATACCCGAAGGGGCCGTTCGGAAATTCCCTGAAGCAGATCGCGCAGCTCATCAAGGCCGATGTCGGGATGGAAGTCGCGTTCACCGACGTCGGGGGCTGGGACACCCACGCGGGAGAGGGCGGAGTCAACGGCCAGCTCTCGAACCGGCTCCGGGACTACGGGCAGGCGATCGCCGCCTTCACGAAGGACCTCGGTTCCCGCATGGCCGACGTGACCCTCGTCACGATGTCCGAGTTCGGCCGCACCGTGCGCGAGAACGGAAACCGCGGGACCGACCACGGCCACGCCAACGTGATGCTGCTGGCCGGCGGCGGCGTAAAGGGCGGCAAGGTGCACGGGAAGTGGCCCGGGCTCGAGTCGGGACAGCTCTACGAGAATCGCGACGTCGCCGTCACGACCGATTTTCGCGACGTCTTCGCCGAGATCCTGAGCCGCCGGCTGGGCGTGCCGGACCTCGGCCCCGTGTTCCCGGGCTACGCGATCGAAGAGAAGAAGCGGCTCGGGATCATCGCGGCCTGACGACGCGAAGGGGGCGGAGACGTCTCGCCGCCCTCTGCAGTCTCAGGGGCGGCAGCCGAACTGCCCGATCCGAATGATGACGAACTCCGCCGGCCGGACCGGCGCGATCCCGATCTCGATGATCAGCCGGCCGTTGTCGATGTCGTTCCGGGACATGGTGTCCCTTCCGCACCGGACGAAGTAGGCCTCCCGAGGCGTCGTTCCCTGGAAGGCCCCTTTCAGGAAGAGCCCGCGGAGAAAGGCGTCGACGGAAGCGCGCATCTTCTTCCAGAGGGGCTCGTCGTTCGGCTCGAAGACCGCCCACGATGTCCCGCGAAAGATGCTCTCCTCGAGGAAAAGCGCCAGGCGGCGCACAGGTACGTACTTGTACTCGTCAGGATTCTGGTCCGAGCCGTGCAGCGTCCGAGCTCCCCACAGGACGGTGCCTTTCGATGGAAAGGACCTCACGGTGTTGAGACCGCCGGACTGGAGGGCGCGGGCATCCGCCTCCCCGAGGGAAATGGCGACGCCGATCGCGTCGAGGATGCCGGCCTCGCCTGCGGGGGGAGATTTCCAGACTCCACGGGCGGCGTCGCTGCGCGCGAAGATCCCCGCTACGGCTCCGCTCGAGGGAAAATCCCTTACCGCTCCCGAGATCGGGTCCGTGGCGCGGAATCTCGGGAACCAGGCGGCCGCGTCGCGGCTGCGGAGGAGCGGGTTTGCCGCCAGCCACCCTTGCGCCTTTACCGGGGTGTCGATCGCGCCGGGAAGATCGAGAATGAAAAAGGCGCGCCTGGCGGCCACATACGCCAGAGCCTCCGAAATCACGCGTGCGTCTTCGACCCCCGGGAGACACAGAATGTTGAAGAGGTCCGCGCCTTCGAGCGCGTGAAGACCCGTTCTGTTCTCCGGATCTCCCGAGTAATCGGCCGCCCTCGGAGGCGCGCCGTCCGCGCGCGCGACACGGACGACAAACGCATCGGTCCCGCCGTTCCGGAAGAAATGGCGGACGGAGTGGCTCACCGGACACTCCTCGGCGAGGCCGCCGAAGTCTCGCTCGAACTCGCTGAACTTCGAGACGGGGCGCGCCTGATGCGAGAGGCCCTTCAGGGTCCGGCCCACGAATGCGGCGATCGAGGTCGGGACGCCCGAAATCGGATGTGGTCCCGCGAAGGACGGGAGGCCCGTCTCCCCTGTCCAATCAGAGGTCATGGTCCATCTTCCTCCAACGAGCACCGTCGGGAGATGCCCTCTCCTCACGGCTCGGGACCTCGATGACCGTGCCGGGGATCTCGCCCACAAACCCGGTGCCGAACGCCTGCGAGGGGGTCCACGTCCCGGGTGGGACGCCGCCTTTCAGGACCCGGCGGGCGCAGGCGACGGCCGACTCGGCCGTGAAGGCGTAGCCCTCGAGCGTCGTGATCCGGCCCTCGACGGCGCGGCCGTCGGATGACTCGACCCGGCCCCAGATCTGAGAACGCTCCCGCTCCCGCTCCTCCACGGTCGGGCCCGAGACGCGCGCCACGATCGCCTTTTCGAGAAGGCGGCGGACCGGCTTCCAGGCGACAAGAGGCGCCGCCCGGCGGAGGAGGCGCGCCGCGGCGATCGCTCGCGGCGATGCCGCCGCATACGTCTCGATGTCGGGAATCCGGGTGGAACGCCAGGCGGTCGCGAGGTCCCCCCAGGGGACGGTCATCGCGGTGCGCTCGCGGTCGGCGAAGGGAATCTTCCGCGTCTTCCACGCCGAGGGAACGGAAACGAGCTTGCCGCCGATTCGCGCCAGGCCGCCCGAGCCCGCTCCCTCGAGCATTGTCTTCGCCGTGCCCGGCGACGCGCGAAATCCGCGGAAAGCGAGCGTGAGGCGGTCCGCGCCCGGAAGACGCTCGGAAAGCAACGCGGCGAGGCAGTCCGTCGGAACGACGTCGAAGCCGACGCCCGGAAGGACGGGGATGCCCGCGGCCTTCGCCTCTTCGCTCCTCCCGAAGAGGGCCTCGAAGACCGCGACCTCGCCGGTGATGTCGAGATAGGCGGTTCGGGCGGCGACGCACGCGTCCAAAGCCGGAGCGCTGGTGCGCGAGAACGGACCGGCGGCGAGCAGCATCGCGTCGAACGGCTCCAGCGCGCGGGAGGAGGCCGGCCGATCGGCCAGATCGAAGACGCGGAAGTCGACGCCGGCGGATCGGGCGAGTGGCTCGATCGCCTCGCGACGGCGTCCGGCGATCACGGGTTGCAAACCCGCTCGTAACGCGGTCTCCAGAATCAGTCGGCCGGTATATCCGTTCGCTCCGTAGAGAAGCAGGCCTCCTCCGTTCATCGCGGCCGCGCCTTCGGCAGCTGTTCCAGAAAGCCGGCGACGATCCGGGAGAAACCGGCCGGGTCCTCTTCCTGCGGCAGGTGGCCGACGTCCGGCAGCACGACGAAGCGAGCGCCCTCGATCGCCGACGACAGCATGAGGCCCTCCGAGGGCTCGAGCAGGGCGTCGCGCTTTCCCCACAGCACGAGCGTCGGCGCGCGGATCTTCTCGAGCAGCTTCCCGGTTCCTCGAGTGCCGGTCCGCACCGCGGCCAGCGCCGCTCG
>JBBRDK010000059.1:0-21665 GCA_038203955.1 Thermoanaerobaculia bacterium | reverse complement strand
GATGCGCCCGGCGCTCTGCGACGACGCGCTCCGCCTCGGCCGGATCCTGGCGGAGCTCGCGCCGCGAGAGCCCGAGGTGCACGGGCTCGTGGCCCTGATGGAGATCCAGGCGTCGCGCTCGCGGGCCCGCGTCGGCCCGTCTGGCGAGCCGATCCTCCTGCTCGAGCAGGACCGCTCGCGCTGGGACCAGCTCCTGATCCGCCGGGGCCTCGTGGCGCTGGAGCGCGCGGAACGGCTCGGCGGCGCGCTCGGCCCCTATGCGCTCCAGGCCGCGATCGCGGCGTGCCACGGGCGGGCCCGCACGCCCGCCGAGACCGACTGGGGGCTCATCGCGGCGCTCTACGACGCGCTCGCGCGCGCGGAACCCTCTCCCGTCGTGGAGATCAACCGGGCCGTGGCGCACGCGATGAAGTTCGGCCCCCCCGCCGGGCTCGAGCTCGTCGATCGTCTCGTTTCGGAAAAATCGCTCGAGGGCTACCACCTGCTGCCGAGCGTGCGCGGCGATTTTCTTTTCAGGCTCGGCCGGTTCGAAGAGGCGCGCGCGGAATTCGAGCGCGCCGCCTCGCTGACGAAGAACTCCCGGGAGCGGGACCTTCTTCTGGATCGCGCCGCGGCGGCGCGAAAACGAGCCGCGCGGAACTGACGACCCGGTCGACTCTCAACTCTCAACTTTCGACGTCTTTCACATTCCCATCGATGCACAGGAACGCCGCGGCGGCCGCGAGAACCGACAGGCCGCTCGCCGTGAGCATCACCGTGCGAAAGCCCGATACGAACGACCCGGAGATCGCCGCCCTGACGCGCGCGCTCTCCGGCGCGTCCGTTCCCGCGGGCAGCCGGATCGCGGCGAGCTTCGTCCGCTGGCTGTCGATCGCGGCGCGGACCGCGGCGGACACTTCGACCCGCGCGAGCCGGCGGTCGAGGGCGTTACCGAACGCGTGCAGCAACACGGCCGACAGAATCGCGACCGAGAGTAGCCCGGCGGTTCGGGAGACGGCGTTGTTGATGCCGGAGGCGACGCCCGCGTGGCGCCGGTCGACCGCGCTCATGACGGTGGTGGTTAGCGGCGCCACGCTCGTCGCCATGCCCAGGCCGAGCACGACCATCGCGGGGAAGAACGTCGTCCAGTAGCTCCCTCCGACGCCGGGGACCGCAAAAAGGGAGAACCCGCCGGCCGCGACGAGGGGGCCCGCCACGAGCGGCACTCTGGCGCCGAATCGGTGCACGAGTCCCCCCGACCACCGCGAAAGCAGGAACATCAGGAGGATGAAGGGCAGCACGGCGGCTCCGGCGGCGGCGGCGCTGTATCCCTGCACCTGGATCAGGTCGAGGGGACTCAAGAAGAAGACGCTGGCTAGGGCGCCGTAGAGAAACAGAGTCAGGACGTTCGCCCCCGTGAAGTTGCGCGACCGAAACAGCCGCAGCGGCATCATCGGGTTCCGCGCCGAGCGCTCCACGAAGCCGAACGCGCCCAGGGCGAGGAGGCCACCGGCGATCGCTCCGAGCACGCGGGGATCTCGCCAGCCGAGCTCCGACGACTCGATCAGGGCGAAGACAACCCCGCCGAGCCCGAATGTCGCCAGCAGCGCGCCGGCCCAGTCGAACGGCCCGGCCTCCTTGTCGTCGCGGCTTTCCGGAACGCGCCACACCGTGATCGCGAGCACGGCGGCCGCCAGGGGGACGTTGACGAAGAACGCCCATCGCCACGAGAGGTGGTCGATCAGCCAGCCTCCGAGAACCGGGCCGATCGCGGCGGTGATCGCCGTGAAGCCGGACCATGTCCCGATCGCGCGGCCGCGCTCGGTCGCCGGAAACGACGCGCTCAGGATCGCGAGGCTTCCTGGGACGAGCAGCGCTCCTCCGACGCCCTGAAACGCCCGGGCGGCGACGAGTTGTCGAATGCTCGCGGCCAGGCCGCATCCTACGGACGCCGCCGCGAAGACGACGACCCCGGCGGCGAAGACGCGCCGGCGGCCGAGCCGGTCTCCCAGGGAACCGCCCGTCAGCAAAAGCACCGCGAGAAAGAGGGCGTAGGCCTCGACGACCCACTGCGCATCGACCATCGTCGCGTGGAAGTCCGCCAGGATGGCCGGCAGCGCGACGTTCACCACGGTTCCGTCGATGAAGGCCATGCTGGAGCCGAGAATCGTGGCCGCCAGCACCCAGGGGCCGTCGCGCCGTTTCATGAGGCGGAACGGAGAACGTCAGCCGGGCCTCCTCCGCCGCGCTCCTTTCTCTGATGGCGACGCCGGCTCTTTGCGGCGCACGGAGGGGCGGCCCGGGCGGGAAGAGGAGTGTTCCAAGCGTCGGCAGACATCGAGGCCTGAGATTACCCCCTGGGATATTTTCTCGGCTTGCCGCGGACTCCTTCTGATCGCCGGCTTCTGAAAGGGCCCGCGGCGGCGAGAATACCGGTCATGGATCGCGCACGACTCCGCCGCCGGGGTGTCCGGCGATGAAATCGTTCGTCGAGTTTCTCTTCTCGATCCCGGCGGGATGGGTCGTAGCCGCCGTGTTCCTCATGTCGGCGCTGGAGACGGCGGTCGTCGTCGGGATTTTTCTTCCTGGCGAGATCACGATCGTGCTCGGCGGGGTCGCCGCGGCTCACGGACGGGTGCCTCTCGTCGCGGTGCTCGCCGCGGCAGTCGCTGGCCCGATCGCCGGGGACGTCGCGGGATACATCCTCGGCCGCCGCTATGGAGAGAGCATCGTCCGCCGGAAACTCGGGAAGCGCCGCTGGCAGCGCGCGCACGCGGCGTTGTCGCACGGGTCCGGATGGAAGATCGTCGTCGCGAGGATCTTTCCCTTAGTCCGCGCCGTGCTGGCCACGACCGCCGGGGCCGTCAAGGCGAGGCCCTCCCGCTTCTTCCTCTGGGACGTTCCGACCGCGGCGGTCTGGGGCGCCGGCTCGGCTCTGGCGGGATATCTCGCCGGGCGCGACTACGAGCAGATCCTCCACCGGGGAGAGCGTTTTTCCCTGGTGGCGGGCGCTCTCGCCGCCATGGCCGCGGCCTGGTTCGTGTGGCGAGCCCTCCGCCGGCGGCGCTCGCGGCGAGCCTCCCGGTGAGCGCCCGGACCTCGCGGATCCCTCCGGACGAGCAGCCGTGATCGTTCACCTGATCGACGGCACGTACGAGCTGTTTCGTCACTTCTACGGCCTCCGTCGGGCGCTCAAGGGCGAGGATCGGCCCTTCGGCGCCGTCATCGGCGTGCTGAACACCGTGCTCGAGATGCTCGAGACGGGCGGCGTGCACGTGGGCGTCGCCACCGATCACGTCATCGAGTCCTTTCGGAACCGTCTGTGGTCAGGCTACAAGACCGGAGAGGGCATCGAGCCCGCGCTCCTGGCGCAATTTCATCCGCTCGAGCAGGCGGTCGCCGGCATGGGAGTCGCCATCTGGCCGATGGTCGACCTCGAGGCGGACGACGCCCTCGCCTCCGCCGCTCGAATCGCCGGCGAGGACCCGAAGGTGCGGAAGGTCTGCATCTGGACCCCCGACAAGGACCTCGCCCAGTGCGTCCGGGGCGATCGCGTCGTTCAGGTCGACCGGAAGAGCCAGAAGATCCGCAACGCCGACGGCGTGCGCGAAAAGTTCGGGGTCGAGCCGGCCCTGATCCCGGACTACCTCGCGCTCGTCGGCGATGCGGCAGACGGGTACCCCGGGATCCCGGGAATCGGGATCGTGACGGCGGCGAGGCTCCTGAATCGATACGGCGCTCTCGAGGTCTTTCCCCCCGAGGTCCTGGGAGAGCGCCGCGAGCTGGCGCTTCTCTTCAAGAACCTCGCGACGCTTCGAACGGATGCGCCGCTCTTCGCCGACGCGGCCGAGCTCGAGTGGCGGGGACCGACCGATCTCTTCGCTCCCTTCGCGGAACACATGGGCGATCCGCGCCTCGCGGAGCGCTGCCGGAAGGCCCTCCGGATCGTGCAGAATCGAGCGTCCTAGCTCACGCATCCTCGCCGTACTATCGACGAATGTTCCATCGTTTCCCGTTTCCCGTTTCCCGATCCCCGTGTCTCCCGCCCATGAATGACACTCGATCGCGCCGCGCCCTGGCGGGCCTGGGAACGCTCGTCTTCCTCTTGGTCGCTCCCGGGTTCGTCGCCGGGCTCGTCCCCTTCTGGATCACCCGGTGGCGCTGGCACTCCTATCCCGGCGCGCCGGTTGTTCGGGTGGCGGGCGCCCTGCTCGTCGTCGCCGGCCTGGCTGCCCTTCTCGAATCTTTCTGGAGATTCGCCGTGAAAGGCCTCGGAACCCCGGCGCCCATCCTGCCGACCCGCCGCCTCGTCGTCTCCGGCCTGTACCGCTTCGTCCGCAACCCCATGTATCTCGGCGTGACGGCGATAGTCCTCGGACAGGCGATGCTCTTCGGCGACGTCCGGCTGCTCGAGTACGGCGCCTTCGTCTGGTGTGCCGTTCACGCGTTCGTCCTGCTGTACGAGGAGCCCACGCTCGCGGCGGCCTACCCGGCCGAGTACGCGGATTTTCGCGCGAACGTCCCGCGCTGGATCCCGCGGCTCCGCCCGTGGCATCCGGAGCCGTGAGAGTCGGAAGGAAGAAGGGAGCGTCGAGGCCGCTTTCGCCCATCACACTTTCCGAGTCGGCGCCGCGCTTTGTCCACTCTCAGTCATCCGCGCCTCTCCGGCCTGCTTCTTGCGGAGACCCCTGCGGCCGCCAACGTCCCGTCTCGCTTTAATTCGACGACCTGCGGGCCGGGATCCTTTAACAATTCGTCGGAAATCCGAGAGGCATATGCGTTTTCAGACTCGAATTTTGGTCTCCGTCTCGGCCCTCGCCCTCGCGGCGGTGGCTGCTCTCGCTTCCCCGCCGGCCATGTCCGGCAAACCCGATCCTCAGATGCAGGCGGTCCTGGACCAGCTCCAGGCGCTCGGAGGAAAACCCATCGAGACGTTGTCCGCGGAGGAAGCGCGAAAGCAGCCGACCCCGGCGGATGCCGTCAAGGCGCTGCTGAAGAAGCAGGGCAAGAGCGCCGCACCGGAGCCCGTCGGCAACGTGGCGAACCGCTCGATACCGGGCGCCGCGGGACCGATCCCGATCCGCATCTACACACCGAAGGGCACCGGGCCCTTCCCGGTCGTGTTCTACATTCACGGCGGCGGCTGGGTGATCGCGGATCTCGACGTCTACGATTCTTCCCCGCGGGCGCTGGCGAACGCGGCGGGCGCGGTCGTCGTTTCGACTCACTACCGTCAGGGTCCGGAGCACAAGTTCCCGGCGGCGCACGACGACACGTGGGCCGCATACAAGTGGACCCTCGCGAACGCCGGTTCGTTTCAGGGAGACCCGAAGCGGGTCGCCGTCGTGGGGGAGAGCGCGGGCGGAAACATGGCCGGCGCCATCGCCATTCGCGCGAGGGACGAGGGGGCCCAGGCGCCGGTCTACCAGGTGCTTATCTATCCCGTCACGACCGCCGATCCTGCGACCCCTTCGAAGAAGGAGAACGCACAGGCGAAACCGCTCAACACGGCGATGATGAAGTGGTTCTCGGAAAAATACCTGGCGTCACCCGCTGACGGCGAGAAGCCGACGTTTTCCATCCTCAAGGCGGACCTGAAAAACCTTCCGCCCGCGACCATCATTACCGCTCAGATCGATCCTCTTCGGTCCGAAGGGAAAGACTACGCCGACCGGCTCAAGGCCGCCGGCGTCGCCGTCGACTACAAGAACTACGACGGCGCCACGCACGAGTTTTTCGGGATGGGCGCGGTCGTCGATCAGGCGAAACTGGCCGTGGCTCAGGCGGCCGCGGGCCTGAAGAAGGGCTTCGCGCGGTAATCGGAGACAACCGCGGGCAGCATCCGGATCTGACCGTCCACGGAATTCGCCCCAACCCTCTCCCTACGCCCGGGGAGAGGGTGGCGTGGGCTGGTGCCGACGAGCAAAACAAGGCTCGTTTGTCGTGTCGATCCGCGGAGTCCTCCTCGTCGTGTCGGTAGAGGCGGGAGTTTCGAGCCGGTCGAGAACCGGGACCGCCTTCCAACTCAAAAGGAGAAACCGATGTCGACCACGACGATGACCCGGACCGAGCGAGTCCCCTTCTTCGCGGACGAAATAACCGCCCGCCGCCACGCGCCCGAGGCCGCGCCGGAACAATCGCCCTCTGGAGCGCGCAGATCCTGCTCGCGTCGCTGTTCGCGTTCGCCGGTATCAACAGGCTTTTCGGCCTCAAGTAAGAAATCGTGCAGCAGTTCGGCAGGATAGGCCTGGGCTTCTGGTTCCGGTCCTTCGTCGGGACGGCGAGCTCGCGGACGCGATCGGCCTCGTCGTTCCCCGTATCTCCGGGGTGGCGGCGCTCGAGTTCGCCGGAGTGATGGCGGGCGCCGTCCTCTCGGACTTGCTCGTGCTTCACCCGTCTACTACGCCGCGATCCCGGCCGTCCTGTGTCCACGTTCGGGCTGATTGCGCGCGCGCGGTGGACGGAGACCCGCGCCCTGATCGAGCGTTCCGGCTGGTGAGCGGAGCCCGGGGGATACAGATGCGGCCTGCATCCCCCGTGGCGGCCCGCCCGGCGGGCGCCCCGGGGCCCGGGCGCACGCTCCCAGCCGTCCTCGCAAGCTCCATCTGAAGCTATGCTCGCGACATCCGTGCGAACCTCGACTCGTTCTCGTCCTGCCAGGCCCGTTTCCGAATCCACGACGGCTCCGATCTCCCGGCGCGCCCTCCTGGCGCACAGCGGATTCCTGCTGGTGCCGCCGGAGACCATCGTCAGTCCGGAGTCGCGGCTCTCCTACCGGATCGACCGCATGCTCGGCGAGGGAGGCTACGGCCAGGCCTATTTCGCGACGCGGCTCGGCCGGTCTCGCAAGGTCCCCGCGTGCGTCTGCATCAAGGCGAGCGAGCACATCGACGGGTGGCTGCGCGAGGCGTACTTCGGCCAGCTCCTCGACGAAGATCCGCGGGCGATCCGGGTCTACGACGCGTTTCCGCTCCTGCGCCCGGACCGGCCGGTCCTCTACTGCCTCGCGCTCGAGTACGCGCCCGACGGCGACCTGCGATCCTTTCTTCAGGCGAGCGGCAAGAAATGGCCCGAAGTCGCCGCCCGCCGCGAGATCGCGGGCATCCTCCAGGTCCTCCAGAAGCTGCATCGCGGCCAGATGCTCCACCGGGACCTCACCCCGATGAACGTATTCGTCTGCGGCGATCGGACGTTGAAGCTCGGGGACTTCGGAATCGCGCGGCACCAGAGCGACCGGCGCGGCGTCCGCGCCCGCACGATGAACCGGCTGACCGCGCCGCTCGAGATCCTCGACGGCGGCGCCCCGAAGTGGCAGGCGCGCGACGACGTCTACCAGGTGGGGCAGCTGCTCGGAATGCTCGTCAAGGGTGACGCGCGGGCACGCATCCGCACCGGCGAGATCCGCGGCCTCCCCTGCACCGACCACCTGAAGGAGATCGTCTACCGCTGCATCGGCGAGCGGCGGAAACGGTACGAGAGCGCCGACGAGCTCATCGAGGCGCTACGACACCGCCCGGCCGCGATGAAGATCGGCGCGCTGCGGTCTCTCGAAAGAGTCCATCTCGCGTTCACGGGCATCCTCACGACGCGCCGCAGCGAGGCCGTCCGCGCGGCGCGCCGGGCGGGCGCGCTCGTCCACGGATCGCCGTCCGCGAAGACGACCGTCGTCGTCCGCGGGCGGCCCAACCCTCTTCAGGCGGCCGGGCGGGACGCCGGACGCAAGCTGATGGAGATCAAGCGCCTGCGCGAGAAGGGGCAGCGGATCACGCTGCTCGACGAGAAGCGCTTCTGGAAGCTGGTGGCGCCGGCCATCGCAAAACGGAAAACGGGACGCGGGAAACGGAAGACGCGAGATCGGCGATGACGCCGTAACGGCTATCCGGGACGAGTCCTACCCGCGGGGTGAACGCTCCGGCAGCAGCTCGCGCAGGGAAACGACCCGCTCCTTGCCGACGACGACCAGGCTGTCGAGGTTTCCGGGGTGGATCTGGGCCATCAGCTCGCGGCATCTCCCGCAGGGCGGGAGGATGCCGTCGCTGCCGATCGCCACGACCGCTCGAATCTCCGACTCCCGGCTCTTCATCATCTCCGCGACCGCCGCCTGCTCTGCGCAGAAACCGAGGCCGCAGGCGAGATCCGCGCAGATTCCGCTGTAGATCCGGCCGCTCGCGCCGCGCACTGCGGCGCCCACGGATCCCGCCGCGAAATCCCCGGCCAGCGCGAACTCCCCCTGAACGCGCCGCGCCGCATCGATCAACTCGACGATCTCGGGGGACATGCCGGGAATCGTACCGAAGAGCGCCGTTGCGTTCCGCAGGACTTCCGAGGGGACGGGCCGGTCCTCCGAGCTAGCCTTTCGGCAACCGCACGCCCATCGACTGAGCGATCGTCTCGAAGTCCGGGCGGCCGATCTCGAAAAGCCCTCGCCGAAAGGGATACCCCCACTGGCGCTTGTCCGCGATGAACTCGAGGTCCTCGATGAGAGGGGCGATCGGGCTCTCCCGGCTCCTCGAGAATTTCATGTTCCGCCGCCATGGCTGAAAGCCGGGGCGCATCTCGACCTGATAGGGCGTGTCGTCCGTCACGCGCCCGATGGCGGTGAACGCCTGTAACCGATCGCCTCCTCGAAACTCCGTGCGAGGCGAATAGAAGGCGATGAAGTCGCCTTTGGCGATCCGCCGGAGCCGCGTGGCGCGGCCGTGGTCGGCCTGGGTGAATCCGCCCTGCACGCCCAGGCGAACGTGCTCGCGAGAGACCGTGTTGATCCAGTAGCTCACCCCCTGCCTGACGCCTCAGGCCTCGTGGACCGACGAGACCGAGTAGAGGTGGGGCTCGGCAGTTCCAAGTTCCATCGCGCGCTTCATGTGCGGTCCCACGTCCGGATCTTTCATCATGTCCTCGAAATCCTCACGACGCCGCCACTGCGCGTAGTTCGTGACGCGGCTCCCGTCCAGGCTCTTCTGAATGCTGGCTGAGACGAACCCCGGCAGAGTCCGCATGACCTTCTCGGTGGCGTCGGCGAGAAGTCGGCCAGTTTCTGCTGATTCGCGGGCTCGACGGTAAACACGTTGACGAGGGTGAGGACGTTCTCATCCTTCCTGATCTCGGGCACGGGGACCACCTTTGATCGCGTTCAACAAGACGAATGCCGCGAAGTGGCTACCGGTCGAGAGTCTGACAATTTCCGGGAAGAGATCCGACGTCACGAGCCTTCGGATCAGTCGTCCTCCCAGCACCGGCCGACTTCCCGCACCTCCACGGTCGACCACTCCGCCGCCGGGCACTCGCCGGCGATCGCGATCGCCTGCTCCTTCGTGGCGCAATCGACCAGGAAAAAGCCGCCCACGATCTCCTTGCATTCCGCGAAGGGTCCGTCGACCACGGTTCGTCTGCCATTCCGCATTTCGACGCGCACGCCTTCGGCGTCCGGCTTCAACGCGTCGCCTGCCTTCTGGAGCCCGCGCGCCTTGAGGTCTTCGGAGAAGCGCTGCATTCGATCGTAGGCGGCGCGGCCGTCTTCGACGGAACGGTTTCGCCGCTTCTCCGGCTGTTCGACGATCATCGACATGTACGGCATGGTCATCCTTTCGTGCGAACGATCTCATCGCTCCGACATGAAAGGAACCGCCGTTCCTGATCGCGCGACACGGTCATCCCTCTGTTCGGCCGGCGGCGTTCCCCCGACAATCCGGTTTCATGGCAGAAGGCGCACGCCGCCCCGCAGGCGCAGGAGATAGACTCACTCGCCTCCCCGAGGCGGAGGTTCCGGGTTCAAACGGGCCGCCGCGAGGGACGAGTCCATCGACCGACCTTCAGGATCGTCTGGAGCCCATGGATCTGAGACCCGTCTACCGCCTGACCATCTTCGTGCCGCCCGGGAATCTCGAGGCGCTCATCGAGTCGATCCTGAAGGTGACTCCGCTGGGACACGGGACCTACGACCGTGTCTGCTGGTGGACCGGGGAAGGAGTGGAGCAGTTCCGGCCGCTCGCGGGCGCTCATCCAGGTCTCGGGACGGTCGGCGAGCTCACCCGCTGCGCGACCGTACGGCTCGAGCTCATGCTCGACCGGGACCCTGCTCTTCTCGACCGCGTCTTCCGCGAGGGAATCTTTCCGGTGCATCCCTGGGAGGAGCCGGCGGTGTTCGTGGACGAGAGCTTCGTGACCTCCGCGCGGCCGTGATTCAGTCCGGCAGGTCTCCGATCGTCTTCCCCTTCGATCCCCTCTCGGCGCCCGTCGGGGGGCCGGGCGGCGGACGGATCCGTCTGCCGCTCGAAATGGCGGTGGTTGCGCCGGCAGCCTTCGAGGTAGCGGGCGTCTCGGCGTACGTCGTCGCCGCTATTATTCCGTTCACCGAGGAGGAGAACCTTGCCGGAGTTCCTGCAGCCTGGCATTTACGTCGAGCAAATGGATCCGGATTCGACGTCGGCGGCTCCGACGCCTCCCTCTCTCGACGATCCGGTTCTCGAATCGCTCGCCGCCGACGTCCGACTCGCTCTCCGGACGCACGCGCCGGATTGGACGGACCTGAACGACTCCGACCCCGGCACGACCCTCGTCGAAGCCATGGCTTTTCTCGCGGAGGGCCTGCTCTCCCGTGATCTTCCCGAACGTGCGCGCCTCGCCGCATCGCGCGCCGCCTCCTCGCTTTCGGCGCTCGCCCGCGACGGGGGCGGCTCCGCGGAAGGCCTCGTTCGCCCCGTCTTCTTCAGCGGCCAGTTGCTCGACGCCGCGACGCTGACGGCGGAGCAGGACTACCACCGCGAGAAGCTCCGCCGCCACAACCGCGCGCTGATCGGCTACGGCACCGTGTCGGGACTGGACGTCCGGATCGACGACACAGAAGGCTCCGGCGGCCCGCGCGTCGAGATCGAGCCGGGTGTCGCGATCGACCGCCGCGGCGAAGAGCTCAGTCTTCCCTGCCCGGTGAGAGTCAAGCTGCGAGCGCCGGGAGGGGTCCGTTTCGTGACGCTCGGATTCCAGGAGACCCCGCGCCCGGGCGCCGCGGTGCGGTTTATCGAGGAGGCCTGCGTCATCGGGATCCATGCGAAGGTCGTCGCCCCCACCGTCCCTCTGGCCCGCCTGATTCATTCCAACGGCCGCTGGCAGATCGACCCCGACTTCCAGAGGCCCAGGACCGGACCCGCCGGTCACCCGTGAAGCGAGTCCGACGCTCAACGCTCAACGCTGAACCGTCAACCCTCCCTCCCTCAGGGCAGCTTCACGTTGGACAAAGAAAACGGCACCTCGCCGAAGGATCGCGCCGTCTTCAGGCACACGTGGAGAGAGGCGTTCTCCGGGATCGGCTCGAAGACGCGGACGATTCGATAGCCCTCGAGCTCCGTGGTTCCGTAGGACTGAATGGCCGCGCCGTCGGGCCCGGCCAGGTCGAAGGAGAAGATCTTCTTGCCGGGATCGTCCACCTTCAGGATCAGGTCGTTCTCTCCGACATTGGAGAACAGTCTCTCGAAGACGCCCACGAGAGCGTCGGCCATGCCTTCGGCGAGGACCTCCATACCGAGGGAGTCGGACTTCTTAGGGCTCTTCTTCTTTTTCTTCGCGGCCTCCGCCTTCTTCGCCGCCTCCGCTCGGGCTTTCTCCTTTTCGAGGCCGGCCTTCGACAGGACCTGGATCCGAACGCGCTGGCTCGCGAGCGCGGCGGAGGCGAAAGGCTTGTCTTTTCTGGACATCACGCGATCGATCCTCACCGTCGCCGCCGGATCCCGCGTCGGAAGATAGGTTTCGAGAACGCCTTCGACCGACGTCAGGCTCCTGGCCTTCCGCGTCGGGCTGCCCAGGATGACGCGCGGCGTCGGAGGCTCCTTCTCGCGCGCCTGCTGCCAGCCTTCACCCTGCATGGTGCGCTTCCCGGAAGCATCGGCCAGGTCCTTGCCGGTGTCGTCGACGGCGCGCGCTACGTTGGCCCTCGCCGAGAGCACGGCGGCCGCGTCCTCCCCCTCCAGCTTGAACGTGATGGCCAGCTCCGGCCCCGGAAAATCGCTGGTCGTGCGCCGGTCGAACACAGAGTCCACGGTGACCTGAATCTTCGGAGGCGCCGCGGGCGCGACCGGGGCGGAGGCCGAAACCTTCTTCGCCGATTTCTTCGATTGCCCGGCAACCGGCATCGGAGAAGCGGTCCCGAGCGCGCAGGCGATGAGCACGAGAACGGGAGCGGCTCGCCAGGACCCCGCGTTCATGGCAGCGCCACTTCCTTGAAATTGAGAGGGACGGACACGACGGATTTCGCCGTGCGCAGGGTCACGACGAGCGCGGCGTCAGGCGGCGGCTTTTCCGAGAGATCGATCTTGACCAGCTTGTCCTCGCCCCCGCCCGAGGTCCCGCGGCTCGGCGCCTTCAATTCGCTGCCGTCCGCCGCGACGAGGTCGATCGAGATGATCTTGCCGTCCAGATCCTTCGTCTCGATGAGCACGCTGTTCTCGGAAGGCTCCTCTCCCCCGAGGGCGGAGAACGCCTCGACGAGCGCGATCGCCTGCTTGATCTCGGCGTCCGTCGCGCCCTGTTTCTTCGCCTCCGCGGTGATCTGCTCCTTCGTAGGCTTGTTCTGCTGCTGTCGGGCCTTGTACGCGGCCGCCGAGAGCGGCGTGATCTCCACCTTCGCGGACTTCAGGGCCGAGCTCGAGATCGGCTTGTCGAGTCTTCCCAGGAACTTCTCGAACCGCTGTTTCGTGTTGGGGTCGCGGGAGGGGATGAACAGGTCGACCTCGCCGGAGGCCTCGACGGTCGACGCGTCGCGGCTCGGGCTCGAGAGATTGATCCTCGGGCCCGGCCGGCGATCCGGCGAGAACTCCTCGAAGTCCTTCGGCTTGTCGCCCTTCGCGGCCTTGTAGAGGACCGTCCCGACGTCATCCTTCGCCGACTTCAGCCGGGCCCGGAGCGCCTTCACGTCGGCCAGCGCGCCTCCCGCGAGCTTGATCTCGATTGAGAGCCCGCTCATCCGTCCGTCGGAGGATCGCTGGTCTTCCACGGCGCCCGCGGCGACCTTCACGTCCTCGGCGGCGAAGAGCGGAATGGCGAGTAGGAGTATTGAAACGCACAAGAGAGGGCGCCCCGGGGAGGACATGGTTCGACCTCCAGACAAAGTACTGTTCAGGCTTGCCTAGCAGCTTAGCCGACCGTGCAAGTCCGGCTCGCCCCGCCGGCGTCCTCTCGTCGCCACGGTCAGGAGGCGAGCCGGCACGCTCTTCCCCTCTCCACCCGCGACAGCGGGGGGAGAGGACGGGTGAGGGGGGCAAGGCGAAGCGACGCCGCTCACCAGGGAAACCACCCCTCACCCCAACCCTCTCCCCGGGCGCGGGGAGAGGGAGGTGGCGAACATCTCCCCTCATCCTTCGTAACCTCCGTCGGGGCGACGCGTCACATCGAGCGATGAGACCCGAATCCCCCTCGACCCGGTAGGAGTGACGATCCATGAACAGCCTGATCCAGGATCTGCGGCACGGATTGCGCCTGCTCGCCAGGAGTCCGGCATTCACGATCGCCGCCGTCGTCGTGCTGGCGCTCGGGATCGGGGCGAACACGGCGATCTTCAGCATCGTCAACGGAGTCCTCCTTCAGCCGCTGCCCTTCAAGGACCCCGATCGGCTGGTCTGGGTCTGGCACGTGCCGCCCGCCCACGCCTTTCCCGGGCAGAAGACCTTCTCCGTGTCGGTCGCCAATTTTCTCGACTGGGAAAAGCAGAATCACGTCTTCGAAAAAATGGCGAGCGCCGAATACGGAAGCCTGAACCTCTCCGGGTCGGGGGATCCCGAAGCGGTCACCGCGGCGCGCATTTCACCCGACTACTTCTCCGTTCTCGGAACGAGGCCGGCCTTCGGCCGCACCCTCCTCCCCGAAGAGAACGTGCCGGGAGCGGCTCACTCCGTCGTCCTCTCCCACGACTTCTGGAAGACGCGCTTCGGCGCCGACCGGGGAATCGTCGGACGGGAAATACGCTTGGACGATCAACCCTGGCGGGTCGTCGGCGTGATGGGACCCGATGCGGTGCTCCCCGGCTGGGCGAAGGTCTGGGTCCCGAACGCATGGACCGAGAAGGACCGCGCGCTGCGCAACGAGCACAACATCGCCGTCATCGCGCGCCTGAAGCCGGGCGTGGACATTCGACGCGCGCAGGCGGAAATGAACGTGATCGCCCAGGGGCTCGCGACGCAGTACCCGGAGGACGACGCCGAGTGGGGCGCCATCGTCGTGCCGCTGGCGGAGGACATCGTCGGCGAGGTGCGGCCTCTCCTGGTCGTCCTGCTGGCCGCGGTCGCTTTCGTTCTCCTGATCGCGTGCGCGAACGTCGCCAACCTCATGCTGGCGCGAACGCTCGCCCGCCGGAAGGAGATCGCCGTCCGCAGCGCCCTGGGCGCGAGCCGCGAGCGGCTGCTGCGCCAACTGATCGCCGAGTCGCTTCTTCTTTCCGTTACAGGCGGCGCCCTGGGGCTCGTGCTCGCCCGCTTCGGGGTCAAGGGGATGCTCTCGCTTCTGGCGGACCAGCTCCCCCGCTCGGCGGAGGTGAGGTTGAGCCTGTCCGTACTCGCCTTCACGCTTGTCATCTCGATCCTGACCGGGGTCCTCGCCGGACTCGCGCCGGCGTGGCGCGGGACGAGCACGAATCTCGTCGATGCCTTGAAGCAGGGGCTCGGGCGGACGGACTCCGACTCCGGCGGAAATCGCACGCGGAGCGCGCTCGTCGTCGCCGAGGTCGCGCTCTCCCTCGTCCTGCTGATGGGAGCGGGCCTCCTGATCCGGAGCCTGTCGCTTCTTCAGCGGGTGAATCCGGGATTCGATCCCAGGGACGTCACGACGATGACGATCGCCCCGCCTGAGACCCGGTACAGGGAGGGAGCATCTCGCGCCGCCTTTTTCGAAAACGTTCTGGAGCGCGTCCGCGCGCTGCCCGGCGCCGAGTCCGTCGGAGCGGTGAGCTTTCTTCCCCTGATGGGCGGGAACCAGTGGCCGATCGCGATCGAAGGCCAGCCGCCGCTGCCGGTGTCGCGCCAGCCCAACGTCTCCGCCCCGGTCGTTGGCGGAGACTACTTCCGCACGCTCCGCATCCCTCTCAAGCGAGGCCGGACCTTCACCAGCGCCGACCGGGCGGAGTCGCCCGGCGTAATCGTGATCAGCGAATCGATGGCGAAGCGTTTCTGGCCCAACGAGGACCCCATCGGGAGGAAGCTGACCGCGTCCTTCGTGCCGGAGAAGACTCGCGAGATCGTCGGGATAGTGGGCGACGTCAAGCAGAACGGTCTGGAGCACGCCGAGCCGGTCTCTCAGATGTACTTTCCCCTCTCGCAGGTCCCGCCGCGGCGGATGGATTTCGCGATCCGCAGCCGCGCGGCCGGGATCGGGCCCGCCGCCGCCGCCGCGGTGCATGCGATCGACCCCGGACAGCCGGTTCAGCAGGTGGGGCCGATGTCCCAGTGGATCGCCGAGTCTCTCTCGCGGCAGAGATTCGGAATGCTGCTCCTCGGCTCCTTCGCGGCCCTGGCGCTCGTCCTGGCCGCCGTCGGGATTTACAGCGTCCTCTCCTACGGCGTCCGGCACCGCGGCCGGGAGATCGGCATCCGGATGGCGCTCGGAGCGCAGATGGGGGACGTGCTGCGACTGATCGTGTTTCAGGGGATGCGTCCTGCGATCCTGGGTATGGCGATCGGCACCGCCGCCGCGCTCGCTCTCGGCCGGGCGCTCAGGACTCTCATCTACGGAGTCACCGCGACCGATCCGTGGACGCTGGGCGCCGTCGCGCTGATCCTCTCGCTCGTCTCGCTGGCCGCGTGCCTCGCCCCCGCCTTCCGCGCGACGCGAGTCGATCCGATCCGGACGCTGAGGGACGAGTAGAGGCGGACACTTCCTTTCTCCACCTCTCCCCCGGCGCGCGGGGACGCCGTAGGCCAGTCCTGCTCTCGGCGTCGCCTTCCACATAAGTCCCGCCCCTCACCCCGGCCCTCTGCCCCGGCCCTCTGCCCCGGCGCGCGGGGAGAGGGAGCAAAGCTGGCGCGACGGGAATCAGCTCGCCGAGGGCGCCAGCACGTCCGCGAGGTCGAGCAGCATCCGGTGCCCGTCTCCCGTCCACGCGCTCCCGTGCATGCACGCGAGAGTCTTCGGTTTCGTCTCCGCGAGCTTCCCGAGGAGCGCGGCGGCGCGCGTCGTGTGAGAAAAGTAGTCGAGCTGCGCGCGCATGGCTTCGCTCGGCCCCAGGATGTCGTTGGACGTGACCGGGGCGTGCTGCGCGCCTGGCTGCGTGAAGAGGTCGCCGCACAGAAGCGTTTCGGTGGTCTCCTCGAACAGATACCCGCATTCCCAGCCGTGAGGCATGTGCGGGGCGTCGATCCACCGGACGCGGCCCCGGCCGATGCTCATCGCCTCTCCGTCCGCGAGCGGCCGAGGCGGCCGATCGGCCATGTCCTCGATCGACACCATCGCCGCAATCTCGCTGCACAGCGGCCTCGCGGACGGGGCCACCGCCAGGAATTCATTCAACGAGCCGCACTCGTCCGCTTCGACGTGCGAAAAGCCGATCCACCGCAGGGACTCGACCGGGATCACCGACGCCACGCCCTCCCGGACGAACGGGAAGAGCCGGCGCGGTCCGGTGTGGAAGAGGACGGAATCCTCGTCCGCGATCAGGTACTGGTTGAAGCTGAACCCGCCGGGCACGACGGTGACCGGCGTGGAGATGCGGTAAATCGAGGGAGCCACTTCGTCGACCGTGGTCCCGCTCTGCGAATTCGTGATCATGGGCAGACCTCCTGACCTCGGCGCGGGATTTTACCGGCTCGGAGTGGGAACCGAACCCGCGGGAAACGCGTCTTTCACGCGCGCGCTGCGCAGCAGGACGGCCACGCCGGCGAGACCGCTGCCGAAGAGGAGACACACAGCGAGAGCGGCCGAGAAAAGAATCGCGCGGTGCGAACCGGACAGCGCTCCGGGATGAGGCCCTTCCGCCGGAATCCGATTCCACGCGCTGATCCAGAAGAAGGCGACGACAGCGCAATAGCACGCAAGGACGCCGCACGCCGCCTGCATCGCCACGCGGGCCCAGGGACGCAGGCGAAGAAGTCCGATCGCGCTCGCTCCGACGATCGACCAGAAAATTGCCTGCGCGACTTTCAATTCCGTCAGGTGCTCCAGGAGGGGCCGGAGATACGGAGGGGCCGGATTGCGGCCGAGGGAAGTCTCGAGAAGCGCCGGGATTGCGGGGCGCAGGACGCGCCAGATGACGAGGTCGATCAAGGCGCGAGCGACGAAGAACGCCGCGATCACGAGCCCGGTCCATCCGATGACCGACACGGCGCGCGGCCGCTCGGGGGGATCGCTCGGAGTCATGCAGGGAAGGATATTCCCTGCGAGTGTGCACGGAATCCCCCCTCACCCCGGCCCTCCCCGAGCCCGGGCAGAGCGGAGAAGAGGGTCGCCTACCTTTCGGTCTGCTTCACCGCAACCGGCGGCGTGAAGTTGCCTGGCAGCTTCTTTCCGGCGGCGAGCTCGGCCTTCAAGACGTATCCGAGGCCCTCCTTTGGCTGGAGGCTGACCTTGTAGTTGTACGCCACGCCCTTCTCGACGACCGGCTCGGGAAGACGCTGGAGCGTGCCGACCTTTTTTTCCAGAGAGTCGTACACCGTGACCTGCTTGTAATAGTCGTCGTCCAGCTTGACGAGGATGTCGATTCCGCACATCGGGCACTTCAGGAACCACAGGGGATCGAAGATCGGGTAACAGAGGTAGGGCTTCAATTTGCAGATGTTGCAGAAGAACGGCGTCTTGTTGCAGATGCTCGTGTTGATCTCGAAGAAATACGGGTCGATCGACGGCGCCACGACCTTCGTGTGAGCGGCATCCGAATAGAGCTTGTGCGCCGTCCAGTCCACCTCACGGTGGAAGGTGACGCCGCTCATGAAATTCGCCTTGTCCGGGTAGTTGCTCGCGCAGAACATTCCGACGAAGTTGCTGCCGGCGGTCACGAGCGACGCGTAGTCGCCGATGTAGGGGGAGTAAGTCGCCGCAGGGGTCGTCGCGCTTTGTTTCGCGAGAAGGATCCCGGGCGTCGCGAACGTCGTCGCGTCCATGTTGTTGGAGCGCGCCAGCCGCGTCTCCCACCTGCCCCCGGTGACGCTCTGGTAGAGAACTCCGACGATTCCGATGTCGTCGATCGCGACCTGGGGATTCATGGCGCCCGTCACCGTCAGAAGATCGTTCGACCAGTCCACTCCCCGGTTGATCGACCGGCGGACGTGGATCGTTTCGCTGTTCGCGCCGTTCGAATCCCCCCAGGCCACGTAGACCCGGTTGCTGTTCCCCGGGTCGACCGCGATCGAGACATTGCTCGCGCCGAGACGGTTCTGTCCCATGGTCCCGGACGCGAGGGTCAGCGCGGTCGTGACGTACCGGCCTGCGACCGAGTCGCTCGGGTCGGTCAGCGCCGCGAAAGGCGTGGCCCCCGATCCCCAGTTGTCGTCGCGCACGATCACGAGCCGCGGCGACGAGCTCCAGTCGTGCAGGAACGCCGCGTACACCGTGCCGTCGCTGTGCGGCGCCGCCACCTGGGCAAACCCGTCCTGGCAGGCCGTGTTGCGCGCCTCGATGACGTCGAGGGTCAGAGTCGGAGCCGCGGCGGCGGCGTCCTGCGAGAGGTCGAACGTCGACGTGCGGCCGGAAGGAGCGCCGCATCCATAGCCGTTGTTGAACCCGACATAGAGCTTGTCCTGCGCCGCCGCCGAAGTCTTCGCGTTGGTGTGCGGCTGATCGACGTTGCCGGTCCGGGTGTCGAGGGTCGTCATCAGCGTGGAGGAGAACGGATCCTGAGATCTCAACACCGTCATCGGCCGGCCCGCCGTCGCTGAGCTGAGCGTCCCGCCGTACAGCCAGCTCGTCTTGTGCGCCACGGCGCCGCTCAACGTCGAGCTGAAGGAGAGCGTGATGTCCCCCGTCGGAAACCCCGCGCCGATCTTGCTCGGGATGATGTTGGCGAGAGCCCACGTGAGGCCGCGGTCGGTCGACACGAAGATCGGCGCGGCGGCCGTAACCATCGGGCCACCCGTGAGGTTGTCCCACGTGAAGGCCGCGCCGGCCATCCGTTTGAAGTCGTTCGGATCGACGGCGATGGTCGGCTCGGCATCCTGATTCGTCTCGCCGCTGCGGCTGTTCGGGGTCATGTTGACGAGAAGATCCGCGGCGAAGGCCGGAAGCCGGAGCGAGAGAGCGACGAGCGCGATGAGAGCGAAAGTGGCGAAAGAGCGGCAGCGCGGCGTGCTCATCACTTCACCTCCTTCGCGGTCGAAAGCAGGTCTCGGACGCGCGCCTCGTCCCCCGGCGGGAGCACGTCGGACGGCTCGATGATCACGTGGGCGGGTTGCTTGTCCATGAAGGCCACGAGGCCGGAGGCCCGGTGTCTGGCCGCCTCTTCCGGGCTCAACGCGTGCGTGATGAAGACCGAGTCCTGGCCGGGCTTCAACTTCGGCACGTTGAACCAGACGATGTCCCGGCTCGCGGGAAAGACGACGGTAACGACCGGGCCCGACTCGCCGCGCAAAGGCTTGACGACCTTGACCATAGCGACGTGCCAGTCCGGGTCGTGCTCGCTCGGCCGCGTCGGATAGGGCTTGCTCTCTCCCGGAGCCGCGGCCGCTGCGGCCAGCGGCCGAACCGTCTCGACGACTCCCCGGAAGACGAGGGTCGCGGACGCGAGCCGTTCGACGACGGGCCTGTCCCTGCGTGCCTGGACGCGCCGCTCTATGGACGGCGCCGCCCTGGAATCGGCGGCATTCGACGCGATCTCCCCTTCGTCGGCGATCGTCAGGGTTTTTCCCATGAAGCGCGGGTTGCCGAAAAAGGTCGCTTCCTGGCCGACCTTGACGCTGCCGGGACGGCTCAGAATGACGGTGGCGGTCCGCCCCGCCTGATCCCCCGCGATCTCGCTCCCGGCGTACATTTTCGTGATCCGAATCACCGCCGTGCTCGCGGACGCGGCCACCATCGGCTCGTTGCTGGCGTTTGTCTTGACGACCTTTCCACGAACGACGATCGCCGACCGCTCCGTCAGCGCCGCCGCGTCATCGTCCTGTCCCAGGGCCCGGCCGCTCGCCATGAGCGCAACGAGAGCCGCGGCCGCGACCAGAAACGGAAACCCGCTTCGGGCGGTTCTCGCCGCAGAGCGGCGTCCGCGTCCGTCCGATCCACGGCGTGAGACGGTTGCCTCGTCGTTCCAGGTGTTTGTCATGGTCCGCCCCTCCTTCGAGTCAATGGCACAACTGTCCCTGCCTTCTAATCGCCCGGACCGTCAAAAGGGATAGAGGAATAGAGGAATAGAGGAATAGAGGAATCGAGAGGACCGTCGAAAGAGGGTACGGAGCCGGCATCCTCGGGCGCCTCGAGATTCTCCCGGGGCGGCAGGCAGGCGAGCGTCCAGGCGGAGAACGCCGTTTACAAAGCGGCGGAGGGAGAGGCCTTCGGGCCGGCGCGGCAGAACGGAGTTCGCATTTCATCTCGCGCCAGCCGAACGAGTCTCGCGCGGTAGTACGCCCGGCTCCCTCGAGGAATCCCCAGGATTTCCGATGCCCCGGCGACGGTGTGGCCCGACCGGATCAGGGCCAGCAGGTCTCTCTCGGGCTGCGGCAGCACGGCCGCAACGCGGTCGAGCACTTCATTGCCTTCGAACCGGGACGTGTCCTCGGAACAGACCGGCTCGGGTATGGCGTCGATCGCCACGCCCTCGCGAACCCGCAGGCGACCCGACCGGCGCCGGAAACGGAGCACGTAGTTCTGCGCGACGGCCGACAGCCAGGGAGCGGTGAGCGCGAGGATCGGCGAGCCCGTGCGCAGAAGCCAAGTCCAGATGTCCTGCGCGACGTCCTCCGACTCGGCGCGGCCGATCCCGGCCTTGAGACAGACGCGAAGAATTTGAGAGTAGATCTCGGCCGCCGCGGCCTCGGAGTAGCTCGGCCGCGCACCTTCAGTCTCGAACCGCGAGGAGTTTCGAGCCATTCAGACCTCGCAGGATTGCGGGATCTTTTCACTTTCCGGCGAAAATTCAAGGGGGCTTCGAATTCGCGCGCCCGTGCGCCCGTCACACCGTCTCGCGGATCTCGTCCAGGCGCTTTTTCGTCAGGTCGGGCACGCGCGCGTCCACCGCCGGATAGCCGGCGACGATCAGCATGTACGGCTGCTCGTGTTTCGGGCGGCCCAGGATCTCCCGGAGGAACTGCATAGGGCTCGGCGTGTGCGTCAGTGTGGCGAGCCCGGCGACGTGCAGGGCCGCGAGCAGAAATCCCACGGCGATCCCGACCGACTCGCCCACGTAGTAGTTCTTGTGCCTGCGCTCCGTTCCGTCGGCGAGCCGGGCCGGCTCGTAGTCGATGCGGAAGACGGCGATGACGCACGGCGCGTCCTCCAGGAAGGGCTTGCGCCAATCGGTGCCGAGCGGCGCAAGATCGGCCAGCCATTCCGGGGTGGCGCGCCGTTCGTAGAACTCGCGCTCCTCCGCCTCGGCCGCCTCACGAATCCGGCGCTTAACCTCAGGATCCCGAACCACGACGAACTTCCAGGGCTGCCGGTTCGCGCCCGAAGGAGCCGTTCCGGCCGTCTCGATCGCCGTGTCGATGAGGCCGTCGGGCACCGCTTCCGTATCGAATTCGCGCACCGTGCGGCGAAGCCGCAAATTCTCCAGGAGACGGCGGCATCTCTCC
>JBBRDK010000058.1:0-21764 GCA_038203955.1 Thermoanaerobaculia bacterium | reverse complement strand
GCGAGAGACGCGTCGGCCATCCGGTCGAGCCTCCCGACCGCCTGATCGGCCGCCGTCGCCATCGACAGGCTGGCCAGCAGAGCGCGCCATCCCCCGAGGTGCTCGCGTCGTGCTTTCTCGGAGGGGATACCGGCGTGCCGGAGCGTGACCCGCGTTCCGCCCGGGACCGCGGCGAAGAGGACCGTGACGCGGGATCCCGACTCTTCCGGCACCCCGGGAGCCGTCCAGGAAAAGACGACGCGCTCGTTGGCGACCCACTCGAGGATCCGTCCCGTCGCCGGCGGACCGCCCGGGCCGCCCACGGCGATGTCGCCGCCTCGCTCCGGCGCGATCGCGGAGCCTTCTCCCATCCAGCGCCGGAATCGCTCGGGGTCCGAGAAATACGAGAAGACGGTTTCCGGCCGCGCCGAGATCTCCACTTCCGTTTCGACGACGGGTTCTTCATTCACCGCGCAGTCCTCCGGGAGCCGCGTGCGGCTCCAGTTTTCGCGGAGGACCCGCTCCGGGCTCTCCGCCTGTCTCTGTTCCGCTTTCCGCGCTCTTCCCACTCGGCGAGCCCCTTCAAGATCCCGAGCCGGTCCTCCCACATCGACTGGAGCACTGCGGCCAGCGGACCTAAGGCCTCGCTCCTCGCGCGGTAGATCTGATGGCGGCCCTCCCGCCGGTTCTCGACCAGCCCCGCCTCCTTCAGGACGCGCAGATGCTGCGAGATCGCGCCGAACGTCACGTCCGCATCGGCCGCGATGGCGCCCGCGGTGAGCTCCCCGTCGCGCAGGAGCCGAAGGATCCGCTGCCGGCGGGGCTCGGCAATGGCGCGCAGGAGGAGCGAGGAGGACACGGGCAATAGTTTAGCACAGACTAAAGTAACGAAAGGGGGAGGCGGGAGGCGGCGATGAAGCCCAAGGGCGAAGGGCGAGTCAAGAGGCCCGAAGAAATTTCGAAAAGTCAGAAACCTGCGGTGAGAAACGGGTTATCCCCTCCGATTCCCGATTCCCGATTCCCGATTCCCGATTCCCGATTCTAGTTGACCGCGGAGTACCGCGGCCGTCTCGCTCCCGTTGGTCGCTCGGCTCCCGATCTAGTTGACCGCGGAGTACCGCGGCCGTCTCACTCCCGTTGGTCGCTCGGCTCCCGTTTCCCGTCCCTACACGATCACCCGGACGCGTCCGCGGGTGGCCTCTCGTCCGGCGGCGTACTTGTCCCACGCGCGGGCGAGGCGATCGATGCCCTCCTTGATCTCGTCGGGCTCGGGCACGAACGCGAGGCGCAGGTGGTCCGCGAAGGAATTGGTGGGCGAGCAGACCGGGCCCGGAAGCACG
This sequence comes from Thermoanaerobaculia bacterium, assembly GCA_038203955.1. Lineage (GTDB taxonomy): Bacteria > Acidobacteriota > Thermoanaerobaculia > UBA5066 > Gp7-AA6 > JALYUA01. The sequence continues at coordinate 20,445 of JBBRDK010000058.1, read as the reverse complement.
GAGACGCCGTGCCGCGAGGCCACCTGCGCGAATTCCGCTCCCTGTCCCCGCGGAAGCTTCACCCAGACCGTCAGCCCGCCGGCGGGCCGTTTCCAGGACCATTCGGGGAGCTTTCGCGTCAGACCTTTCACGAGGGCGTCCAGGCGCTCTTCGACCTGCCGCCGGCGCAGCTCTCCGACGGCGGCAGTCTTCTCGAGCAACTGCACCGCCATCATCTGTCCGGGAAGCGAGCTGCCGAGATCCTCCATCGCCTTGCGCCGCCCGAGCCGGTGCAGGATCGCCTCGGGCGCTCTCACCCAGCCGATGCGCAGACCGCCCCAGTACAGCTTCGAGAGCGACGCGACGGTCAGCACGGTTCCGCGCCGCGCGAACGCGACGATCGGCGGCGGCGGCGGGGCGCCGAGAGAGAGGTCCGCCAGGGTGTGGTCCTCGAGGATCGCGATACCGCTCTGCTCGGCGAGCCGCGCGATCTCCCGTCTCTGGCGCTCGGGCAGAACCGCGCCGGTGGGATTGTGGAAGGTCGGCTGGAGGTACAGCAGCCTGGCGCGAGGCCGCCGCAGCGCCGCCGCGATGCGCTCCACCGCTCCGGGCTCGCCGGCCGGCGGCACCGCAGTCATGCGCAACCGGGACGACGCGAAGAGATCGATCGCTCCCGGGTAGGTCGGATCCTCGAGGATGACCTCGTCGCCCGGTGAGAGCAGCAGAGAGGTAACGAGCGCGATCGCCTGCTGCGCGCCGTTGGTGACGAGGATCTCGTCCTCGCGCGTCGGGAGTCCCCGCTCCGACAGCGTGCGCGCGAGCGCCGCGCGCAGAGCGGGCAGGCCGAGCGGCATGTAGCCGTGATGGCTCGACAGCGCCGTGAGCTGCCGGCGGCTCTTCGCGAAGGCGTCGATCAGGAACTCCGCGGCTCCGGGAAGATGCGCCGCGACGAAGGAGACCGAGCCCGCGGCATGCTCGTCGGTGAGGGCCCGCAGGACCGGATTGAGCATTCCCCGGCCGGGTTCGTCCGTCCGGGTGCCGTCGCTCCGATCGCCCGGCCCTCGCGAATCTCCCGCTCGCGGGAGCACGCGGGTGCCGCTGCCCTGCCGGCTCTCGGCCCGGCCTTCCTGCCGGAGATTCTCGTACGAGGCCACGACCGTCGTGCGGCTGACGGCGAGCACGGAGGCGAGGGCGCGTTCGGAGGGGAGTCGGGCGCCGGGCGCGATCTCTTCGCGGTCCAGCAGCCGGGAGAGCGCCGCGGAGAGCCGGACCGCCAGCGTGCCCGGGCCGGAGGCCCAGCCGCCGAGCAGGACGGCGAGCGCGTCGGGTTCGACCGATCCCGTTCGACCAGTCCACTCCGGCGGGAAAGTGGATCTTGTATTCATACCAATTCGGCGCAAGAGTAAACCGGACTGAGAACGGTGTCAAAGTGGTATTGAGAGTGGACCGTTAAAAATCATGGAGGAAGATCGGTCATGACGACCCCGACGCCCCTGCCGGAGTACGCCTTCTTTGACGGCCGGATCGTTCCCTACCGCGAGGCGCGCGTCGGCGTGATGACCCACGGTCTGCAATACGGCACCGGCTGTTTCGGAGGTTTGCGCGGGTTCTGGAACGAGGCGGAGGAAGAGCTCTTCGTCTTCCGTCCTCATGACCACTTTCAGCGCTTTCTCGAGTCGGCGCGCCTTCTCTCCTTAGAGCTCCCGTACTCGGTCGACGATCTCGTGGCCGCCCTCGGAAGCCTCCTGCGGCAGGAGGGCCTCCGGGCGGACTGTTACATCCGGCCGCTCGCGTTCGCGGCGGAGGAGCGGATTGGCGCGCTCGGGCTCGAAGGGATGCGGTCGGCGGTCTCGATCGTCGCGATCCCGTTCGGCAAGTACATCGAGAACGACGGAGGCGCGCACGTCAAGATCTCGGCCTGGCGCCGCATCGACGACAACATGATCCCCGCGCGCGGAAAAGTGTCGGGGGCCTACGTCAACACCGCTCTCGCCAAGACGGACGCCCAGCGGGGCGGGTTCGATGACGCGATCTTCCTCGACCAGAACGGTCACGTGTCGGAGGCCTCCGCGGCGAACCTGTTCATCGTCCGAAACGGGGCGGTGGCGACTCCCCCGGTCACCGACAACATCCTCGAAGGAATCACCCGCCGATCGATCCTGGACATGCTTCGCGAAGAGCTCGCCATTCCCGCCATCGAACGTTCGATCGACCGCACCGAGCTCTCGCTCGCGGACGAGGTGTTCCTCGCGGGGACGGGCGTCCAGATCGTCTCGGTGACGCGCATCGACCACCGTCCCGTCGGGTCGGGGCGAATGGGTCCGGTCACCTCGAGCCTTCGGAAGTTGAATGCCGAGGTCGTCCGCGCCCAGGTCCCGCGTTATCGCCGGTGGTGCTGGCCCGTGTACGCGAGCGCGGCCGCCGGCGCGCCGGCTCCGGCGCTCGCCCGGTGAGCGCTCCGGATGCGGCCGCCAGCGCGGAAGCGGCGGCCTTTCTCGACCACTACGAGAAAGTCCGGGGACGGACCTCGCGTGTCGTGGACTGCATCCCCGCCGACCGGCTCGAGTGGACCTGGCGGGAAGGGAAATTCACTCTGGGCGACCTCGTCCGCCACATCGCGGCGATCGAGCGGTTCATGTACGCCGAGAACGTGCAGGGCAAGCCGAGCCGCTACCCGGGCCACGGCAGGGATCTCGCCGACGGTCTCGAATCCGTGCGCGCGTTCTTCGACCGGACGCATACCGAGTCCGTGGCGATCTTCCGGAAACTCGACGACGCGGATTTCGCGGCGAAGAGCGTGACGCCGGCCGGAACGCCCATCTCGACGCGAAAGTGGCTGCGTTCCATGGTCGAGCACGAGATTCACCACCGCGGCCAGATCTACCTTTATCTTTCCATGCTGGACATCCCGACGCCGCCCATCTACGGGCTGACCTCCGAGCAGGTCCGAGCGAGGAGCGTCGAGTAGCTGTCAGCTTTCAGCTGTCAGCTCTCAGTCAGACTCGCCCCGCGGTTCCCTTCGTATAATTCCCGCCAAACGAGAGTTGGCCGGTTGCGCGCGTTCGCGGCGCGAAAGGAAAAGAGGGACCTACCCATGCGATCACGAGTCGTGTTCTGCGTCATGCTTCTGGCCGCGAGCGGGATCTCGACGCTCCGGGTGGACGCTGCCCCCTCCGCCGCCGTTTCGGCGGTCGACATCCACGACACGCGCCTTCTCTCGGAGCCCGCAATCAGCGCCGGCCGGATCGCGTTCATCTATGCGGGAGATCTCTGGGTCAGCGGGCGCGACGGCAAGAACGTGAGGCGGCTGACTTCTGACGTCGGCGCGGAGTCCAGTCCCGCGTTTTCTCCGGACGGCCAGTCGATCGCGTTCTCGGCGCAATACGAGGGGAACACCGACGTCTACATCGTCTCCGTGGAGGGGGGCGTGCCGCGGCGGCTCACCTGGCATCCGGCCGCCGACATCGTTCAGGGATTCACGGCGGACGGCACGGCGGTCCTCTTCACGTCTCCGCGCGCGGTGCACACGACGCGCTACCGGCAGCTGTTCACGGTCCCGGTGGCCGGCGGCAACGATACGGCACTTCCGATCCCCAACGCCGACCGGGCCTCGTATTCGCCGGACGGCCGGCGGATCGCCTACAACCCCCTGGGAGCCGCCTACGGGCAGTGGAAGCGGTACCGCGGCGGCCGGGTCTCTCGCGTCTGGGTCTACGACGTGGCGACCCATGCGATCGAGAAGGTCCCGCAGCCCGCGGGGCGATCCAACGACGCCGCGCCGATGTGGCTCGGAGACACCGTCTATTTCCTCTCGGATCGGGACGGCGAGTTCAACCTCTATTCCTGGGACTCCCGCTCGAAAGCCGTCACCCGTCTGACGACGCATTCGGACTTCCCCGTGCTGAACGCCTCCGCGGGAGGCGGCGCGGTCGTCTACGAGCAGGCAGGCTACGTTCACGTGTACGACCCGAAGGCTCGGGCCTCCATGCGCGTGGCCATCGGCGCCGCGTCGGACCTGCAGGAGACCCGGCCTCGCTTCGTCAAGGGAGCGAAGTACGTCCGATCGACCTCTCTTTCGCCCTCGGGGGCGCGGCTCGCCGTCGAGTTTCGCGGCGAGATCCTCTCCGTTCCCGCGGACAAGGGGGACGTCCGGAACCTGACGAACACCCCCGGCGCGCACGAACGCTCTCCGGTCTGGTCGCCGGACGCCCGCAGGATCGCGTACTTCTCCGACGAGTCCGGGGAGTACGAGCTCTGCGTGAAAAGCCAGGACGGGAAGGGAGACGTCGCCCGGTTCAAGTTGCCCGGCGCGGGCTTCTACGACCGCCCCGTCTGGTCGCCGGACAGCCGCAAGGTCGCCTTCACGGATAACTCCTGGAGCGTCTTCTGGATCGATCTTTCGACGCGCGCGGTCAAGAAGGTCGGATCCGAATATCTCTACGGCCCCGTCAAGACCGTGTGGCCCGCGTGGTCGCCGGATTCCCGCTGGATCGTGTACACGCTCGCCAATCGAACCTACATCCAGACCGTGTACGCGTATTCGCTCGAACAGGACAAGGCGTTCGCCGTCACGGACGGCCTTTCCGACGTTTCCGAGCCCGTGTTCGACCGCAGCGGAAAGTATCTCTATCTGCTGGCGTCGACGAACGCGGGCCCGGCGCGTAACTGGTTTTCGCTCGAAAACGAGGACGTCCGCGTGACGCGGTCGATCTACATGGCGGTGCTCCGCAAGGACCTTCCGTCGCCGCTCGTCAAGGAAAGCGACGAAGAGAAGCTGACGCCCGAGGCGAAGCGGGAGAAGGAGCGGGAGAAGGGGAAGGACGACAACAAGAAGGGCGTGGCGGCGGACGACGAGAAGCCCGCGGCCGCGTCTCCCTCTCTGCCCGCGGACAAGCCGGGAGAGGAGAAGCCCCGGACGCCGCCTCCCGTCGAACGGGTGACGATCGACCGCGACGGCCTGGAGTATCGGATCCTCGACCTGCCCGTTCCTCCCGCGGAGATCTCGAATCTCCAGGCGGGGCCCGCCGGCCAGATCTTCTACCTGCGCGAAGTGGACGGGAAGAAGGCGCTGCAGCGGTTCGACCTCAAGGACCGCAAGACGGAGACGCTGCTCGCCGAGGCCGACGGCTACGAGATCTCGGACGACGGCAAAAAGATCCTCTACCGCGTCAAGGAGACGTGGGCCATCGCCACGTCGTCGGTGAAGAAGATCGACGTCTCCGAGGGCAAGGTCAAGATGGATGCGCTCGAGGCGCGGATTGACCCGCGCGCGGAGTGGCCGCAGATCTTCCACGAGGCGTGGAGGATCAACCGCGACTATTTCTACGACCCGAAGATGCACGGGGTCGACTGGAAGGCGATGCGCGAAAAGTACGCCGCGTTTCTCCCGCACGTCGTGGTTCGCGACGACCTGAACCGGGTCATCCAGTGGATGTGCAGCGAGCTGTCCGTCGGACACCATCGGGGCGGAGGCGGCGATCACTTCGCGGAACCGACCGCCGTGCCGGGAGGCCTTCTCGGCGCGGACTACGCCGTCGAGAACGGGCGCTACCGCTTCAAAAAGGTCTACGGCGGGCTGAACTGGAATCCCGAGCTCCGGTCGCCGTTGACGGAGCCCGGCGTCAACGTTCGCGCCGGCGAGTACCTGCTGGCGGTCGGCGGGCGAAACGTCGCGCCGCCGGCGAACCTCTACAGCTTTTTCGAGAACACCTCCGGGAAGCTGACCGAGATCACCGTGGGCCTCACGCCGGACGGCTCGGGAGCGCGCACGGTCACGGTCGTGCCGGTCGCGACCGAAGCCGCGCTGCGCAACCGGGACTGGGTCGAGGGAAACATCCGGAAGGTGGACGCGGCGACGGGAGGGCGCGTCGCCTACATCTATGTGCCCAATACCGGCAGCCTCGGTCACACCTACTTCAAGCGGTACTTCTTCCCGCAGGCGTACAAGGACGCGGTGATCCTGGATGAGCGGTACAACGGAGGCGGCAGCGTCGCGGACTACTACGTGGATCTGCTCCAGAAGCCGCTCATCGCGTACTGGGCCATGCGGTATGGCGCGGACATGAAGACGCCGAGCGCGTCCATCCAGGGCCCGAAGGCGATGATCATCGACGAGAACGCGGGCTCCGGAGGCGACCTGCTGCCCTGGATGTGGCGGAAGTTCGGCGTCGGGACCCTGATCGGCCAGCGCACCTGGGGAGGGCTGGTCGGCGTCCTGGGATTCCCGGTCCTGATGGATGGCGGCACGATCACGGCGCCGAACCTCGCCATCTGGGACGCGGAGAAGGGATGGATCGTCGAGAACGAAGGCGTCGCGCCGGACATCGAGGTCGAACAGACGCCGGCGGACGTGATCGCGGGCCGGGACCCGCAGCTCGAGAAAGCGATTTCGGTGGTGATGGACGAGCTCAGGAAGCATCCCGCGGCAGCGCCGGTCCGGCCGCCGTATCCGAACAAGACGCGGGCGGGGGTCTGAGCGTGCCATCGGAACTGCCGGAAGACCCGCTCGCCGCCTATCTGCCGGATGCGCTCCGGCGCCTGCGGGGCCACAAGAAGCTCGTCGAGAGAGCCCTCGAGCAGGTCTCCGACGCCGACTTCTTCCGGAAGATCGATCCGGAGTCGAACTCGATCGCGATCATCGTCAAGCATCTCTGTGGAAACATGCGGTCCCGCTTCACCGACTTCCTGACGTCCGACGGCGACAAGCCCGACCGGCAGCGCGACCGCGAGTTTCTGGCGGAAGGGGAGACTCGAGAAGCGCTGATGGCCCGGTGGGAGTCCGCCTGGGCGCTGGCCTTCTCGGCGATCGAGCCGCTGACCGCCGCGGATCTGGGGCGGACGATCCGCATCAACTCGGAGCCGCATACGGTCATGACGGCGGTCACCCGGCACCTCGCGCATTTCGCGTACCACGCGGGGCAGCTCGTCTTCCTCGCGAAGTATTTTGCGGGAGCGGGATGGCGCTCCGTTTCGATCCCTCGCGGGGAGTCGGAGGCATGGAACGAGTCGATGCGGCGAAAGCACGGGCAGTCCGCCTGAGAGCGCTCGTCGAGCGCCTGGCGTTCTTCCTCGGTTTCCTGGCGGGCGGAGTCTGGTTTTTTCTCTGCTCGGCGACCGGGTTGGTGGCTCTCCTCGTCACTCACGGAAGCCGCAACAACGTCTTTCTGTTCGCCCGCTTCTTCTGCGGCGGGGTCGTGCGGCTGATGGGGTGGAGGATCGACGTGGACGCGGCGAGGCTGTCGGCGTCGCGGCCCTGCGTCTTCGTCTCCAACCACCAGAGCATCATGGATCTGCTGGTGTACGGCGCCATCGTCCCGCGCCGGACGGTCGCGGTCGGTAAACGCGAGATCTCGAAGATCCCGCTGTTCGGCTGGTTCTTCCGGGCCTCCGGAAACCTCGTCATCGAGCGCGGCAATTCGGAGGCGGCCCGCCGGATGCTCGCCGCCGCCGCCCGAAGGCTCAAGGAGGAAGGGATCTCCGTCTGGTTCATGCCCGAAGGAACCCGCAATGCCGGCCGGGAGCTCCTGCCCTTCAAGACCGGGGCGTTCCGCCTCGCGGCCGCCGCGGGCGTTCCGGTCGTTCCCGTCGTGGCCGCTCCCCTCGACGCGATCGTCGATACGGCCCGCTTCCGGTCCCGTCGCGGCCGGCTCCCCGTCCGCGTGCTCGACCCGATCAGCGTCGGCGGCGAAGAGGACGCGATCGCCGCCGCCGTCGGCGAGACCCGGGATCGGATGCAGCGCGAGCTGGACGCGCTGGCTTCCGAGTCGCCGGCTCCATAGCCCCGGCGCTTCCCTTCCGATGCGAGTCCCTCCGCGCGAGGGGCCGCCACTGTTCTTGACGGAGCGGCGCCTTTCCGCGCTGCGCTCGGGCCGCGCTACCGATTTCGCAGGGCGTGCATCGGGTCCGCGCCGGTCGCGCGGCGGGCGGGGAAGAAGCAGGCGGCCGCGGCCACTCCGAGAAGAACGAGCGCCACCGACGCGAACGTCACCGGGTCGGTCGGGCGTACCCCGAAGAGCAGCCCCGACAGGAGGCGCGCGAAAAGGAGGGCGACGGCGAGCCCCAGTCCGAGCCCGACCCCGACGAGGGACATCCCCTGGCTGAGCACCATCCGCAGCACGGACCCCGGCGCGGCGCCGAGAGCCATCCGGATGCCGAACTCCTGGAACCGCTGGCTGACGGAAAACGCGAGCACGCCCGTGATTCCGGTCGCCGTGATGACGAGCGCGAGCACCGCAAAGAGCGCGAGGAGCAGCGCGGTCAGCCGCGGGGACGCGAGGCTGTTGCTGCGGACCTGCTCGAGCGTGCGGAAATGGTCCACCGGCTGGTCCGGATCCATCCCGTGCACGGTGTCTCTCGCGAGCTTTTCCATGCTCATCGGGTTCGAGACGGTGCGGATCAGGAAAGTCGACGACAGCGTCGGGTACTGAAGAAGCGAGAGATAGATCTGATCGGACGGAGCGGCCGCGAGGCCGTACTGGCGGACGTCCCCGACCACGCCCACGATCGTCACCCAGGTCCTCTTCTGGTCGAACGAGAAACGGCGGCCGAGAGGATCCTCGGTGGGCCAGTAGTGGCGCGCCATCGTCTGGTTAACCAGCGCGACGAGCGGACGATCGACGCGGTCGGCGGGCGAGAAGGTGCGCCCGCGCATGAGCGGAATCTGGATCGTGCGGAAGTAGTCCGCGCTGACCTGCTGGAAGTCGGCCTGGAGGCGGAGGTCCGCCTCCGCGGCCGGCTGCCCTTCGATCTCGAACTGTCCGTTCCCGTTGCCTGGGCCGCCCTCGTTCAACGGAAAGGTCCCGGAGGTCGCGGCGGAGACGACGCCCTGCTCCGTCTGAATGCGGCGGAGGAGCTGCTCGTGAAACGCGAGCCTCTTGTCCCGCGTGTCGTACTTCGAGAAGTTCAGGTCCACCCGCATCGTCAGGACCTTCTCCGTCTGGAACCCGGGATCGACCTGCTGCAGGTTCCAGAGCGTGCGGACCATCAGTCCCGCTCCGATCAGCAGAACGAAGGAGATCGCGACCTGCGAGACGATCAGGAGGTTGCGTACGCGATGGCGGCCGCCGCCCGCGCTGGCGCGCTCTCCTCCCTCGTGAAGCGACGTCACGAGGTCCCGCCGGCGGGACACGGCGGGGATGAGACCGAGCGCGATCCCGGTGCCCAGAGACACGGCGAGTGTGAAGATCAGGACCGGGCCGTCGATTCGGATCTCTGTCGCGCGCGGCGTGAAGCGGGTCGCGAAGGCGACCAGAAGATGCAGGCCGGCGCGAGCGAGGACCAGCCCGAGCAATCCGCCGACCAGGCCGAGGACCGTCGTCTCGGTCAGGAGCTGCCGGGCGAGTCGCCGGCGGTCGGCGCCGAGAGCGGACCGCAGCGCCATCTCGCGCTCCCGGCGGATCAGCCGCGCGAGCGAAAGGTTGGCGACGTTGGCGCAGGCGAGCAGCAGAACGAGCCCGACCGTGCCGAGCAGGATCAGGAAAGTGGGCCGCGCCTGCCGCGTCATCTCGACGCGCAGAGACAGAGGCGCGACGTTGAACCCGGCCTGGGGATAGGCGTCGGGGTACGCGTTCTTGAGCCGTCCGGCGACGGTGGTCAGGTCGCTCGTCGCCGCGGCGAGGGAGACGCCGGGCTTCATGCGGCCGAAGACCTGGAGCATCCGCGCCCGCCGGTTCGATTCCGTCATCGGACGCGAGCGGAACGGGCAGGCCGAAACGGCCATGTAGATGTCGTTTTCCTGCGGATAGCCGGGGATCGGCGGAAGGACCCCCACGACCGTGTGGGACTTGTCGTTCATCTCGAAGACGCGCCCGACCACCTTCGGGTCGCCGCCGAACGCGCGCATCCAGTAGGCGTACGAGAGCACCAGCACCGGTTCCGCGCCGTGCGCGTCTTCGCCCTTGCGGAAGGTGCGGCCGAGGAGCGGCCGGACGCCGAGTGTGTCGAAGAAGTCGGCCGAGACGACGCCCGTCTGGACGCGCTCCGGCTCCTTGCGGCCCAGCAGCACGAACCACATCGAGTGGTATTCGACGAGGCTGTCGAAGCTCCGAGTCTGAGCCTTGTAGTCCGCGAACTCGAGAGGCGAGAATCCCGCGTCCTCGACGTGAGCGGCGGGCGCGTCCATGCGCAGCCGAACGAGCCTCTCGCCACCTCCGTACGGCAGCGACTGTAAGAGGACGCCGTTGACGACCGAGAAGATGGCGGTGTTCGCCCCGATCCCGAGCGCCAGCGTCATCACGGCCGCGACGGAGAATGCCGGGTTCTTCCAGAGCGCGCGCAGGCCGTACTTCAGGTCCTGGACGACCGTCTCTAAGAAACGGACGACGCTCTGGTCGCGGACCTCGTCCTTGAACTTCTCGACGCCCCCGAAGCTCTTGAGCGCCTCCCGGCGCGCTTCCTCGGGAGAGAGGCCTCGCGCGAGGTTCTTCTCGATCTCCATTTCGAGGTGGAATCGCATCTCGTCGTCGAGCTCGCGTTCCGCCTTCTTCTTCGAGAAGAGATTTCGGATCCCCGGCGCGATTTTCCCGTTCATGGGCGTTTCCTTTTGTTGGGCGGGCGGCGAATCAGGTGGTCTGCAGCACTCGGGCGACCGCCGAGGAGAAGCGCTCCCAGCTCTCGGTCTCGGTGTCGAGCTGCCGCCTGCCGGCGCGGGTCAGCTCGTAGAACTTGGCCTTCCGGTTGTTTTCCGAGACGCCCCACTCCGACTTGATCCAGCCCTGGCTTTCCAGCCGGTAGAGCGCCGGATAGAGGGAGCCCTGGTTGACGCGCAGGACGTCTTCGGAGACCTGCTGGATCCGCTGCGAGATCCCCCACCCGTGCATCGGGGCTGCGGAGAGGGTTTTCAGGATCAGGACGTCCAGGGTTCCCTGGAGAAGGTCGCTCTTGGGATCGGCCACGGAGTCTCCTTTTTGATGTTCGACCGGAGTTTTGACCCGCTCCTGTCGAATGTCAAGGGGAAGTACGTGGGGCGCGCCGGAAGGTTTTGTTCGCTGGGCGCTCGGCGCTGGGCGCTGGGCGTTCGGCTCTGCACGAAGGGCGAAAGGCGCTGTTCGATCGCTCCTGCTTTCGGCTCCCGATGTAGTTGACCGCGGAGTACCGCGGCCGTCTCGTTCCCGTAGGTCGCTCGGCTCCCGATGTAGTTGACCGCGGAGTACCGCGGCCGTCTCGCTCCCGTAGGTCGCTCGGCTCCCGATTCCCGGCCCGCCTCCCCAGGCTGACAATTCCTCGCGGATGACGGAGACTCCCTCCGCATGGCTCGCCGGGGCTCGCGGACACCGTTCATCTCCTTACTCGTCGTGGAGTTCCTCATCCTCTTCTTCGCGCTGGAGCACTATTTCGCGCACAAGAGGTGGCCGGTGAAGACTCTGACCGACTCCACGCGCGGGCGGATCGTGTTGACGCTCGTCGAGACGACCGTCTCCGCCCTGAGACGGGTGCCGAGGCCCGCCCGTTCCGCCCCCGAGAGCACCCGGATCTCCCCGTGGGAGACGACGCTCTACCGGGTGCACGCGCGGCTCATCTCCGTGCACCGGCAGCTCGACCGCGACCTTCATCTCGTCATCGCCGATCCGGAGGCGCCGTCTCAGACGATGGTGGTGGAGATTCCCGACCCGGCGGAGGCGCCGGGGAGCGGATTCGAAGAGCGCTTTCGCCGCGCGCGATCGGAGATTGAGGCCCGGACTCGCGGGAAGAGGCCCCCGGGCGGATGGCCCGTCGTCGTAACGGGCGTGGGATTCTTCGACTTCACGCACTTCCAGCCGGGGGCGGCGGACAGCGGCCTCGAGCTGCACCCGGTGGTGGAGGTGCTCTTCGAGACGGAAGGCGGGAGGCGGGAGGCGGGAGGCGGGGCCGAACGGAGCCGGGAATCGGGAATCGGGAATCGGGAATCGAAAAACTGACTCCTGTGAACTGCTGACTGAAAACTCCGCCTGAGGAGGCTCGATGAAGCCGGTTCGACTCGGGGTTTTGCTGGCGGCGCTGCTCTGGAGCGGCGCGACCCTCGCCGCGGCCCAGGCGCCTGCGAAGGGGAATGCCTCCTCGCGGAAGGCCGCCGCGGGCGCCGGTGCTTTGCCGACGCTGCGGCTGCCGTCGGGAGTCTCGCCTCTCCGGTACTCCGTGATTCTCGCGGTCGACCCGTCGAAGGACTCCTTCGACGGCGACATCGAGATCGACCTGCGCTTCGACCGTCCGATGCCGGTCCTCTGGTTGAACGCCCGGGAGCTCGAGATCGACTCGGCGGTCTTGACGCAGAACGGACGAAGCTCGAAGGCGGTCACCGTCGCCGGAGGGGAGGATTTCGTGGGCTTCGCTCTCGATCCTCCCGCGGCCCCCGGCGCCGCAGGGCTGCGGGTCTCGTATCGAGGCACCATTCAACCGACCGATACGACGGGGATCTTCAGACAGAAGGTGGGCGAGGACTGGTACGCGTTCACGCAGTTCGAGGCGACCGACGCCCGCCGCGCGTTTCCGTGCTTCGACGAGCCGTCCTACAAGGTCCCCTGGCAGCTCACTCTGCGCATCCCGCGAGGCCAGCTCGCCGTCTCCAACACTCCGATCACGAAGGAAGCCGACGCCCCCGACGGCGTCCGCGAGGTCGCGTTCGCGGCTACGAAACCGCTGCCCGCGTATCTCATGGCGTTCGGAGTGGGCCCGTTCGACGTCGTCGACGCCGGGCGCGCGGGCCGGCGCGCGGTTCCTCTGCGTCTCTTCGTGCCGCGGGGCCGCGGCGGGGAGGCGCGTTGGGCGAAAGAGACGTCGGGGCAGATTCTCGACCGGCTGGAGTCGTATTTCGGGATTCCGTATCCCTACGAGAAGCTCGACGCGCTCGTGATTCCGCAGACGGTCCGCTTCGGCGCCATGGAAAACGCGGGCCTCATCACCTGGAACGAGAACCTCTTTCTGGCCAGGCCCTCGGAAGAGTCGGCGAGCTTCCGCCGTCTTCACGCGAGCATCTCGCTGCACGAGTCGGCGCATCAGTGGTTCGGGGACCTCGTCACGCTCGCGTGGTGGGACGACACCTGGTTGAACGAGTCGTTCGCGACGTGGATGGCCGCTCGCCTGCTCAAGGACTGGAAGCCGGAATGGGAGACCGAAGTCGCCGACGTTGCGGCCCGATCCGAGACTCTCGATAAGGACACTTTGAAGAGCGCGCGGCGGATCCGCCAGCCGATCCTCTCCCCGGCGGACATCGACAACGCCTTCGACGACATCAGCTACGGGAAGGGCGGGGCCGTCATCGCGATGTTCGAGAGCTGGGTCGGGCCGGAGAAATTCCGGGAGGGGATACGGCGGTACCTCACCGACCACGCGTACGGCACCGCGACGTCCGCCGATTTTCTCGCCGCGTTCGAGAGAGCGGGCAGTCCCGGGATCGCTCGCGCCTTCTCGACCTTCCTCGACCAGCCGGGCTTTCCCCTCGTCACCGCCGATCTGCGCTGCGCCCCCGGAGCGTCTCCCCGCATCGGCCTGCGGCAGCAGCGGTTTCTCCCCGAAGGCCAGGCCGCTTCCGGCGCTCTCTGGCACCTTCCCGTCTGCGCCCGGTACGGCGGCGCCGCCTCGGGCGAAGGGACGGCCTGCGTCCTTCTGACGGCGTCCTCGGGAGAGCTCCCGCTGCCGGCGGCGAAGGGGTGCCCCGACTGGGTGCTCGCCAACGCCGGCGAGGTGGGGTACTACCGGGTTCTCTATGCCGGCGACCTCCTGGACCGGCTGCTGCGAAAGGACGCGAGCCCGCTGACGCTCGCCGAACGCGTCGGAGTGCTCGGCGACATCGCCGCGTTCGCCGAAACGGGGCGGATCTCGATGGCCAGGGCTCTGGCCCTCGTGTCGGCTTTCGCGCCCCACCCGAATCGCGAAGTCGTTTCGACCGTCATGAAGATCGCCCGCAACGTCGGCGACCATCTCGTCGCCGATTCCGTGAGGCCGCAGTACGAGCGATTTCTGCGGGCCTCGTTCGGGGACCGGGCGCGGGCGCTCGGGTGGCGGCCGTCACCGGGAGAGTCGGAAGACGCCCAGATGCTGCGGCCGCAGCTGCTCGGTCTCGTCGCCGGGACGGGACGCGACCCGGAGCTCGGAAAGGAGGCCGCGGATCTCGCCCGGCGGTGGCTCGCGGATCGCAACGCGGTCGACTCCGCGCTCGTGTCGACCGTCCTTTCCGTCGCGGCGCGGGACGGGGATGCCGCTTTCTTCGAGCGGCTCGTGGCCGAAGTCCGGCGATCGACGGAACATCGGGATCGGGACCGGATCTTTACCTCCCTGGGCGAGTTCCGCAGTCGCGACCTGAATCGAAAGGCCCTCGACCTTCTCCTCGATCCGGGTCTCGACTCTCGCGAATCGATCGCGATCCTCTGGCGCGCGCTGGGGCATCCCGAGACGAGAGAGCCTTCCTGGCAGTTCTTCAAGGCGAACTTCGACACGATCGCCGCGAGGCTTCCTCGCGAATACCTTCCGGTCCTGCCCCGCGCCGGCGCCCATTTCTGCGACGCCGGTCACCGCGAGGAAGTCAGGAAGTTTTTTTCGGCGCGCGCGGGAAAGATCGAGGGCGCCGCCCGCCCTCTCGCCCAGACGCTCGAGTCGGTCGACCGCTGCGTCGCCCTTTCCGGCGGACAGCGGGCCGGCGTCGCGAGCTTTCTCAAGGGGTATTGAGGCGCCCGTGATCGTTCCCGAGTTTCTCTTCGACGGGCCGGAAGCCGCCCCGACGGTCGTCCTGGCGCACGGCGCTGGCGGTCCGATGGACTCGCCCTTCTTAAACGACTTCGCGCGCGGGCTCGGGGCGCGAGGGCTGCGCGTAGCGCGGTTCGAGTTTCCCTACATGCGCGCGCGGCGCGAGACGGGCCGCGGAGGGGCGCCTGACCGCGAGCCCGCCCTGCGTGAGGCGTGGCGCGCCGCCACCGAGCATCTCGGGGGAGGCCCCGCTCTCGTGATCGGGGGCAAGTCTCTCGGCGGACGGATCGCGAGCCTCGTGGCGGACGAGGTCGGAGCGCGGGGCCTCCTGTGCCTCGGATATCCGTTTCATCCTCCGGGCCAGCCGGAGCGGCTGCGCACGCGGCATCTCGGTGACCTCACCACTCCCGCCCTGATCCTCCAGGGCACGCGCGATCCGTTCGGCACGCCCGACGACGTGGCGGGGTATGCGCTCTCTCCGTCGATCCGGGTCGCGTGGATCGAGGACGGCGATCACTCGTGGAAGCCGCGGGTCCGTTCAGGCCGAACGCTCGCTCAGAATCTGGAAGAGGGCATCGAGCTGACAGCGGACTTCGTGAAGAAGCTCGAGTAGTCATCGGTTATCAGTCTTCCGTTTTCACTCCGGAATCGGCTCCGATCTAGTTGACCGCGGAGTACCGCGGCCGTCTCGCTCCCGTGGTCGCTCGGCTCCCGGCCCCCGGTTGCTTCCGCCTTCCGCCTCCCGCCTTCCGCCTGCCCCGTCCCTCCACTATGCTTCCCTCATGGCGCGCGGCTGGGGGCGCAGCGAAGAAGACCTGGGCGCGGAGAAGGAGCACGCGCGGGAGGCGCGACGGGCGCCGGACGGGGGCGCCCGCCGCGACGCCGAGCGCAGGACGGAAGCCCACGCGATCGAGCTTTCTCTCGCGCGGATCGAAGACCAGCTCTCCAAGACCACCCATGACGCGCGCCGCCGCGCTCTCGAATCCGCCCGGCGGGAGTTGCGAGACCGCCTCACGGCCTTGCAGTCTTCTCCCGGATGAAAATTGCCACCTGGAACGTCAACGGGATCCGCGCGCGCCAGACTCAGTTCCACGAATGGGTCGAGCAGGAGCGGCCGGACGTCGTCTGCCTCCAGGAGATCAAGGCGTCCTCCGCGCAGGTCCCGGCGGTCCTCTGCGAGATGGAGGGCTACTGGTGCTACTGGCACGGGACGGGCGGCTACTCGGGAGTGGGTCTGCACGTCTCGAAGGAGCGCTTTGCCGAGAGGCCGGCCTTCGTCCATCCGGACTTCGATCATGAAAACCGCATCGTGACCGCGCGTCTCCCGGGGCTGACCGTGGCGTCGATCTACGTTCCCAACGGAGGCAAGGATTTCCCGGCCAAGATGCGGTTCCTGCAGGCGATGGAGCGATACGCCGCGGCCGCCGAAAGCAGCGGCGAGACGCTCGTGCTCTGCGGCGACCTGAACGTGGCGCGCGCCGACATCGACGTCCATCCGAAGGAGCGCCGGCCGGTGATCGGGCAGCTGCCGGAAGAGCGCGCTCTTCTCGAAGACATCCTCTCCCACGGCCTCGTCGACGTGGGACGCGCGCAGGACCCCGCCAACGAGGGGCTCTTCACCTGGTGGGCGCCGTGGCGCAATATGCGGCAGCGCAACATCGGATGGAGGCTGGACTACGTCCTTGCCAGCGTCCCGCTCGCGGGAAGGACTCTCGAATGCGCGGTTCGCCGGGAAACGGGAACGAGCGACCACGCGCCTGTGGTGGCGGTCTTTGGGAGTTGAGAGTCGAGAGTTGAGAGTTGAGGCGAGGGGCGCTGGGCGAGGAGTCGGCTGACGAATCCATTCTTGACTCTCAACTCTGAACTCTTAACTCTCAACTATCCTTAACGCGGAGGCCCGATGAAGAAGACCCCTGAAAGCGTCGACGTCGTCTCGATGGACCGCCGCCGGTTTCTCGCCCTGGCGGGTGTGGCGGCACTGGTTCCGGGCGCCGCCCTCTCCGCCGTGACGGACTCGATCCCCATCGCGCGCCGGCGGATGCTCCAGCTGAACGGGTACGCCATCGACGCGGAAACCCCGCTCGACGCTCTCACGACCTATCTCACGCCGAACGACCTCTTCTTCGTGCGCCATCACTGGAATCCGCAGTACCCGGGGCACAAGGGCTGGTCTTTGACGGTCGACGGCGAGGTGGAGCGCCCGCTTCGGCTGACCGCGCAGGATCTCCGGCGCCTTCCGCGAACCACCGTCACGTGCGTTCTCCAGTGCGCCGGCAACGGGCGCGCGCTGTACAACCCCTTCGTCCCGGGCGTCCAGTGGAAATACGGGGCGGTCGGAAACGCGCGGTGGACGGGCGTGCGCGTCCGGGACCTTCTCGAGCAGGCGGGTATGAAGCCGGCCGGGCGGCACCTGCATACGTTCGGGAGCGACCGGCCTCCCGTCCGGACGCCGCCGTTCCACCGCAGCGTCGAGATCGAAAAAATCATGGCGGACGCGATCGTCGCGGATGAGATGAACGGCGAGCCGCTGCCGGCGCTTCACGGGGGGCCCGCGCGGCTGGTCGTGCCCGGCTGGGCGGGGGACCATTGGACGAAATGGCTCGAGCGGCTGTCCGTCGCCTCCGAGGCGCAGAAGGGCTTCTACATGGAGACCGCCTACCGCTACCCCAAGGTTCCCGGCGCTCCGGGCGTCCCCGTCCCGCCGGCCGAAACGCGCCCGGTGACCGAGCTGTTCGTCAAGTCGAACGTCACGGAGGCTCCTGCGCGCGCCCGCGTCGGGGCTCCGGCGTTGCTCCGCGGATTCGCGTTCTCGGGAACACCCGACGTCGGCCGGGTGGAGGTCTCCGACGACGACGGCCAGTCCTGGCAGCCCGCCGACCTCGACCCGCAGCACGATCCGTGGGCGTGGAGGCTGTGGTCCTTCCGCTGGAGCCCGAAGGCCGCCGGCCGCAGCACCCTGTACGTGCGGGCGACGGACGGCGCCGGCGCGGTCCAGCCGAGGGAAGCCGCCTGGAATCCGAGCGGCTATCTCTACAACGGATGGCATTCCGCTTCGATCGAGGTGGACGCGTGAGGCGCGGGACCGCCCTCTCCGTTCTGGCGCTGACCGTGGCGGCGCTCGTCGCGTCCCCCACGGACGCGTCCGCCCGCCGCGCGAAGAAGAAAAAGGCGCCCGCGCGGAGCCGGACCGCCGCGGCGGCCTCGTTCGATCCCCGGCTCCCGATCCTCGGGACGAAGCTCGCCGAGTTTCCGGCGGGGCCGGCAAAGGCCGTCGCCGACCAGGCGTGCCTCGCCTGCCATTCCGTGGACATCGTCGGGCAGCAGCGGTTGACGGAAAAGCAGTGGGGGGCCGAGCTCACGAAGATGGCGGGGTGGGGGGCGGATTTTCCGGCCGACCGCCGGGAGGAGCTCCTCGGTTATCTCGTGAAAAATTTCGGGCCAGATGCGGCGCCGTGGGAGCCGGTCGTCACCCGTCCCACGGGCCGCTGACGGGTCGGTCGAGGGTTCGCGTCGAAAGGAGAGACAGCCATGATGTCCGGATTCACCAGCTGCGTCGCCACGCTCTTCGTCCTCGCGATCGTCGGTTACCCGCTGTGGAAGATCGCCGAACGGCTGGGCTACCCGGGGCCGATGAGCCTGCTGATGTACGTCCCGTTCGTGAACATCATCGTGCTCTGGTATCTCGCGTTGAACCCGTGGCCCGTCGATCGGGTCGGAATGCGTGGCGGACCGCCGGCGGCTCCGGGGGTCTAGCGCCTCCGGTCCGAACCGCTCTCAGGCCCGTCCGTAGACGCGAACGTGCGCGCCGCTCACGATGCGGGCGTCGGGGCCGACGAGGAAGAGGATGACGCGGGCGATCTCGTCGGGAGAGACCCACTTCGAGTAATCCGCCCCCGGGTCGCCCCGGCGGCTGGCCGGGGTGTCGATGGTCGAAGGAAGGATCGCGTTCACCGTGATGCGGAAGTCGACGAGCTCCGCCGCCATGGCGTCGGTCAACTGCAGGATGGCGCGCTTGGACGCCGCGTAAGCGCCGACGCCCTGCCCGGAGCCTTCGGCCGGCCGGCTCGACACGTTGACGATGGCGCCGCCGCCGCGGCGGATCATCGGCGGCACGGCCGCCCGGGAGGCGATCACGGCCGTCTTCAGGTTGGTGTCGAGCTCTTGCTGCCAGACCGACCAGGGCGTTTCGTGCACCGGCTTTCCGCCGGCGAAGGCCCCTGCCGTGTTGATGAGGATGTCGAGGCCGCCCCGGTCCTCGGCGACGGATTCCGCGTACGCGGCCACGGCGGTCTCATCCGTCAGGTCGAGCATCGCGCCGGAAAGCGCCTCGGCGTACGCGCCGAGCGCGCGCTCCTCCCGCAGGCGTTCGAGCTCGCCCGGCTTTCGGAAGGGGACAGCCACACGGGCGCCTTCGGCGAGGAGAGCGGCGACCACTGCGGATCCGAGCGCGCCGGTTCCGCCCGTGACGATCGCGGTTTTCCCGGAGAAGTTCACTTCGGATTCCGTTCGCCGGCGGGCGATGTTTGAAGAGGGCAGTCCCTTTGAAGCGCGCCGGACGCGAGGAACTGCTTCCAGAGGCCCGTCCACGCTCCCCAGTTGTGACCGCCCTTCTCGGTGAAGACGCGGCCGGCTGGCAGAGCGTCTCCGAGCAGCCGGTTGGCGGGCGCGAGGTCGTCCGACAAACCGAATCCGAGGTAGACGGGCGGCCTCCTCGCGCCTTCCGAGGTGTAGTTCTTCAGCCATCCCCAGAGCTCGCGCTCGTAATCGGCGACGGGCCGCGGAGCACCCGGCTTCCAGGACGCGAGCCCTCCCGCGTTGGCGACGAGCCTCGGCTCCGTGTCTCCCAGAAAAGGAGCGAGCGCCACCACGCCGTGAAGATCCGGATGTTCTCTCGCCATCAAGAGTCCCCCGAGCCCGCCCATCGAGATCCCCACGATCCAGATCCGCCCGGCGCCCGAGGCTCGCGCCGGGCCCACGATGTCGTTCTCGAGGCGGCCGGAGATGGTCTGCGCCTGGTAGTAGCCGAGGTGCGCGTCCGCTTCGAGATACCTCGCCGACACTCCGGCCTCCGCGGCCATCTCGGAGAAGCCGTGGCGCCGGTACGCTCCCGGACTGTCCCGGCGGCCGGGGAGAAACACCACGAGGCAGGGGGCGGAGGGCGCCGGCGCGGGAGAGACGTCGATCGCGTCCATGGGAGTCGCCGGGGCGCGCAGCCGGAGGCATCCGCACGCCGCGAGCAGGGTGAGTGCGAGCGCGGGGAGTCGGGGAGGAGGTCGCATCGAGGACGCGATTCTACGGGGTCGTCGGAGGGTCCACGCGGCTCGTATACTGGCCGCTTGCTCCCCCTTTCTCTCGCCTTTCTCCTGCTGACGGGTCCGGCCACGGAAGCCGGGCGTCCCCCGGCGCAGACGCAGGCGGATGAATACACGCGATACGAGCTTCTCGGCCCGGAGACTTCCCAGTTCCGGGTCGTGTACGACGTCACCGCGACGGCCGCGGGCGCGACACATTACTTCAACCCGATTCGAAAGGGGAGCGAGGCGTCCCGGGAGTCGGTGACCGACCGCTTGACGGGCGACGCGTTGAAGTTCGAGATCGTTTCCGCCGAGGAGGCGCGGCGCACCGGGTTGTCGGACGCGGAGGCGGAGACGCAATACATTCGCGTCCGGCTCCCGCGGCCCGTTCCCGCCGGCGGTCAGGTCAGGCTGCGCATCGACAAGACGTACCGCGATCCCGCGAGCTACCTGCGGGAAGGGGACGAGATCGCCTTCGTGCGTTCCCTCGGCATCAAACGCAACACCGTCGTTCTCC
>JBBRDK010000057.1:0-21889 GCA_038203955.1 Thermoanaerobaculia bacterium | reverse complement strand
AGGGATCGGGTCCTTCGAGAAGGCGTGGCGAAAGGCCGCGAATGTCGTCGACACCGCGATCCCGAGCGCGATGCCGCTCACGATCAGGATCGAGAGCGTGACGTTGCGCCGGAGGCTCTTCCAGGCGATGCGGAGGTTGTGCAGCAGCATCGTGGCCTCCTTACTTACTGCAGCGTCGAGGCGAGGCTCGCGGACGAGCGGTCTGCGTCTTCCGAGGGCAGCGCGTTCAAATCGACGACCTCGCCGTCTAAGAGATGGATCTGGCGCGAGGCGCGCGACGCGCATTCCGGCGTGTGCGTCACCATCACGATGGTGGTGCCCGCCTCGTTGATCTTCTCGAGCAGGTCCATCACCTCGCGCGACATCATCGTGTCGAGGTTTCCGGTCGGCTCGTCGGCCAGGATGAACCGGGGATCCCCCGCGAGCACGCGCGCGATCGCGACGCGCTGCTGCTGTCCGCCCGAGAGCTGCGAGGGGAGGTGATGGATGCGCGAAAGCAGGCCCACGGTGCGAACGGCCTTCTCGATGCGCTCGCGCCGCTCGGCCGCCGGAAGACGCCTGTAGCGCAGCGGCACGTCGATGTTGTCGAAGACGTCGAGGTCGGGAATGAGGTTGAAGCTCTGGAAGATGAACCCGATCTTCTGGGTCCGGATCTTCGACATCTCGTTGTCGGACAGCCGGCTCACGTCCTGACCGTCGAGGTGGTAGGTCCCATCATCGAACGTGTCGAGCAGCCCCGCGATGTTCAGGAAAGTCGTCTTGCCCGAACCGGACCGGCCCATCACGGCGACGAACTCGCCGGTGCGGACGTCAATCGAGAAGTCGTGGAGAGCGTGGGTCTCGATCAGGTCCGTCCGGTAAACCTTCTGGATCTTCTTCATCGACAGCATGGCGCTTCTCCTCCGGTCAACTACGGACGAGCACGTTTTTCGCGCCCGCGAATTCCGACGTGTCTGACAGAATCACCTTGTCGCCTTGCGAAAGGCCGCTCTTGATCTCGACCTCGGAGACGCTCACCGCTCCCACCTGAATGTCGCGCTTCACGGCGACTCCGTTCTCGACCACGTAGATCTGGCGCCCGCCGCCGCTCTCGAGAAACGGCCCGCGCGGCACCTTGAGCACGTTTCGCCGGGTCTCCATGACCATGCGGACGCTGACGCGCTGGCTCTGCCGCAGACCCGCCGGCGGTGCGCCGTCGAAGACCACGGTGCCGCGCACCTGGCTCTCCTTGATCTCGGGCGACATCGCGGTGACGTGGCCCTTGTACTCGCGACCCTCGTAGAGGATCTGCGCCTCCGTGTTGGGGATCACGTCGGTGGAATAGTTTTCCGGAAGAGTGATCTCGATCTCAAAGGCCGAGAGGTTGACGACGGTCAGCACCGGCGCGTTGGCGGCGACCGCGTCGCGGTCCTGGACGGCCACCGAGGCCACGAGTCCGTCGAAGGGAGCGGTGATCGTCAGGAGGTCCACCTGCCTCTGAAGCTCGCCCACGGCGGAAGCCTGGCGCTCCGCGAGGGATCGCCGGCTCTGGATGTCGAAATCGGCCGTCTCGGTCTGGAGCTTCGCGGTCTCCTGCAGGTTCTTCAGCTCGAGCTCGGCGATCCGCACGTCGTCCTTCGCCTTCTCGTAGTCGGTCTTGTTCAGGATCCCCTGGTCGAACGCCGATTGCGCGCGCTCCAGAAGCCGCTTCGCCGCGGTGAACCGGAGTTCGAGGAGATCGATGGCGTGCGCGTTCTTGATGCCGTCCTGGCGGGCGTCGATCTTCTGACGCTGCCACGCGGACTCGAGCGACTGCAGCGTCGCGCGTTCCTGCAGGAGGCGGCTCTTCAATTCCGGGCTCTCGATGCGCGCGAGGACGGCGCCCTTGGTCACGGAGGCGCCGGCCTTGATCGTGAGCGAGACGATGCCCTGCGAGGGCGCGAAGAGCGTCGGATGGAGCGCCGCGACGATCCGGCCTTCCGCGGAGGCGTCGCGCACGAGGTCGCCGCGGCTGACGGCGGCGATCCGGATCCGGGACGCATCCACCGATCGGTCGGCGCGGGACCAGCGCCGCACCGTCGGAATGAGAAGCACGACGACAACGAGAAGGATGCCGGCCCCGACCGCCGCGACGAGCATTCTCCGCGAGAGGCCTCGCGGCTTCTCGACCACTTTGTCCATCGCCGAAAGGTTGTCGATCACTAACCGCCATACAGCAATGCCGCTGCCAGGAAAAACGGTCCCGCAAACGCGAGAACAGGCCTGAAAACGCATTTCCGTTTGTCCGCCGCGGACGAGTGTCCGGGCTGGCGGGAGTACGAATGTCCGTCCCTTCCGCCCGCGACGGGCGGCTTCGCTCCTCCTCTCCCCGGGCGCGGGGAGAGGGGAGGGTTTGAGCGAGGGGCCGTCCCCCGGCGTTCTACGTCGCCGCCAGCGGAGGAGGCAGGAAACTCGGCGTCTATCATCGGCGAATGCGCGGGTTGACGGTGTTTCTGATTTCCGCGGGTGTTCTCTTCCTCGCCTGCGCGACGGCGCGAACCGGCGCGGCCCCCTCCCGGTGGGTGGCAGGGCCGCGGGGACGTCTCCGGGTCGATGCGGGTGGATCCGGCAGGAACGTGCCCGTCCTGCTCCTCCACGGCAACGGAGGCAACCGCGCCTCCTGGGCCGCGACTCTGGCGCACCTGCAGAGGAGCCGCCGCGCGGCTTCGTTCGACCTCGCGGGGATGGGCGAGTCGGAGCTTCCCGCAAGCGCCGACATTTCCGTCGAGGGATTCGCCGGCGACGTCGCCGCGGTCGCCGACGCGCTCGAATATCGCCGGTTCGTCCTCGTCGCCCACAGTTACGGGGGCGCGGTCGCCGCGGCGTACGCGGGCCGGCACCCCGACCGTCTTTCGGGGCTCGTGTTCGCCGATTGCGCGGGCGACCTGCACCGCACCCCGTCCGAAAGCCTCGAGCCCCTGCGGCGCGGCCTGCTCGACGACTACCCCGGATTCACGCGCAGATGGTTCGAAGGCATCCTCGCGGGGGCCCGGCCGGAGACGCGCGAGGCCGTCCTGGACGCGCTCCGGAGGACGCGTCCCGACGTCTTCGTGGGCGCCACCGAAGCTCTGTACCGGTTCGACATGGAGGCGGCCCTCACCCGGTACGGCGGGCCGCGCCTCTCGATCGCCTCGATGCTCTTCGACAACCCGGTGGCGATCCACAGGACCGACCCGGGAACGCCGGTTCGGCGGATCGAGGCCGCCAGCCACTGGCTGATGATGGACCAGCCGGAGGCGTTCGACCGCGAGCTCGACGCTTTTCTGGCGGGGATTTCCTCTTCGGAACAGAACATCTCCTCCCCCGGACACGTCTGAGCATTCGAAGGTTCGGGGGGCCGGAGGTCCCGGCGCCCGGAGGAGGACTGATGCACACCGTGAAAACCGTCATGATCGCGACCGCCCTCGCCGCCGCGGCGTGGGTCGCCGGCGCCGAATCGAGGGTCGAGAAGACCCTGAGACTCGCCCCGGGAGGAAGCTTTTCGATCCGCACCGAGCTCGGCTCCGTGCGGGTCGTCGGGGGCGACCACGCGGACGTCCGGATGGTGGCGACGTCCGAGCGCGAAGACTTGAACGACCTCCTGAGCTTCCGCTACGACGAGAGCGCCGGCTCCGCCTCCGTCGTGGCTCTGAAGCGCCATCCCCTGTCGAACTTCTTCGGGTTCCGGGGCAATCCCGTGCGGTTCGAGATCGAAGTCCCCACGAAGACGCGCGTGACGGTCGACACTTCCGGCGGGGCGATCAAGATCGTCTCCCTCCAGGGAAACGCGAAGCTCGAGACGTCCGGAGGAGGCATCGACGTCCGCGATCTGAAGGGCGAGCTCGACGCCCATACGTCCGGCGGGGCGATCACCCTCTCTCACGTGCAGGGCCGCTGCCGGGTCGACACGTCCGGCGGAGGGATCCGCGCGGAGGAGATCGACGGCGCGATGGAAGCCGAGACGAGCGGCGGGTCGATTCGATTCGACGGAGTCTCCGGAGACATCCGCGCGCACTCGTCCGGCGGCGGAATTTCGATCAACGAGGCTGGCGGACGGGTGGAAGCCGACACCTCGGGCGGCTCCGTGCAGGTCGCGTTCAAGCGCGCGAACGCGCGCGGCGGCTCGATCGCCTCCTCGGGCGGAGGAGTCACCGTGAGCGTCGATCCCGCCGTCGGACTTTCGATCGACGCGTCCGGCAACTCCGTGCACGCGGACATCCCCATCACGGTGAAGGGCGAGATCTCGCGCCGGCACCTGCAGGGACTCCTCGGAGGAGGCGGCGAGACGCTCCGTCTGCGCACGAGCGGAGGCTCGGTGCGCATTCGCGCTCTCTAAGACGGGAGGCGGAAGGCGGCAGGGGGAAGGCGGGACGGGGCCGGGAGCCGAGCGACCAACGGGAGCGAGACGGCCGCGGTACTCCGCGGTCAACTAGATCGGGAATCGGGAATCGGGAATCGGGAATCGGGAATCGGGAATCGGGAATCGAAAGGAGATACGAATTTCCCGTCCCTCCGCTCGCCTTTCGCCTTTCGCCTCCCCGCCTACCGCCTACCGCCTACCGCCCCGTTCGCTGCGCTCCACAAGAACTCTTCGAATTTCTCCGGCTCCTCGAAAAGCGGCGCGTGCCCGGAACGGTCGAACCAGACGAGCTCCTTGCGGGGCGCCGACAGGCGGCGGAGCCAGCTCTCGGCGAGCTCCGGGATCGTGTTTCGATCGTGCCGTCCGAGAGCCAGGTGGACGGGCACTTCGAGTCCGGTGACCTCGCGCCGGAGATCGATCGCGGACAATTGAGGCTGAAGGATCTCGTAGCTCGACTGATACGCCTCCCAGTATTTCGCACGAACCTCCGGGTCGTATTCGGGGGACTCCGCGAGCGCGGCGAGAGACTCGGAGCGGAAGGGGTTTTCGCCGGTCTCTTCGCTCGCGAACCGCTCCGCCCACGCCATGAGAACGAACGCCCTCTCGAACAGGCGGTTTCCGGCGTAGGGCGGCGGGCCCGACTCCTCCAGGTCGGCGACCGCGCGCCGCACGTTGCGCGCCCGCGCCGATTCCAGCGTGCGCTCCCAGGAGATGCGGTCGTTTTCAAAGCCCGCGATGACGGGCGCGACGGGGACCAGCGCGTCGAGCGGGCCGGGGTCCCGGTTCGCCGCGAGGATCGCGAGCATGGCGCCGAAACTGTGCCCGACGAGAATGACCTTTCCCGAGTCCGCTCGCGTCGCTATGAGGCGGGCCAGCTCCACCGTGTCTTCGACGAGGCGCGCGACGGTCATCGCCTCCCGGGGCTGGATTGCGCGCCACGACCTGCCGGCGCCGCGCTGATCCCACGAGACGACCGTGAAGCGTGCGGAAAGGCCGCGGGCGAAACGGCCGAGCCAGGGAGTCATGGCAGCTCCGGGCCCGCCGTGGACGAACAGCAGCACCGGCTTCGGCCGGCCCGCCGTCTCTCCCTTGACGGAAATCCATTGCTCCGCTCCGCCGAGCGTGACTCTCTCCACGCGGGGATCCTAAGCGTTCTCACGCGCCGGCGGGCGGGCGCGAGGATCTGCGAAGTCCGAGTCTAGAATCCTCCCATGAGCACCGAGCCTCCCGTCGCGGTCGTCGGCGCGGGTCCGACGGGAATCGCGTGCGCCGTCGAGCTCGGAAAGCGCGGGGTCGCCGCGGTCTGTTACGAACGGGGCGGAATTCTCGACACCCTCTACCGCATGCCGGAAGAGATGCGCTGGTTTTCCACCCGGGAGCTCCTGGGGATCGCCGGTGTTCCGTTCACGGGACCCGAGCCGCACCCCACGCGCCTCGAGACGCTCGCCTATTACCGGGCGGTCGCCGACGCTTTCGAGGTGAAGGTGGTCCCCGAGACGGAAATCGAGTCCATCGTTCCTCGTGAGGGCGGCGGCGTCCGTGTCTCGGCCGTTCGCGACCGGGAGCGATCGGAATTTCCGGCGGCGGCCGCCGTCATCGCGACCGGCTTCTTCGGAAACCCGAAGCGGCTCGGCGTCCCCGGCGAGGATCTTCCCCTCGTCCATCGGCGTTACGTCTCCGGATATCCCTTTCACGGCCGGGACGTCCTCGTCGTGGGCGGAAAGAACTCCGCGGCCGAAGCCGCGCTCGACCTCTACCGCCATGGCGCGCGCGTAACGCTCGTCGTGCGCGCCGCGGCCATCTCGGATCGCGTCAAGTACTGGATCAAGCCGGATCTCGAGAATCGCATACACGCCGGCAGCATCGCCGCCTACTTCGAGAGCCGCGTCCTCGAGATCGAGCGGCACTCCGTTCGCCTCTCGACGCCGGCCGCAGAGCGTACCGTTTCCACGGACGCCGTCTTCCCGCTGATCGGGTACGAGCCGGACTTTGCCTTCCTGGACCGGTGCGGGATCCGCCTCGAGGGGACAAACCGCGCGCCCGCTCACGATCCCGGCACCCTGGAGTCGAACGTGCCGGGCATCTTTCTCGCCGGCGCGCTTCTTGGAGGGGCGGAAATCGGCCGCATCTTCATCGAGAACAGCCGCCACCACGCCGCGATGATCGCCGAGGCGATCGCCCTGCGCGCCGGCGGAATCGCCGCCGCCGCAACTTCCTTTCCTGCGTTTCGTACCTCGCCTGGAAATGACCCGGACCGCTGAGGCCGCGGCGAGACCTTTCGACACGCTTCTCTTCGAGAGCGCGATTCTCGCGATCGGAAAGTTCCGCGCCTGGCCGGATCACCCGCGTTTCTCCGATTCGGGACCGACGCGCGGGTATCTGGTCGTCTTTCCTCGGACTCTCGTCCGCATCGCGCACGAAGGCGGGGAACCGTTCGTCGCCGGCCCCGACCTCGTCACCTACTACAACCGGGCCAGGCGTACCGGCGCGAGAGCGTCCACGGCCTGCCGGACCGCTGCGAATGGTTCTCCTTCGCCCCCGACGTCGTTCGTGACGCCGTCCGGGCGCACGACCCCGACGCGGCGGATCGCGGGAACGGGCACTTCGTTTTCGCCTCCGGTCCGAGCGATGCCCGGTCCTACTTTCGCCAGCGGAGCGTCGTCGAGGCCCTGTCCGACTCGCGAGCGGATTCCTGGGAAGTGGAGGAGACGATGCTGGGAGTCCTCGAGACGCTTCTCGACGCCGTCTACCGGGATCGCGGCAGCGACTCCGGCGCGCCGCGGACACCCTCGGCGCAGCGGCGGTCCCGCACGCTCGCTCAGGAAGCGCGCGCGGAGCTCGGCAGGTCCTTTCGCCGCTCAGGTGGAATCTCGGGGCTCGCTCGAACGCTCGACGTGTCGCCCTTTCAGCTCTGCCGGATCTTCCGCCGCGAGACCGGAACGACCCTCCACGGATTTCGCGAGCGGCTGCGGATGGCCGCGGCGCTCGAGCGCCTGCGGGAGTCGCGAGCGGAATTGACCGACATCGCGCTCGACCTCGGGTATTCGAGCCACAGCCACTTCTCCGCGTCGTTCCGCCGCGAGTTCGGCGTCACGCCCTCCGCCGCGCGCGCCGGTCCTGCCCCTTATCGCCGCACGTAGGTTCCGTCGAAGACCACCGACCAGGTCTTCCCCGAGTCGCGCGACGCCTCCCAGAGCTGACGGACGTTTCCCCCGAGCGGCTGCCACGTGATCCGGTTTTCGACGGGGCCGTCCTTCTTCACCGTGATGCCCCTGAGGACCATCTTTCCGCCCTCGAAGCGGCCCTCCAGGACGAGCAGCCCGCCCCTCTGATCCACCCAGGTCTGGTGCCACACCTTCCTCGACGCGTCGTAGACGTTCAAGCTCGTTCCGACGCTGCCGTCCGTCCCCGCCCAGTTCTCCTGAAGGGCGCAGCCGTCGAAGAGAAGGCGGATCTCGTTCGTCCCGGCGGCCTTGCCGTCGGGCTCCTTCACGTCCCACCGGCCGGCCCAGAAGTCGAACTGACGGTGCTCAGGCGAGGCGCAGGGCTTTGTGGCGGGCCTCGGCGCCGGCGGCGTCATTGCCGATTGCCCCGACGCGGCGCGCGCGATTCCGGCTCCGACGATCGACGCCAGCGCGAGGGCCTGCCATGTGTCTTTCATACGACCTCCGCGGGCGAGCGTAGGAGCAGGGAACCGCCGCCCGCTATCACATTCCTGCGCGGTTCCTTTGCGCGCGCTCTTGCCGGGTGGGAGAATGGACGTCGGGAGGAGCGTTGGCCGACTCCACTTCGGACGATCACGAGAAGCGGGTCCGCGACGCGTTCGACTCGCTGCACAAGAACGTCGGCGAGCGCATGGACGACGATGCGCGGCGCTCGGTCGAAGGACTTCGCACGGCGGCCGCCTCGCGCGACAGGGAACTGCTGCGCAGCGGCCTCACCGACGTGCAGCAGCGCCACGGCTGGCTGTACCGGGAGCTCGCCGAGCATCCCGACGTCTCGAATCTCTTGAACGAGCTCGCGCTCTGGGGGTTCTAGCTCTCCAGCGAGGCCCCGCGTACTCTGGCGGCGCCCCGCGTGCAGCGCGAAAGGTCGCCGCGTCGTATTTGCCAAAAGGCAGCTACGGTGAGTACGGGCGGAAGAACTCAGCCGTCAGAAACCCAGGAGGCAGGAACGAGCGCCCATACCGGCCACCTCCAAGCGGACTTGCCGGGTGGCAGTGAACGACGCGGGTTGCCGCGCATATGCCCGCCGTAACATTGCTCTGAAGCCTTACATGACTATCCTCCACTGTCTTGCAAATGAAATCTCTCTGGAACTTCTAGGATGAGAACATGAAAAAGTCGGGCGCGAGCCAGGGCCAGTCGGCATCGGAGCTCATCTCGAAAAGAATTGCCGAACTCGGGGACTGGCGCGGGGAAACCCTCAGCAGAATGCGCAAGCTCATCAAGGAAGCAGACCCGGACGTCGTCGAGGAGTGGAAGTGGATGGGCACTCCGATCTGGTCGCACGACGGCATCATCTGCACTGGCGAGTCCTACAAGAATGTCGTGAAGCTCACCTTCGCCAAGGGCGCGTCTCTGAAGGATCCGGCCCGTCTCTTCAACTCGAGTCTCGACGGAAACGTACGCCGCGCGATCGACATCCACGAAGGGGAAGAAATTGACGAGTCCGCCTTCAAGGCGCTCGTTCGCCAAGCGGTCGCCCTCAACAGTTATGGCAAGTCGAAACCTTCGAAGAAAGCGAAGTCCTAAGGGATTCCGACCCTGAACAGGTCCGACGTCGGGGTGGCGGAGGTGTCGTTCCGCCCGAGCGTACCCAGGTTGACGATGGCCTCGACAGTCGCAAGGAGCGATTAGCGTGGGAATACTGGACCAGCGCGTCGCGTCGGGCGCGATATCGCCTGGTCAAGGAAGGTCGGGCTCGGCCGCGGCAATCGCGCCCGCGAACGGGAGAAGCCCGCGCGAGGCGAGCTCGCGATCGAGCTCCTCGTCCGAGGGAACGGACAAAACGACTTCGTCGCCGCCGGCGGACAGAACGACGGACGGGATCCGCCTCTCGCCGCCGTTCCACGCCTCGACGAGCCCCGCCGCCTGGTCGTCCTCGTCCACGTTGATGAATTCGCAGGGGACGCCCATCCGGGCGAGGTGCCCTCGCGTGCGATTCGTCTGCGCGCACCAAAGCGCTCCATAAACGACGACGGGAACCGCCTGAGCCATCGGACCTCCCCGGGGGAACCCTCCCGCGCGCGTCGGGCCCGCCCGCCCTTCGGGCTCGCAATCGTCGCGCCAAGCGGAGACGGCCGATGGCCGGCCTCCGCCCCCCGGCGGGACGCCTCCCGGGCGCAGGTCGGGCGCTCCTCTCGGTGCTAAGTTGTCCGGGCGATGTACACGGGCTTCTACGGACTTCGGGAGGCGCCGTTCCACATCACGCCGGACCCGCGCTTTCTCTTCTTCAGCGACCAGCACCGGGAGGCGTTCCATCACATCCTCTTCGGCATCCGGGAGAGGAAAGGCTTCATCCAGATCACCGGCGAAGTGGGCGCCGGCAAGACCACCGTCTGCCGGGCGGTCTTAGCCGAGCTCGGACCGAACGTGAAGACGGCGCTCATCCTGAACCCGATCATGACGATCGAGCAGCTTCTCCGCAGCGTGCTGGTCGAGCTCGGCCTGAGTCCCGGCAAGCTCGACCGGGTCGAATACCACGACCTCCTGAACGCTTTCCTCTTCGGGCAGGTCGCCCAGGGCAACGACGTCGTCCTGTTCATCGACGAAGCGCAGGACCTGGATGCCGGGTTGCTCGAGGAGATCCGGTTGCTCTCGAACATCGAGACGTACGAGCGCAAGCTCCTCCAGATCGTCCTCCTCGGTCAGCCGGAGCTGCGGGAGAAGATGAACGATCCGGGGCTCCGCCAACTGCGCCAGCGGATCACCGTGCGGTATCACCTCCGACCGCTCTCGCTGGACGATACGGAGAGGTACATGGCGCACCGCCTCCGGGTCGCCGGCGCAAACGGGCGGCCGGACTTCACCCGGGCCGCGGTCCGCGCCGTTCACCGGTACGCCCGCGGAATCCCGCGTCTGGTCAACGCGGTTTGCGATAAAGCGCTCCTCTACGGCTTCGTCAACGGCGTCGATGTCCTGACGCCCCGGGGGATCCGGCAGGCGATTCGCGAGCTCGAGGGAGACGCCTCGTGAGCCTGATCGACGAGGCCTTGAAGCGCGCGCGGGAGCAGACGACGAACCCGCCCGGTCCGGCGGCTCCCCCGTCTCCCCCCTCGACGGAGGACCCGTGGGCGTATGCCCCCCTTCCCGAGAGGCGGAGGGCGGGGCCGGCGGTGCGAACCGTGGCCGCGCTCGCCGGCGTCATCGCGGCGCTCGCGGCGGCGCTCTGGATCCTGCGATCCCCTCCGCGCGAAGCCGCGCCGCCGCCCGTGCCGGCGGGCGCGCCCGCGGGAGGGATCTCTGTCCCCCGGTCCACCAAGACTCCCGCGGCGACGGCGGCGCCACGAAAGGCCCCGTCCTCAGAAGGCTTCGGAAAGACCGATCGAAGCCGCGCCGTCCCCTCCGACGTCGGCTCGGTCGAACCGGGAGGAAGCGCTCCGCCCCGTAATCGAGGCGGGTCGGGATCTCCGCCGCCCGTCGCGCTCGGGGCGACGCTCGCGTCCTCGTCCCCGCGTCTGCCGGCGCCGAGCCGCTCGCGGACCCTGCTCCCCGGCGAGACGCCGCCCGCCGCCCGCCGGCCCCCGCCTCCGGGGACGAAGGCCGCCGCGGGCGTCTTCGTGGCTCCCGACGGCACCCGTATCGAGCTCGGCGGAATCGTGTTTTCCGAGACCAACCCGGTGGCCCTGTTAAACGGCCGGGTCCTGCCCGTCGGCGGGGTCGTCGGCGGCATGACGATCGTCGCGATCGAAGAGAACCGCGTCGAGCTCGAAGGCGAAGGCACCCGCGTCTTTCTCTCCCTCCGCTGATTCCGCAGAAAAAGTTGCAACCGGGGATGGGGATCCCGTGTTTCTGCCCGCGGAGGAAGTCATGCGACGATGGTCCCCCGATACCCCGAAGCCCAATCCGAGCGCGAAGCGCCGGCGCGAAGGCCACGCGGACGGCCGCTTCCTTTCCCGGGCGGATGGCTCCGCCTGGTCGGCGAACGCGCCGCGGGAGGTGAGAGGGCGAAGGTCATGGCGCAGCACGGTGAGACGGCCGCGAAGAGTCTCGAGGACGCTCTGGCGCTCGATGTCGACGGCGCCTTCGAACGGCTCGTGCTCGAGTATCAGGACCGCCTCTACGGTTTTGCCTTCCGGCTGTGCGCCAGCCGGGAGGACGCGGAGGAGATTGCCCAGGACGCCTTCGTCCGCGCCTACCGGGCGCTCAAAGGCTACCCGCCCGAACGCGTCCGGAGTCTCGCCCTGCGCGCTTGGCTGTACCAGATTGCCCTGAACGTCGCCCGCAACCGGTTCCGGCGCAAGCGTCACCCGTTCGTCTCCCTGGAGACGGGCGGGGCGAGCCAGGGATCCACGGCGATCGACCCCGCGGACGATCCGGAACGCCGCCCCGACCGCCGGCTCGAGAGGCGGCGGGAGCGGGCCGACATCGCGACGCTCGTCCGCGCCCTTCCGGACCGTTTCCGCGCGCCTCTCGTCCTCAGGTACGTCGAGGGTTTGCCCGTCGACGAGGTCGCCGCGGTCCTGAAGCAGCCCGTCGGGACGGCCAAGTCGAACCTGCATCGCGCGGTCAACGCGCTCCGCGTCTCCCTCTCCCGCTCTCGAAGCGTCCGCCTGCGCCACGTGGAGGTGAGCCGATGAAACGTCCCGCTGCGATCTCCGACACTCTGGTCGTCACCCGCGCGCTGCGCCGGCAGGCCCCCGTCCGCGCTCCGGCGTCTCTCGCGCCCGCGGTCCTGCGGCGGGTCGGGCTGGCGGACACCTACTGGAAGCTCGACTCCCCGATCGGCGCGCTGTACGTCGCGCAGGGACCCGCCGGAATCTCTTTCGTCCGCCGCGCGGGATCGGGCCCGGCGAGCGCGTTCGAGCGGGAGTTCAAGCGGCGGCTGGGGCGTCCGGTCTATCCCGCGAGCCGGGCGGCTTCCGCCGCCCTGCGCCGCGCGGTCTCCGGAAAGGGATCGCGCGAGCTCCGCTTCGATCTGCGCGGGCTGACGGATTTCGAGAGCGCCGTCCTCCGCAAGGCGCTCGAGATCCCTACGGGGGAGGTGCGGCCGTACGGCTGGATCGCCCGGGAGATCGGGCGGCCCGAGGCGGGACGCGCGGCCGGCAGCGCGCTCGCGAAGAATCCTCTCCCGCTCCTGATCCCCTGCCACCGGGTCGTCCGGATCGATGGGAGGATCGGCGACTACATCTTCGGAAGCGCTCTCAAGCGCGCGCTTCTCCGTTCGGAGGGCGCGTCGCCGGAGGAGCTCGAAGAGCTGGCCGCTTCCGGGATCCGGTACCTGGGGAGCGAATCGGGACGCTATTTCTGCCTGCCGAGCTGCGGCGGATTCGAGCACCTGCGCCAGTCGAACCGCGTGCCTTTCCGTTCCGCCCGCCAGGCCGTCGAGGCAGGTTTCCTGCCATGCGAGGACTGCCGGCCGGCGGCGTGAGAAAAGAAGGTTGAGCGTTGAGGTTAAGCGTTCAGAGTTAAGAGTTGAGAGTTAGAGGCGGGGAGCGCAGAAAGTCACACCGTTTCGACAGTCCGAGTCGGCTAGTTCACCTGACCGGTCCATCCGCTGCGGGAGCGAAGCGAGCGGAGGGACGAGGCGAGCGGTCGAGGCCGCACCCGGCCGAGCGCTCGCCGGTGCGGTCGCCCGCGGCGAACGCACGTCCCACAGCGAGCGCAGCGACGTTCGTGCGGTAGGACCCTTGCAATGGCTCCGTTGCGCGGCGATAGACGCCGCCGAAAGGAGACAGGCCCTCATGAAGAAATCGATGACAAGCGTCTTCGGCGCCGCGGTCGCGCTGGCACTCTCGCCCTCCCTGTTCGCCCAGTCGACGACCCCCGGGTCCTCCACCCAGGGATCGACGATGAGCCGGACACCGGGCGTCCAGACGACCCCGGGAACGGGGACGGGCACGGGTTCGACGGGTTCGGGCTCCAGTTACGGCTCGACGGGCTCGGGTTCTACGGGCTCCGGTTCCAGCTACGGTTCTACGGGTTCGGGCACGACGGGTTCGACCGGTTCCAGCATGGGCCAGACCGGGTCCGGGACTTCCGGGACGATGGGCTCGACGGGCGCCAGCGCGAACGGACCGATGACCGCCACGGACTGCCGCAACGGCGGCTGGAAGACCTACTCCAGCCCGAAGTTCAAGAGCCAGAAGCGGTGTGAGACGTGGGTCAAGCAGCACCCCAACACCGGCGCCGCGGGCTCCACGGGATCGGGCTCCATGGGAACGGGCACCACCGGCTCAGGCTCGACCTACGGCTCGACGGGATCGGGCTCGACCGGCTCGACGTACAGCGCGACACCTTCGGGTTCGGGCTCCACGGGCTCCGGGACCTCCGGCTCGACGTACAGCGCGACGCCTTCCGGTACCGGCTCCGGCTCGATGGGGTCCGGCACCTCGGGCTCGACCTACAGCTCGACGCCCTCCGGCACGGGGTCGGGCTCGATGGGAACGGGGACCGGCACGGGGACAGGCACGGGGACCGCTCGGACGCGGACTCCCGGCGCGTCGACCAGGACGACACCCGGACCCGGTTCGAACTGATCTCGCTTCCTTCCCGGTTCCAGATTCCCCGCCTTCGGGCGGGGTTTTTTTTGCCCGAAATCGTCCGCCGTCCGAACCCGGCGAGGCGCCGCCCGTAGAGCTCCCGAAACGCTGAAAGGCTGAAAGGGAGGATCCGTGAGATCGATTTTCCCGACCTGGCTTGCCCTGCTCTTCGCCCTTGCTGTTTCATCCCGGCGAGGGGTCAGGAGCCGACTCCGGCCCGACGCCCGGCGCCGGAGGAATCACCTGTGAGCCGGTTCTCGCCGACGCGGTTTCTCACTCGATCGGCTGCGTCGCCTAACGCGCCAGCCAAACGCGGATGATCGTCCCGTTTTTCTTACCGGCCGGCGTGATGTGGTCGAACGCGACGATCCAGTTGTTCGCGTAGGCATCGCGCAGCAGGTCGAGCATCGCCTGGCGCGCTGCCAGCTTCGTGTCCGCCCGCAGCTGGAAGCCGAAGGCCTTGCCCGGCTCCGTGTCGAGCGTGGTCACGACCTCAACGTCAATCCGGTCGGTCGGTGGGCCGTACGCGGTTGCGACATCGTGGACCCGAAGCAGCGTGATTCTGCCGCGGGCGGTGACCTGGGCGCTGGCTACGGTGGGCAGCAGCGTCAGGATCGCAAAGCCAAGAGAGAGAGCTGCGAAACGTTTCATGGTCTCTGATCCTTTCAAAACGGTTAGGGAATGAGCATCACGCGGATGATCCGGCCGGACCGGAGGCCGGTGCGTTCGTAGTCGATGCGGACACGGCGGTTGGTCACGAACGCCTTGCGAAGCAGGCCGAACATGCCGCGACGCGCCGCCTTCGACGCGTCCTCGCGCAACTGCAGCCCGAAGGTGCTACCGGGCGCCGTGTCGAGCCAGACGATCGCTTCGGTGTCGAGGAAATCACTGGGCGGGCCATAGCCGGTGCCGACGTCATGCGCGCGCAGGAGCGTGATCCGGCCCTCGGCGCCGAGCACGGATCCGAGCGGGTCAACCGTATTCACTTCGAACGCGCTGCGCCCGAAGGTGACGGCGCGCAGAACGCCGGTTTTAGGATGCACTTCGAGATCGCGCACGTCGGCGAGCGGCATGCCCATCGTGTACGGGGCCCACAGCCAGCCGCCGGTCGGGCTCGAGGCGCGGCCGCGATACACCCCTCGGGTCGTGCCGGCGTAAACCGTGAAGTTCAGTGACAGATCCACGGCCAGGGTCTGCACCGTGAGACCCGCGGGAAGTCCTGTCCCAATGGCTTGTGCCGCAACCGTAGCCGGCGCCGCCGACGAGCGCGTCAGCCGATATAGGCGATCGACGCCGGCGGCCTTGAACGAAACGAACACCACGCGCGGGTCCACGGCATCGACATCAATGTCGGTGACGCCCGCTCCAGTCGGATGGACGAAGATCGTCTGCCAGTTCGCGCCTCCCGGTCCGGCCATGATTCGGCCGTCGGTGGTGCCGGCGTAATACAGGTCGATGCTCAAATCGACTGCGGATCGAACGATCGAGCCGGGCGCCGGTTGCGCGAGGATCTGCTGCCAGTCGCCCGGCGGCGTTGTCGTTGTGGTGCGCCACAGCGACAGGCACGACGCCAGCAGCGTGGTGCGTGTCCTCGGATGGATTTGGAAGTGCAGGTTGTTACAGACGGCGCCGGTTGGCAGGTTCTTCGCGAAGTTGGCGAACGATGCGCCGTTGGCCGTGCGCTGAACGCTGTCGGCCCCCTGATTCATCGCGTAGATGATATTTGGATCGGTCGGATCGATCGCGACGGTGGCGCCATCACCGCCGAGAATCCCGCTCCAGTCGGCGTTGCCGGCGAACTTGAGCGTGCCGTTGTCCTGGGTGCCGCCGAATGTCAGGATCGGATCGCTCGGCGCGACGCCGTGGTCGTAGAACTCGACGTTCGTCAGCCCGGCACCGACAAACGTCCACGCCTGACCACGATCAACTGATTTGAAAATTCCGCCGTCACTCAATCCGTAGATCGTCTCGGGCGCGATCGGGTCGTTGAGGAACGCGTGATAGTCCACATGGGGACCGGTGGCTCTGGTGAACGTCATCCCGCCATCCGTCGATCGCCACAGATTGATGCCGGTGACGTAGACGAAGTTCGGATCCACCGGATCGACGCCGATGACGTCGTTGTAGAGCGTCGTATCGGCGGGGGTCGATTTCTGCGTCCACGTCGCGCCGCCGTCGTCGCTGCGGAACAGCTGCAGGCCGCCAGGCATGGTGTAGCCGGCATAGAGCGATCGCGGTGCGTTTCGGGCGATGGCCAGCGTAATCTGCGATGGCGTGCCCGCCGCGGGGAGGCCGTTGCCAAGGCGCGTCCACGTGTTGCCGTCGTCGGCGGTCTGGTAGATGCCGTCGCCGAACACGGATGCGTACAGCGTCGATGGGCTCCCCTGGGCCATGACCAGATCCGTCGCGCGCCCATTCGATAGGACGCGCGACCACGTTACGCCTCCGTCGGTCGATCGATGAATGCCGTCGGCGGCGGTCATGTAGAGCCGGTTCGCATCCCTCGGGCTGACAATCAGGACCCCCCAGCGCACCTCGCCATTCGGGCTGTTCGCAAGGCCTTGCCACGTTCCGCCACCGTCATTGGAGCGAAATACGCCGGAGCCGGCGGTCGCGGCAAAGACCGTTGATGGGTTGGTAGGCGCGATCGCCAGCGCTGCGATCGCGAGCGTCGGGAAACTGTCGGCGATCGGCTGCCAGGTCGCGCCGCCGTCGAGCGTCTTCCAGACGCCGGCGCCGGCGGCGCCGACGTAAATCGTGTCGGGCGCGCTGCGGTCCATGGCGATCGCCGACAAGCGGCCGACGGCGCCGAGACCGCCGGTGATCAGCCGGGCTCCAATCGACACCCAGCGCCCAACCTCCGCGGCCGGGTTCTTGAAATGCCAGGTCGCAACGTTATTGGCCCGGTCATCGCCGGTCACCGCGCGGTTGACGTCTGCCTCGATGCGGACGTCGAACTCCCCGACCGGTGAGACGATCGTGCGCGAGATATAGGCGCTCGCACCGGAAGGCAACTCGCGGACCACGACCTGGTCGCCGGCCAGTGCCAGCGGCGGCCCTGGCCGGACTAATCCCGGAAAAATCGACACAGTGAACGGCGTCCGGATCGCTTCACGGCCCCTGTTCACGATGCGGAAACTGATGGTGACCTGGCGCGGCCGCCGTTCATCGAACTGTGACGCCGCCACCGACAGCTGTTCGACGCTCAAATCGAATGGTGGCCGGAGGTCACGGGAGATCGCGCCGCGGAGCGATCGCGCGATGATCTCCGCCGAGATCCTGCCGGGCCGGTGCGGCAGGGGAACCTCGATTGTCTTCGATTCACGCGGTGCGAGCTGCACCAACTGCAGCGCGATGCGCCGGCCATCGATGGTAACGCTCAGTGGTGCGCGGGACGCTTCACGGCCGTTGTTCACGATCGCAATCCGCGCCATGGTGCCGTCCGTCGCAGTGTCAGGGCCGACGTCGATGCTCGAGATCGCGAAGTCCGCATTCGCCGCGCTCGTCGGCGCGACAACGACGGTAAGGGCTGCGTCGTTGTCCGTCCGCTCGCGTTCGGCCACCGTGCCGTCAGGATCGATCCGGCCGGTCAGGATGTACGTGCCGGCTTCGGGCGCTTTCCATCGCAGCGTGGCAGTTTGCGTCTCGCCTGCCGGCACGCTCACGTGGATCGTGGCGACACGTGTCGATCCCGCGAACAGCGTCACGGGGACGCGCCTCTCGGCGTGGGTTGCGCGATTGCGCATCGTCAGCCGCACGCTCACGTCTTCGCCCGGCTTTGGGTATTCCGGATCGGTGCGCAGCTCGAGCGCGGCGAGGTCCGCCATCTGGTCGGGCCGGACTTCGGGCGGGGCCTGCGCAAGCGCGCTGACCGCCACCGCCCAGATTGTGGCCAAGATACTGATGCACCGCATCGAGCGAATCCCCTTGCTCCGGCCACACGTCACGGCCCGAAAACGCCTTCGCCCGAGCTGACAGGCGCATCGTATCCCTGGGCCTCAATCAGTGCGGCGGGGTTTTTTGCTCGAAAGCGTCCCTCCTTCGAACCCTTCGCGTCGCTTGCCGTAGAGTTCTCCCGACCGCGCTCGAAAGGGAGGACCCGTGAGATCGATTTCCCGACGTGGCTTTGCCTTGCTCTTCGCCATTGCGTGTTCCAGCCCGGCGACCGGTCAGGAGCCGACTCCGGCACCGACCCCGGCGCCGACTCCCGGCGCCGCGTCTCGCGAACGAGGAGAAGGCGCCGACCCGATCGTCCGCTCCCGGAAGGAGCCGAGCCGGGAGGAAAAGGCGCGCGAGAAGACCGGCAAGGGCGTCAACGCGGAGAAGGACGCCGCCGGGCGCAAGGGCGGCTACAAGTCGGAGACTTTCGCCGGACTCGAGCTCCGTTCGCTCGGTCCCGCGCTGACCTCCGGGCGAGTCGTCGACATCGCGGTGGACCCGAAGAACACGCACCGCTGGTTCGTGGCCTCCGCCGACGGCGGCGTCTGGCGGACCGTCAACGGCGGCGTGACGTTCACACCGGTCTTCGACGGGGAAGCCTCGCACTCCATCGGATGCGTGACGATCGACCCGAAGGACCCGTTCGTGGTCTGGGTCGGCTCGGGAGAGAACAACAGCCAGCGGGTCGTCGGGTACGGAGACGGCGTGTACCGCTCCGAAGACGGCGGCGCTTCCTGGAAGAACATGGGGTTGAAGACGTCGGAGCACATCGGCAGGATCGTCGTCGATCCTCGCGATTCGAACGTGGTGTACGTCGCCGCGCAGGGACCGCTCTGGGGGCCGGGCGGCGACCGCGGCGTGTACAAGACGTCGGACGGCGGAAAGACGTGGAAGCCCTCGCTCACGATCAGCGAGAACACGGGCGCCTCGGACCTCGTGATGGATCCGCGGGATCCCGACGTGCTCTACGCGACGGCGTACCAGAGGCGGCGCCACGTGTACACGCTGATCGACGGGGGGCCGGAATCCGCGATCTACAAGTCCGTCAACGCCGGCGCGAGCTGGAAGAAGGTGACGACCGGACTTCCCAAGGAGGAGATGGGCCGTATCGGACTCGCGATCTCCCCCGCCGCGCCCGACGTCGTCTATGCGGTCATCGAGGCCGCGAACAAGGCGGGGGGATTCTTCCGCTCGACGAACCGCGGCGAGACGTGGGAGAAGCGTAGCGAGTACGTTCCCGGCGGGCCCCAGTACTACAACGAGATCTTCGCCGACCCGAAGAACCCGGACCGCGTTTACTCGATGGACGTCTGGATCCAGGTGACCGAAGACGGCGGCAAGACGTTCCACAAGCTCGGCGAGCCGTCGAAGCACCCCGACAACCACGCGATGTGGATCGATCCCGACAAGACCGACCACCTGGTCGTGGGATGCGACGGCGGAATCTACGAGACGTTCGATCGAGCGGCCACCTGGCGCTTCTTTCCGAACCTGCCGGTCACGCAGTTCTACCGGGTGAGCGTCGACAACGCGACCCCGATCTACAACGTGTTCGGAGGCACACAGGACAACTTCAGCCTCGGAGGCCCCTCACGGACGTCGAACATCCACGGCGTCGCGAACTCCGACTGGTTCGTGACGGAGGGCGGCGACGGGTTCCAGAGCCAGATCGACCCGGAAGACCCGAACACCGTTTACGCCGAGGCGCAGTACGGCGTGCTGACGCGGTTCGACCGCAGGACCGGAGAGAGCCTCGTCATCCAGCCGCAGGCCCGGCCGGGCGAGCCGCCGCTGCGCTGGAACTGGGACTCGCCGCTCATCATCAGCCCTCACAGCCACACGCGCCTGTATTTCGCGGCGCAGCGGATCTTCCGAAGCGACGACCGCGGCAACACGTGGAAACCGATCAGCGGAGACCTGACCCGGCAGCTCGACCGCAACAAGCTGAAGGTGATGGGCCGAGTCTGGCCCGCGGAGTCCGTCGCGAAAAACTCCTCCACCTCGTTCTACGGCAACATCGTTTCGCTCTCGGAATCGGAGCTCCAGGAAGGACTGCTGTACGCGGGCACCGACGACGGGCTCATCCACATCACGGAGGACGGCGGCGCGACGTGGCGCAAGGTCTCCGCGGTCCCGGGCGTCCCGGAGTTCGCGTACGTGAGCCGGGTCGCCGCCTCCCCGCAGGACAAGGCGACGGTCTACGCGTCCTTCGACAATCACAAGAACGCGGACTTAAAGCCCTACCTCGCCCGGAGCACGGACCGCGGGCGCACGTGGACCTCGATCACCGGCGACCTGCCGGCGCGCGGGACCGTCTGGGCGGTGCTCGAGGACCCGGGCCAGCGAGACCTGCTCTTCGCGGGAACCGAGTTCGGGCTCTACTTCACGCGCGACGGCGGGAAGCGGTGGCTGAAGATGACCGGCGGCCTGCCGAACGTCGCGGTTCGCGATCTCGCCGTGCAGAAGCGGGAGGGCGACCTCGCGGTCGCGACCTTCGGGCGAGGGTTCTACGTGCTGGACGACCTGACGCCGCTGCGAAACGCGAGGCCGGAGGCGCTCGACCGCGATGCGATTCTCTTTCCGGTGCGCCGGCCTCTCGTGCTGATGCCTTCGGCGCCGCTCGGGATCCGCGGAAAGGCCTTCCAGGGCGAGTCGTGGTTCACCGCTCCCAATCCTCCCTTCGGCGCGGTCTTTACCTACTACCTCAAGGACGAGCTGAAGACCCTGCGGAAGACGCGTCAGGAGAAGGAAAAGGACCTGGTCAAGCAGGGAAAGGACCCCGACTACCCGACGCCCCAGGACTTCCGCGCCGAGGCGCGCGAGGAGGATCCCGCGATCGTCCTGACGATCTCGGACTCGGAGGGGCACGTCATCCGGCGATTGAAGGCGCCGGTCACGGCCGGGATGCACCGCGTCGCCTGGGACCTCCGATACCCGCCGGCGACTCCGACGTCGTTGAAGCCGCCGGTCCCCGACCCGTTCAACGATCCGCCTTCAGGGCCCATGGTCGCGCCCGGACGCTACACGGTCTCGATGGAGAGGTGGGTCCAGGGGCGGGTCACCCCGCTTTCGGAGCCTCAGGCCTTCGAGGCGCGCGGCGCGTACGAGATCGCGGCGGCGGATCGCGCCAAGCTCCTCCAGTTCGAGAGGAAAGTCGCCCGGCTTCAGCGCGCCGTCACGGGCGCCGTCGAGTCGGTGACCGAGGCCCGCAACCGCATCACGCACATCAAGCAGGCCCTGCTCGACACTCCCGCCAATACGGCCGCCCTCGGCACGGAGATCCGATCGATCGACGCGCGCCTGTCCGACATCGAGATCGCGTTGAAGGGGGACGCGGCTCTCGCCGCCCACAACGAGCCGACACCCCCTTCGATCGCGGACCGCGTCGACTCGGTCGTGAGCACGCAGTGGAACGCGACCTCCGCTCCCACTGCCACGAGCGAGCAGGCGTATGGGTTCGCCGCCGAAGCCTTCCAGGGCGAGCTCGAGAAGCTGCGCCGGCTCGTGACTGTCGACCTGAAAAAAGTGGAGGACGCGATGGAGACGTCGGGCGCTCCGTGGACGCCCGGGCGCGTTCCCTCGTGGCAGCCGCAGTGACGCGCGTGGCGAGGCATTCCGCTCGAACGGTCCCGGGTTAGCGGCGATGCCGTGGCGGGCGGGGGCTCGCGTGCGGGATATGGGCCGCCGCCCGCGTCGCCGCGCCTCGTGACCGAGCGGTAGAGCACCGCCCCTCACCCCAACCCTCTCCCTGTTCAGCCCGGACAGGATGGTGAACAGGTGTTCGGAGACATGGTGGACACATTTACGGGCGGAGGATTGGTTAGTGGAGGGCCGATCCGATGCCTTGGAGCGAGGTGTCCATCATGGAGCAGCGTGAGGAGTTTGTCGGG
>JBBRDK010000056.1:0-22182 GCA_038203955.1 Thermoanaerobaculia bacterium | reverse complement strand
GTTCTCCCTGACGAAGACGACGGTCGTTCCGCGGAAGACGTCCGCGCCGGCGTCCGGACCCTCTGCGGGACCGGCGCGCAGGA
Source organism: Thermoanaerobaculia bacterium (assembly GCA_038203955.1). Classification (GTDB taxonomy): domain Bacteria; phylum Acidobacteriota; class Thermoanaerobaculia; order UBA5066; family Gp7-AA6; genus JALYUA01. The sequence continues at coordinate 22,099 of JBBRDK010000056.1, read as the reverse complement.
AGCCGGACACCCAGCAGAATCTGCCGCTGGTCGTCGAGGGATACACCTACCCGCCCTCTTCGCTGCTCGAGCGCCGGGAAAACGTCGGCACCGTCGACCGCAAGCGGCTCGCCGAGAGCGGAAAGCTGATCGCCGCCAAGTGCGCCGAGTTCGGCGTCGAAGGCGACATCGCCGAATACCATCCCGGTCCGGTCGTCACGACGTACGAGTTCCGGCCCGCGGCGGGCATCAAGGTCAATCAGGTCATGGGCCTCTCGGAGGACCTGGCCCTCGCGCTCTCCGCGGAATCGATCCGGATCGAGAGGCTGCCGGGGCGCGCCAGCGTCGGCATCGAAGTGCCGAACCCGGGCGGAGGAGAGGTGATTGCGCTCCGCGACGTGGTCGAGTCGGAGAAGTTCGTCCGCTCTCCGTCGCTTCTGACCCTGGCTCTCGGAAAGGACATCCATGGCGAGCCCGTCGTCGACGACCTGCGGGCGATGCCGCACCTGCTGATTGCGGGCACGACCGGCTCGGGCAAGAGCGTCGGGATCAATTCGCTCCTGACCTCGCTCCTCTTCAAGGCGCGGCCCGACCAGGTGAAGATGATCCTGATCGACCCGAAGATGGTGGAGCTCGAGATCTACGAGAACCTGCCCCATCTCCTGACTCCGATCATCACCGACCCCAAGAAGGCGTCCAACGCGCTGAAGTGGGCCGTGAGCGTGATGGAAGACCGATTCCAGACGCTTTCGGACGTCGGCCAGGTGCGCAACGCGGAGCAGTACAACGCGGCGATCAAGGACCCCGAGGTGATCGCGCGCGTGAAGGCCGACCATCCCGACGAAGACCTGAAGCTCGAGCCCATGCCCCTGATCGTGATCGTCATCGACGAGCTGGCGGACCTCATGATGACGGCGCCCAAGGACGTCGAAGAGTCGATCGTGCGGCTCGCGCAGAAGGCCCGCGCCGTCGGCATCCACCTCGTGGTCGCGACGCAGCGACCCTCCGTCGACGTGCTCACTGGAGTCATCAAGGCGAACCTCCCGTCCCGTATCGCCTACAAGGTGTCGTCCAAGATCGACTCGCGGGTCATCCTCGACGGCAACGGCGCGGAGCGCCTGCTCGGGCGGGGCGACATGCTTTTTCTTCCTCCGGGAACGTCGCGTCTTCGGCGCGTGCACGGCGCCTACGTGTCGGTGCAGGAGACGGCGGCGCTCGTGAAGTTTCTGAAGAAGCAGAGCAAGCCTCATTTCAACGACGAGGTCACGAAGGACCGGGAGGAGATGACGCGCCGCGGCGAAGGCGAGGGGAACGACGAGAACGACCCTCTCTACGACGAGGCCGCGCGGCTCGTAGTCAAGGAGAAGATGGCATCGATCTCGTTTCTCCAGCGGCGCATGGGGGTCGGCTTTTCCCGCGCCGGCAAGCTGATCGACATGATGTCGCGCGACGGCCTGCTCGGACCGCCCCGCGGGTCGAAGCCGCGGGAGGTCCTCGTTTCTCAGGACTACTTCGAAGCCGTCGACCGGCAGCCTCGGTGACCTCTTGACCCGGCCGTTCGTGTGGATGGCCATCGCGCTGGCGGCCGCACCGGCGTTTGCCTGGCTCGTCTACCGCCTCGCGAAGGGGCTCGGGTTCCTGGAGCCCTCGATCGACCGGCAGCACGAGCTGCGGCGCACGATCGTCATCGCGATCTACGCATTCCTCCTCTTTCTGCCCGTCCTGTTCTACGGGTTCGAAAAAGGCTGGCCGCGCGCGTGGGTGCTTTTCGGATTCGTCGACGGGCTCGCGCTCCTTTTTTTCGCAGGCTCCGGCGTCTGGGCCGCGCGGACCCTCTGGAAGCTGCGCCATTCCGTCGTTCTGGAGCCCGCCGTTTCCCCCGCCGAGCCCGATCCCGTAGCGCTGGCTGACGCGGCCATCCGGGAGCCGGGGGCGGACGAAACGCCGGCGCTTCGCGACCGAACGCTGCGGAGCTGACGCTGCTCCGCTGCGTCTTCTTCGGGACGCCGGAGTTTGCGGTTCCGAGCCTCGAACGGCTCGTCGAAGCCACCCAAATTTCCCTGGTCGTGACGTCTCCCGACAGGCCGGTCGGCCGGCACGCGGACCCGATCGCGTCGCCCGTCGCCCGCGCAGCGACCCGGAGGAACCTGGCGATCGATCGTCCCGAGAGGCTGCGCGGCAACGACTCTTTCCTGGAACGCCTTCGCGAGGCGGCGCCGGACCTGGCCGTCGTCGTCGCGTACGGCAAGATCCTGCCCCGCGCCATTCTCGACCTGCCGCGGTTCGGATACGTCAACGTTCACGCGTCGCTCCTTCCGCGCCACCGGGGAGCGTCCCCGGTGCAGGCCGCGATTCTCGCGGGGGACTCCGAGACGGGCGTTTCGACGATGCGTCTCGTCGAGGAGCTCGATGCCGGGCCGGTGTATCTCGAGCGGCGGGTTCCGATCGGGCCGCGGGAGGACGCGGGCTCGCTCTCGGCGCGCCTCGCCGCCGCCGGCGCCGACCTGCTCGGCGAGACGCTGACCGGTCTCGAGACGGGAACGCTGGTTCCGAGGCCGCAGGAGGGAACGCCGACCTGGTGCCGGACGATCCGACGCGAGGACGGCGAGGCGGACTGGTCCCGCCCCGCGGCGGAGCTCGAGCGGCGCCTCCGGGCCTTCACTCCGTGGCCCGGGCTCTTCACGTTTCTCGGAAAGGAACGAATCAAGATCCTCGAGGCGGACGTCGGACCCCCCGGTGAATCGGCGGCCCCCGGCGCGTTCCGGATGGCGGAGGGCTCGCTCGCCGTTCAGGCGGGAGGCGGCACCTCGCTTCTCGTGCGGCGGCTGCAGCGCGAGGGAAAGAAGCCCGTCACGGCGGCGGAGTTCGCGGCGAGCGCCGGTCCCGGCGGGCGATTCGGCGGTCGGCCCGCATGAAGGGACGTCCGGGGCCGCCTCCGGGAATTCGGGCGATCTCGCCGGCGCGGCGCCGCGCGGTCGAAGTCCTGCGCGAGGTGCTGGAGCGCGGCGGCCGCGCGACCCCGCTGCTCGCGGAGAGGGGCGGTACTCTTTCGCCGGCCGACCACGATCTCTTTCGCCACCTCGTCCTCGGAGTTCTCCGCCGGCGCGCCGCTCTCGACGCGGAGCTCGCGGCCGTTTCCCGCATCCCGCTCGCGAAGCTGGCGTCGCCCCTCCGCGAAGTCCTCGAGGTTGCGCTGTATCAGCTCCGGTACCTCGACCGCGTCCCCGAATACGCGGCCGTCGACGAGGCCGTCCGCCACGCCCGGGGGAGCGGGGGAGAGGGGGCCGGCAAACTCGTCAACGCGGTTCTCCGGACTCTGCTCCGGCGCGGCCCTCCGGTGCAGGGGGATTTCGCCTCCCTCGACGCGGCGGGGCTCGCCCGGCGCTTCTCCCATCCGGAGTTCCTGGTGGCGCGCTGGCTCGATCGCTTCGGGGCCGACCGCACCGTAGCGCTGCTCGATTCGGACAACGCGCCGTCCGGCCTCGACCTCCTGGTCAACCCGCGCCGCACCGACCGCGCCCGCCTCGCGGCGGCCCTCGCCGCCGAGGGCATCGAGACGGAGATCTCCGCGCTCTCGCCGCTGGGGCTGGTCGTGGTGTCAGGCAACCCGCTGCGGTCCCCCCTGTTCGGCGAAGGCCACTTCGCGATCCAAGACGTCGGCTCCCAGGCGCTTCCGCTGCTGCTCCCGCGCGGCGACACGCTCGTGGACGTAGCAGCGGCGCCCGGGGGCAAGTCGTTTGCGGCGATTGCGCTCGGTTGCGTCCGGAGGGTCGTCGCCCTCGACCGATCTCCAGCTCGCCTTCTGCGGGTTCGCGAGGCGCGCCGCCGGCTCGGCATCGACGAGGTCGCGCCGGCCGCTGCGGACATCCTCGCCGCCCCACTTCCCGCCGGCCGTTTCGACCGGGTCCTGTACGACGCGCCGTGCAGCGGCACCGGGACGCTTCGCAAGAACCCCGAGATCCGCTATCGCGTGAGTCGGGACGCCATCGAGAGCCTGTCGCGCGCCCAGGAGCGCGGACTCGCCGCCGCGGCCGCGCTCGCCTGCCCCGGAGGCTTCATCCTCTACTCGACGTGCAGCCTGGAGCAGGAGGAAAACGAGCGCGTCGTACAGAGAGTCGTGGAGCGGCGTCCCGAGCTCGAGCCGGCGGCCATGGAACCACCGGAGGCGCTGCGCCCGTTCGTCGACGGACACCGGCTGCAGATCCTGCCTGGACCGGCGAACGACGGGTTTACGGCGCACCTGCTGAGGAGAAAGTTGTGAGTTGAGAATCGAGAGTTGAGAGTCGAGAGTCGAGAGTTGAGAGTCCAGCGGAATTCAAGCGACTCCCGGTCTCTTAACTCTTAACTCTTAACGCTTACGCTCAACTCTTCCTCCGTCTTTTCCCTCACCACGAATCCCGTCCGTCCCCTCGCGGCGTCCAGGGTTCGCCAGAGGTACTCGCCGAGGATGCCGAGGGAGAGGAGCTGCACCCCCGAGAGGAAGGCGAGCACCACCATCGTCGTGGTCCAGCCCTGGATCGGCTGGCCGTGGAAGAGCTTGAAGAAGACGAGAAAGGCGGCGTACGCGAAGGAAAGCAGCGCGAGAAGGATGCCTCCGACGGACATGAAGCGCAGGGGAGCGTACGAGAACGAGACGATGGCGTCGGCGAAGTACTTGAGCTTCTTGGCGAGGGTCCAGCGCGAGCGGCCCTCGTCGCGCGCGACCCGGTCGTAGGGAACGAGGACGGCGGGGAATCCCGCCCAGAGGAGCAGCCCCGGCATCGACGTGTGCACCTCCCGCGCCTGCGCGAGGAAGTCGACGGCCGGGCGCGCGATCAGGAAGCAGTCGAAGCCCTCCGCCGGCATCTCCGAGAACGCCAGCCTGCGGAGCGCGCGGTAGTAGAACCGGGACGCGGCGCGGGAGGCCCAACCCTCCGGGCGGCTCCGGCGGACCGCCAGCGCGGCGGTCGCGCCCCGCCGCCACGCCGCCACGAGGTCCGGCAGCAGCTCGGGAGGCTCCTGGAGGTCCGCGGAGAGGACCGCTGCGGCGTCGCCGCGCGCCTCCTGAAGGCCGGCGACGATCGCCATCTGCGACCCGAAATTCCGTGTCAGTCGGACCCCTCTCGCGGCGGGCCAGGCCCGGCAGATCTCCGTGATTCGGTCCCACGATTCGTCGCCCGAGCCGTCGTCCACGAAGATCGCCTCGAGGTCCCAGTCCGCTCCCGAAGCGCCCGCGCGCAGTCGCTCGGCGAGCCGGGAGACGGTCCCCGCGTTGAAGTAGACGGGAACGACGACGGAGACGAGCGGGCGTGTCATGCCGCCCCGAAGAAACCGCGGATCGAGGAGACGACGGCGTCGACGTGCGCGGCCGTCAGATGCGCGTGGAGGGGAAGCGACAGCACGGTCTCCGCCGCCTGCTCCGAGACGGGAAAATCCCCGCGGCGGTGGCCCAGGAATTCGTAGGCGGGCTGGAGATGGAGCGGCGTCGGATAGTGGATACTCGTTTCGACGCCGGCGGCCTCGAGCGCCACACGCAGCCCGTCCCGCCGGTCGCTTCGGACGGGATAGAGGTGCGCCGCGGTAGCGCTGCCCGGGCGCGCGGAGAGAAGCGTCAACGGCAGATCCGCGAGCGCCTCGTCGTAGAGGGCTGCCACGTCGCGCCGCCGGGCGTTGTCTTCTTCGAGGGCGGGAAGCTTCGCGCTGAGGATCGCGGCCTGCAGCTCGTCGAGGCGCGAGTTGCGGCCTTCCGTTTCCGAGAAATCGCGGCGGGACCAGCCGTACTGGCGCAGAGAACGGAGCCGGCGCGCGATCCCGGGATCGCGGGTCGCGACCGCGCCCCCGTCCCCGAAGGCTCCGAGGTTCTTCGTCGGGTAGAAGGAGAACGCGGCGGCGGCGCCGAAAGAGCCGGTCCGGCGCCCCTTCCAGGCGGCCCCGTGGCTCTGCGCGCAGTCTTCGAGAAGCGTCAGCCCGCGGCGCGCGGCCACCGTCTCCAGGCCGTCGAGATCGGCGACGCCCCCGTAGAGGTGCACCGCGAGCACGAACCGCGTCCGCGGTCCGGCGGCGCGATCGACGGCGGCGGGGTCGAGCGTGAGCGTCGCGGTGTCGACGTCCGCGAGCCGTAGGCGCGCGCCGGAGAGGCGGACGCCCGCGGCGACCGGGACGCACGCGTTGGCCGGCACCACGACCTCGTCGTCCGGGCCCGCGCCGACGGCCTGCAGCATGAGAGCGATCGCCTCGGTTCCGTTCCCGCAGCCGACCACGTGGTCGACTCCCAGGAAGCGGGAGAAGGCGCCTTCGAAAGCCTCGACCTCCGGACCGAGGATGAACGAGCCGCTGGAGATCACGCGCGCGACTGCCTCGTCGATCTCCCTCCGGCGGGCCGCATAGGCGCCCGCGAAATCCGCGAAGGGGACGCGAATGGACGAGCGGGCGGCGGAGGGGCTCACGCCGCCTCCTCGCGCACGCCGCCCGCCCCGTTGCGGAGGAACGCCCGGCCGCACAGACATGCCGCCCGATCCCCGTCGAAGGCGAGGGCCCTCGCGCAGCGGCAGACCCAGTCCCTCTGGCGCGCCGGATTCCCGTAGACGAGGACAAAATCGCCGACGTCGCGGGTGACGACGGCGCCGGCGCCGACCATGGCCCAGCGCCCGATCGTGATGCCGGGCAAGAGGACCGCGCCCGAGCCGAGCGAAGCGCCCGTCCGGACCAGGGTCCGGGGGAAGGAGGAAAGATGCACGCCGCTGCGGGGGCGCGGGTCGTTCGAGAACGTGACGTCCGGCCCGACGAAGACGTCATTTTCGAGACGCACGCCGTCCCAGAGAGACACGCCGCACTTCACCGTGACGCGGTCTCCCACGATGACGTCGTTTTCGATGAAGCACCGATCGCAGATGTTGCAATCTCGCCCGATCGTCGCGCCTTCAAGCACGTTGACGAACGCCCAGATCCGGGTGCCCTCTCCAATGCGGGCGGAGGCGACCAGCGCCGTCGGATGGATCGAAATCATCGGTGCGTTAGCTTATGAGAAGTTGAAAGTCGAGAGTTCAGAGTTGAGAGTTCAGAGTTCAGAGGTGACGGGCTAGAAATAGTCGTTTTTCCGTTCCCGGTAGAACTCCACCGTTCTGGCGAGCCCTTCCGGGAGGTCGACGGCGGGGCTCCATCCGAGCATGCGCCGGATCTTCGAGATGTCCGAGACGAAGTCGCCGGGCTCCTGCGCGCGCCTCTCGGGCGTGAAGTCGGTGAACCGCATTTCGGTGCCGGGCACCAATTCCTGCAGGATCTGCGCGACTTCGAGGAAGGTTCCCGACCGGTCGTTGCCGACGTTCAAGATCTCGCCCACGGCCGATGGCTCCGCGGCGGCCTTCAGGAGCGCTTCGACGCAATCGTCGACGTAGAGAAAGTCCCGGAGAATCTGCCCGGAGCCGAAGATCGGAATCGACTCGCCCGCGAGCGCCAGCCTGACGAACCAGTTGACGACGCCGAAATGTGAGTGGCGCATCTGCGCCCGCGGACCGTAGATGTTGGTCAGGCGCAGCGGGACCGTCCGGATGCGGTGGATTCGCGTGTACGTCCGGCAGATCATTTCCGCGGTGAGCTGCGAGATCTCGTAGAGGCCGCGGGGATCCGAGGGCGCCTCCTCCGAAACGGGGAGCCGGACCGCGGGACCGTACTGCCCTCGGGTTCCAGACCGGACGACGACGGCGTGCGGATTCCGCTTCCGGCACGCCTCGAGGACGGCGGCGGTCCCCTTGATGTTGATGTCGATGTCGGGGTACGGGTTCGAGAGAGACATCACGTGCGAGACCTGCGCCGCCAGATGAAACACGACGTCCCGCTCCGCGACGAGCTCTCCCATGGCCGATTCGTCGCGCACGTCGGCGATGACGACGGAGACGTCGGACGCGATCTCCCGGATGTTCGCCCGATTGCCGCCGTAGCCCTCGATCATCGCGTCGCAGAGCGTGACGCGGGCGCCTTCGCGGACGAGCCGGATCGCGAGGTTGGATCCGATGAAGCCGAGGCCGCCGGTGATCAGGACGTCGCGGCCTTTCCAGCTTTCCGAGTTCATGGATCGGTTTGCGACGATACCCCGCCCCCCGAATGGACGCGGGCTCCCGCCGTCCCCGGAACCGGCCAGTTTTCTTCGTTCATAAGCGCGGAAAACGGCGTCCGAAGCGTCCGGTAGGACGAGTCTCGCACGCCAATAAATGGCTTAAAATAAAGCGCTTAACCGAAGTCATTGTGGGTACTAGCACTCGATGGCGAGGAGTGCTAATATCCAATCTCCGCCGGGCACCACCGAGGGTCTTCCCGGCAATCTCAGAAGGGTAACTGGAGGAAAAGAATGAAGATTCGACCGCTGTACGACCGCATTCTCGTCAAGCGTCTCGAGACCACGGAGACCCGCAAGGGCGGCATCATCATCCCCGACACGGCCAAGGAAAAGCCCATGGAGGCCGAGGTCGTCGCCGTCGGCAAGGGGAAGATCAACGAGGAAGGCAAGCAGCTTCCTTTAGACGTCAAGAAGGGCGACCGCATCCTGATCGGCAAGTACGCCGGGACGGAGATCAAGATCGACGACGAGGAGCACCTCATCCTGCGCGAGGACGAAGTTCTCGCCGTCGTCGAAAAATAAGCACTCGACAGTCACGGAAACCGATTAAGAGATAAACGGAGACAGAAAATATGGCAGCAAAAACAATCTCATACGGCGAGGAGGCGCGCCAGCGCATCCTCCACGGCGTGAACAAGCTCGCGGACGCCGTGAAGGTGACGCTCGGTCCCAAGGGCCGCAACGTCGTCATCGAAAAGAAGTTCGGTTCGCCCACGATCACCAAGGACGGCGTGACCGTCGCCAAGGAGATCGAGCTTCAGGATTCGCTCGAGAACATGGGCGCGCAGATGGTCCGCGAGGTCGCTTCGAAGACGTCCGACGTGGCCGGCGACGGAACCACCACGGCGACCGTTCTCGCGCAGGCGATCTACCGCGAGGGGATCAAGAACGTCACCGCGGGCGCGAATCCGATGGAGTTGAAGCGCGGCATCGACGCGGGTGTCCGCGCCGCCGTCGAAGCGCTCAACAAGATGTCGAAGCCCGTCGAGGGCAAGGACATCGCGCACGTCGGTACGATCTCGGCCAACAATGACGTCGAGATCGGCAAGATCATCTCCGAGGCGATGGACAAGGTCGGCAAGGACGGCGTGATCACGGTCGAAGAGGCTCGCGGGCTCGAGACGACGCTCGAAGTCGTCGAGGGCATGCAGTTCGACCGCGGCTACCTCTCCCCGTACTTCATCACCGACGCGGAGCGCATGGAGTGCATCCTCGAGAACGCCAAGGTTCTCCTGTTCGAGAAGAAGATCTCCAACATGAAGGACCTCCTCCCGGTGCTCGAGCAGATCGCCAAGCAGGGCAAGCCGCTTCTGATCATCGCCGAAGAGGTCGAGGGCGAGGCGCTCGCGACTCTCGTCGTCAACAAGCTGCGCGGCACGCTTCAGGTCTGCGCGGTCAAGGCCCCCGGCTTCGGAGATCGCCGCAAGGCGATGCTCGAGGACATCGGGATCCTGACCGGCGGCAAGCTCATTTCCGAGGACCTCGGGATCAAGCTCGAGAACGTGAAGTGGGAAGACCTGGGCGACGCGAAGAAGGTCAACGTCGACAAGGACAACACGACGCTCGTCGTGGATGACCGCTCCAAGAAGAAGCAGGAAGCCATCCAGGGCCGCGTGAAGCAGATCCGGACGCAGGTCGAAGAGACCACGTCCGACTACGACCGCGAGAAGCTCCAGGAGCGGCTGGCGAAGCTCGTCGGCGGCGTCGCGCAGATCAAGGTCGGCGCGTCCACCGAGACCGAGATGAAGGAGAAGAAGGCCCGCGTCGAGGACGCGATGCACGCGACCAAGGCGGCCGTCGAAGAGGGGATCGTCCCCGGCGGCGGCGTGGCGCTTCTCCGCTGCGTCGATTCGATCAACAGCGTGGTCAAGGGTCTCCACGGCGACCAGCAGATCGGCGCCAGGATCCTTCTCCGCGCGCTCGAGGAGCCCACGCGGCAGATCGTCGCCAACGCGGGGATGGAGGGCTCGGTCATCATCAACGAGCTCAAGGCCAAGGGCGGCAACTTCGGCTTCAACGCGAACGCGGAGAAGGTCGAAGACATGCTCAAGGCCGGCATCATCGATCCGACCAAGGTCACCAAGAACGCGCTGCAGAACGCGGCGTCCATCGCCGGCCTGATGCTCACGACCGAGGCCCTCATCTCCGAGATCAAGGAGAAGGACAAGGCCCCGGCCGGGATGCCGGGCGGCGGCGGCATGGGCGGAATGTACTGATCGATCGACCCGTTTCGTAAATTTCGGCCCCGGCTCGACGCCGGGGCCTTTTCTTTTGCGTGCTCATCGCCCCGAGGGGGCCGGGAATCGGGAGCCGAGCGACCAACGGGAGCGAGACGGCCGCGGTACTCCGCGGTCAACTAGATCGGGAAACGGGAAACGAAAGGGGAGCCTGAGCGTCCTGGCCGCGACCGCCCGGTCCGTCGGTCACTCTTTTCCCTCTTTGTCTGATCGCGTCGTAGCCGTAATGGGCGGGAACGCGAATGTGGCAAGGTACGGTGCTCCCTCGATTCAACCGATGGATGCCGTAAATACGCACCGGCTCGAACTCCTCACGTCGATTCCCGATTCCCGCCCGTCTTCTCCCTATACTCGCGTTTCCCCATGAAGCCGCTTCTGTTCTCGGTGCTTCCCCGGCCGACGCATCCGACGCGCGACGGCCTCGCCATCCGCAACTTTCACCTGATACGCGCGCTCACGGGCTCGTTTCGCGTCCGGGCGTTCGTTCTGCGCGCCCCGCACCTGACGGGGGCCGCGGAGTATCCGGAAGGGGTGGACGTGGAGGAGTTTTCCCAGCTGCCCCGCGCGGTCCGTCGGGCGCAGGCGGCCGCGGCGAGTCTCATCCTCGGAGGCCCGTACTCCCCGAGGCTGTATCAGTCCGCGAGGATGCGCGCGCGGCTGTCCCGCGAGGCGGCGCGCGAGCGTCCCGCCTGGATCCTCGCCCACTCGTACCACGTGGGTCCCCTCGCTCTCGGCCGCGGAAGGCCGTCCTGGGTCGACTTTCACAACCTGGATTCCACGATCTGGGAGCGGATGTCGGAGACCGCGTCGAGCCTGCCGCTCCGCGCCTTCGCCGGGCTCCAGGCCCCGCGCGTGCGCGCGTTCGAGACGATGCTTCTGACCCGCGCGGACGGGGCCTCCTGCGTCTCGGTCCCCGACGCGTCGGAGCTGCTGAGGCTTGCGCCGGCGGCCTCGCCCGTGGTGATTCCCAACGCCGTGGATCTCTCCCGCTACGACTTCCGTCCGGCCCGCCCCGGTGGCGGGCTCCTCCTCTTCGTTGGGGATCTCTCGTGGCCCCCGAACGCGGAGGGCCTGCGCTGGTTCGCCGACCGCGTCTGGCCGCTCGTGCGGGCGGCGGCGCCGGAGGCCCGTGTCGAGGTCCTCGGGCGCGGAGCGCCGGCCTCGCTGATGCGCCGGGCCCCCGAGTGGAAGTTCCTCGGCGAAGGCGGGGACACGCGCCCGCACTGGTCGCGCGCCGACGCGGCGATCGTTCCGCTGCGCGCGGGCGGCGGCACCCGCCTGAAAATCCTCGAAGCGGTGGCCTGCGGCGTTCCCGTGGTCTCGACGACGGTCGGCTCGGAGGGCCTGGAGCTCGAGCCGGAACGCGAAATCCTGCTGCGGGACGATCCCCCGGATTTCGCGGACGCGCTCGTCCGCCTCCTGCGCGACCCTTCCCTGCGGGAGAGCCTTTCCGCCGCGGCGAGGGCCCGGGTCGAGCGGAGGTACGACTGGGCCCGGATCGGCGAGGCGTTCGCCGCCGAGCTCATCGCGAGGGCCCGGGCGTGACGGTCCTCCCCGTCATCCTGCTGGCGCTCGCGCTTTTTCTCGCCGCCTGGTCGTACCTCGCCTACCCCCCGATCGTGCGTCGACTGGCGCGGCGCGCGTCGTTCTCCGATGACGCCGGCCGCGTGCCGGCCCGCTCGAGCGTCGAGGTTCTCGTGTCGGCGGCGGACGAGGAGCGGGTGATCGCGGATCGCGTGCGGGACCTGCTCGCCCAGGAGGTGGACGGCGAGTACCGGATCTCGATCGGCTGCGACGGGTCGGCCGACCGGACGGCGGAGCAGGCGCGTGACGCGGGCGGTTCCCGGGTCGCCGTGCGCGAGTTTCCCGAGCGGCGAGGCAAGGCGAGCGTGCTGAACGACCTCGTGGCCGGCTCCTCCGCCGAGGTTCTCGTTTTCACCGACGCGAACACGCGTTTCGAACCGGGCGCGATCCGCGCGCTCTGCCGCGCGCTCGAGCGAGGCGGAGCGGGAGCCGCCTGCGGGCGTCTGATCCTGGAGGCGCCCGACGGCGATTCCGGCACGCCGGAGAACGCGTTCTGGGACCGTGAGACGGACCTGAAAGAGGCCGAGGGCCGCCTCGGGGTGTGCCTGGGAGCGAACGGCGCGATCTACGCGGCCCGCCGGAGCGAAGTCCCGAGGCTCCCCTCCGACACGACATCGATGGACGACTTCCTGATCCCGCTCGGCGTAGCCCGGCGCGGCGGCGCGGTCGTGTTCGCGGGAGACGCCGTCGCGCGGGAAGGGGCCGGCCGGGACGCACGCGCCGAGACATCGCGGCGGTTCCGGATCGGCGTCGGGGCCGGGCAGGTGCTTCGGCGGGAGGGATGGCTGTGGAACGCGGCGCGACGTCCTCTCCTCTCCCTCGTCTTTGTGTCGCGGAAGGCGGCTCGCTGGCTCTCGCCGCTCTTCTTTCTGCTGTCCGCGGCCGCCGCGCTCGGAAGCTCCGCGCTGCGTCCGGCGGGCGCCGCGGTTCTCGGCCTCGCCGGTCTCGCGGCCCTCTGGGTACGGTTCCGGCTGCCGGCGCCGCGCGGCGGAGCGGGTGCGCTCTATTATTTCGCCGTGATCAACCTGGCTCTGGCGGCGGGCGTGGCGGCGGGCCTCTCGGGGTACAGCCGTCCGGCCTGGAAGCCGGTGGCGCGATCGTGAGCGGTCCCTTGCACTCCCACTTCCGCGCGACCGCTCTGGCGGGAGACATCGCGATCGCGATCGCGGCGCTCGCGTTCGCGTTCTGGATCCGGACGCGCGTCTGGATCCCCGGCACGGAAACCCTGCTGCCGGCGCGGAACGTCCAGTTCACTCCCGCCAACGTGCTCCTGGTCGCCGCGGCGCAGGGGATCTCGCTGTCGCTCTTCGGCCTCTACGGCGCGAGGGAGCGCTTCCGGGATCCGCTCGGGCGCCTCCTGATTCCGGCGCTCTTCTTCCAGCTCCTGGCCCTCTCGGCGATCTTCTTTCTCGCGTTCGCGCAGGCGTACGCCTTCCCCCGGTCGGTCCTCGTCCTCTACGTCCTGGTAAACGGCGCGATGGTCGCGCTCTGGCGCATCCTGCTCGAGCGTCTGTTTCCTCAGCCGCGACGGCGCGCCCTGATCGTCGGGACGGGGCCCGCCGCCCTTCTGATCGCGGACACGATCCGCCGGCACCCCTGGTCCGGGGTCGAGGTCGTGGGGCTCGTGGCCGATTCGGAGAGCTCGATTCCGGGAGTGGAGCGCGTGGGAGCCCTCGCCGACCTGGCCGAGGCCGCCCGGCGCGTCGAAGCGGACGAGATCATTCTGACCCCCGAGGAGACCAGCTGGCGGGACCGGATCGGCGAGGTCCTGCCGCGCGAGGGCGATGCGGACCTGCTGGTCTGGCCCTCGCCCTTCGAGACCATGATCGGGCGGCTGCGATTCCGGATCGTCGGAGATCTTCCGCTGCTCGAGGCGAAGCTGCGTCCGCTCGAAGGGGTTCCGGCGGGCGCCAAGCGCGCGTTCGACGTCGCCGGCGCCTTCGTGCTGCTCCTCGCCGCGCTTCCCTTTCTCGCGCTCGCCGCGGTCCTGGTGCTGTCGACGTCGCGCGGGGGGCCGTTCTACCGCCAGCGCCGCGTCGGCAAGGACGGCCTCGGCTTCTCGCTGTGGAAGCTGCGGACGATGCGCGCCGGCGCGGAGATCGAGACGGGGGCGGTGCTCTCCGCTCCCGGAGATCCGCGGGTGACCTTTGTCGGCCGCCTCCTGCGCGCGATGCGCGTCGACGAGATTCCTCAGCTCTGGAACGTCCTCCGCGGCGACATGAGCCTCGTCGGTCCGCGGCCGGAGCGCCCCGAGTTCACGGAGCGGTTCTCCCGCCGCGTCGCCGGGTACTCGCTCCGGCACTCGGTCCGGCCGGGGCTGACGGGCCTCGCGCAGATCTCCGGGGACTACTCGACGGAGCCCGAGATCAAGCTGCGCTACGATCTGGCCTACTTGAATAACTGGTCTTTCGGGCTCGATCTGGCGATCCTCTTGAGGACGCTCCCGGTCGTTCTGACCCGCCGTGGAATCTGAAGTGACGGAACGGATCCCGCCGGCGCCGGACCCGGCGGCCTCCGCGGCGGACCGGCCTCGCGTCGCGGTGGTGATGCCCGCCTACAACGCCGAGAAGACCCTCGAGAGGACGTGGGCCGACATCCCGAAGGGAGCGGTGGATGACGTCATCCTGGTCGACGACGCGTCGCGCGACCGCACGGTGGAGGAGGCCCGCCGCCTCGGCCTCCACGTCGTGGTCCACCCCAGGAACCGGGGATACGGCGGGAACCAGAAGACGTGTTACCGCACCGCGCTCGACCGCGGTGCCGACATCGTCGTCATGGTCCACCCCGACCATCAATACGATCCAACCGTCATCCCTCACCTGCTCGAGCCGCTCCTCGCCAGGCGGTGCGACGCCGTGTTCGGCAGCCGGATGCTGGGCGGCCGGCCGATCCAGGGGGGAATGCCGAAGTGGAAGTACCTCGGGAACATCTTCCTGACGGCCGTCGAGAACGCGACGTTTCTGATCTACCTGACGGAGTACCACAGCGGGTTCCGGGCCTACAGCCGCCGCTATCTCGAATCCGTCCGGCTCGATGCGAACTCGGACGGGTTCGTGTTCGACACGCAGATCATCGCGCAGGGGATGGCGAAGGGCCTCACGATCCGCGAGATCCCGATCGAGACCCGGTACTTCGACGACGCGTCGCAGATCGCGTTCGGGCCGTCGGTGCGCTACGGGTTCGCGATCCTGCGGACGATGCTGCTCTACAAGCTGCACGTCTGGGGCGTCTGGTCGGCGCCGATCTTCAAATAGTTGTCAGTTTTCAGTTCTCAGTTCTGAGTTTTCTGACAACTGACAACTGATTACTCCTTCGGCAGCGGTGGCGGTTCCTTCAGCCGCCCCGCCCTCAGATCGTGCTCGAGCGCGGTGATGCGGTTTCGCGCGGCCTGCGCCGCATCGGGCAGCATCGCGCGGAGAAGGGCCGGCGAGACCCAGGCGGCCCGGACGTACGCGGCGCGGGCGTCCTCTTCCCGTCCGAGCCGCTCCAGGGCGCGGGCCAGGTTCAGGTCCGTTTCCGCGCGCTCGCCGTCCTGGTTCGCCCGCCGGTAGAGCTCGAGCGCCCGCGATGGCTCGCCTCGCACGAGCAGCGCGGATCCCTCGAGAACGAGGGGCCGCGCGTCTCCGGGAAGCGGCCGCGCCGCGGACCGGGCCACGCCCGCGATCCGGTCGAGAGCGCCGGCGGCGTCCGGAAGCTCCGAGTGGGTGAGGACGTAGCGCAGCGCTTCCGTGGCGACGCGGATCTCGCGCTCGGCGGAGTAGCGCGCGGGCTCGCGCCACAGGAGCAGAGCGAGGGCGGCGACGATGAGCGCGGGGCGGGCGAGCCTCACGACGGCGCCCCCCCGGCGGTGAGCCGCCACGCTCGCCCGGCGGCGAGCAGGAGGGGTATCGCGGTGATGGGACGCTGAAGCGGAAACCACGTGAGCGCGGCGACCGCGCCCGCGGACAGCAGCGCCAGGAGGAGGAGCGCCTCCACGCGATCCCCCGCCGGGGCGCCCCGGACCACTCGGACGAGTCCCGCCAGGAGGAGCGCCGCCGCCGAGATGGCGGCGAGGCCGGCGGGCACTCCGACCTCCGCGAACGGTTGAAGGTAGTCGCAGTGCGCCTCTCCATAGGTGCTCGTCGCGAGGGGGCTGACGAAGCGCCGGCGCGAGGCGATCTCCGCGTCCAGGCGATGCGTGACGTATTCGGCCCCGAACGTTCCGGGGCCGTAGCCGGTCAGCGGCCGCTCCCGGGCCATCCGCAGGGCCGCGGCCCAGGGCGCGAGACGGTACGAGAGCAGCACGTCCCAGTCGCCCGCGCGGGCCGAGCGGACCGCGTCGGCGGCGCGGTCGCGCATCGGCCGGTACGCGAACATGCCGGCGAAAACGAGGAGGAGGGCGGCCGCCAGGGGGAGGAGGGCACGGCGGCCGAACAGGCCGAACAGGAGAACCGCGGCGCCGGCGGCGAGCGCGGAGAACGAGGTGAGGTTGCGATTCACGAGCAGCGCGCCGGAAAAGAGCAGGAAGCACCCTCCGGCGGCCAGGCGCGCCGCGCGGGCCCTCGGCGTCAGCGCGATCGCGAGCGCGGCCACCGCGGCGAGCGCCAGGCCGAGCGCCAGATACCCGACGTTGCCGGCGAAGGCGCCGGTCGCTTCGCGGTTGCCCTGCGTGACGAGGGGAAAGGGCTGGTAGAGACCCCGCGCCTGCAGGATCGAGACGGCGGCGTCGATTCCGCAGGCGGCGATGAAAGTCGCCAGAAGGAACCCGCGGTGCCGGGAGACCGCGCGCGAGGCGCCGAGCGGCAGGAGCGCTGCCATCAGGAACAGCGGGCGCAGCGAATCGAAGGCGAGGCCGCGGCGCGGCGACGCCGCCGCGGAGACGAGCGCGGCGAGCAGGGCGCCGGCCGCAAGCAGCGCGGGAAGCCGCCGGTCGCGCCAGCCGGCCAGGCGGCCCTTCGCGGCCGGAAGGCTCCAGGGGACGAAACCGAACACCGCCAGCGCGGCGAAGGCGACGGCAAAGAGCACGAAAAACCGTTTGGGCGCGTCGAAAGAAGCGTCCGCGCCCGAATCGAAGGCCAGCGCGGCTCCCGCGAATGCCGCGCCGAGCAGCGCCGCCGCGACACCGCCGGAAAGATCGCGCGAGGCCGCCGCCGCGGCGGGGGGCGGAGCCCCCCTGCGGACCGTTGCGGCCCGGTTCGCCGGGCGGGCGACCGGCCGCGCTTTCTTCTTCGACACGCCGCGCATTAGACCAGAGCCCGGGGCCGGGAGCCGAGCGACCAACGGGAGCGAGACGGCCGCGGTACTCCGCGGTCAACTAGGAGGGAATCGGAGGTGCCCCGGGACTGGTTATCGCTCGGGGATAACTGAGAACTGAGAACTGAGAACTGAGAACTGATAACCGAGAACCAAAAAACTGGAAACTGAAAACTGAGAGCTGACCGCTGACAGCAGACAGCTCCGTTATGCTCCTCCCCCGGCATGCCGACCTGGACCTCTCCCCGCCCGAAGCGTGTCTCCCTCCACCTCTGGGTGTACCGCCATCGCGTGCCGATTCTCGCGGCCCTCGGCGTGATGGTCCTCGCGGGCCTTCTCTTTGTCGCCTACTTCACGTCCGTGGTGGTTTCCCGATTCGAGGGGCGACGGTGGAGTCTGCCTTCGAGGATCTACTCCGACATGCTGGCCGTCAGAACGGGCGACGGCGGCTCGCCCGAGAAGCTCACGGCGAAGCTCGACCGGCTCCTGTACCAGCGCGACGAGGTCGTTCCCGCCCGGCCGGGCCACTACCGCCGGCGCGGCGACAGGGTCGAGCTCTTCACGCGCCGCTTCCGCTACCCCGGGCACGACTTCCCCGGATTTCCCGCGACCGTCCAGTTCTCCGGAGGCCGCGTGGCGTCCGTCCGGGACGAGAAAGGCGCGGCCATCGCGGCGGTGGTCGTCGAGCCCGAGCTCCTCGGGTCGGTGTTCGGCGAGGACGTCGAAGACCGGACGCTCGTGCGCCTGTCGGAGGTTCCGCGGACTCTGACGGACGCGATCCTCGCGACGGAGGACCGCGACTTCTACCGGCACGCAGGGGTGTCGATCAAGCGCAGCTTCGGGGCCTTCCTCTCGAACATGCGCGGAGGCGCGAAACAGGGAGGCTCGACGCTCACGCAGCAGCTCGTCAAGAACCTCTATCTCTCGCCCGAGCGGACGCTCAAGCGCAAGGCGATCGAGGCGGTGCTCGCGGTCATCCTCGACGCCCGCTATTCCAAGGACGAGATCCTCGAGGCCTACTTGAATGAGATCTACCTCGGCCGCGAGGGAGCGATCGCCATTACGGGCGTCGGGGAGGCCGCGCGCCACTACTTCGGGAAAGAGGCGGCCGACCTCGATCTGGCCGAATCCGCGACCCTGGCCGCGATCATCAAGGCGCCGAACGTCTACTCGCCCCTGCGCAACCCGGCGCGGGCGCTCCAGCGGCGGGACCTCGTGCTTCGCTTCATGCGCGAGGAGAAGAAGATCGACGACGCCGCGCTCAAGGCGGCGCTCGCGGAGCCCATGCGCCCTGTATCGCGGACGAAATTCAAGACGAAGGCGCCTCACTTCGTGGATTTCGTGAAGGGCGAGCTCGCGGAGCGCTACGGAGAGAAGTTGAAGAGCGAGGGTCTTCAGATCTACACGACGCTCGACGTCGACCTGCAGCAGGCGGGCCAGCGCGCGGTCAGTGAGGGCCTCGCGGCGCTCGAGAAGAAGTACCGCCGGCTCGCGGAAGCCGCGAAGGAGGCTCCCCTCCAGGGCGCCCTCATCGTCCTCGAGCCGCAGACGGGCAGCGTCCGCGTCCTGGTCGGGGGCCGGGACTACCGGCGCTCCCAGTTCAACCGCGTCACGCAGGCCCACCGCCAGCCCGGGTCCCTCTTCAAGCCGTTCGTTTATCTGGCGGCCTTCGCGAGGCGCGACCTCGCAAAGCCCGTCACTCCGGCGACGATCTTCGAGGATGCGCCGATCACCGTCGCGTGGGACCGGCAGCAATCCGAGCAGCAGTGGACGCCCAAGAACTACGACAACAGCTTCCGCGGCCCGATGTCGGCGCGGCAGGCGCTCGAGCAGTCGATCAACATCCCGACCGTCCGGGCCGCTCTCGCCGCGGGCCTTCCAACCGTGCTGGCGACGGCGCGCGCGGCGGGCATCGGCTCGGACCTGCGCCCCTATCCCTCGATCGCCCTCGGCGCGTTCGAGATCTCGCCGATGGAGATCGCCTCGGCGTATTCCGTCTTCGCGAACAGCGGCGTGCGCATCGAGCCCAACGCCATCGTCGGAGTGATGAACTCGGACGGGTCGGTCCTCGACCGCAAGGAAACCGCGCTCAAACCGGCGCTGCCCGCGGACGCGGTGTTTCTGGTCGACTCGCTTCTGCGCGGCGCGGTCGACCGGGGGACCGGCGGTGGAGCCCGCGCCGGCGGCGTGCGGGGGATCCTGGCCGGCAAGACCGGAACCACGAACGACGGCCGCGACGCGTGGTTCGTCGGCTTCGCGCCGCGATTCCTGGCCGCCGTCTGGGTCGGCTACGACGACAATCGGGCGGTGCACCTCTCGGGCTCTCAGGGCGCGGTGCCCCTCTTCGCCGAGTTCACGCGCTCCATTCCTTCCCAGACATTCACGGACAATTTTCCTGTGCCCTCCGACATCGTCACCGCCGAGATCGATCCCGGGACCGGCTACCTGGCCGGCCCCTCTTGCCCGCGGCACATGACGGAGGTCTTCATTTCGGGAACGGCGCCCGTCACGGAGTGCACGATCCACCAGTTCCGCCCCGAAGATCCGACGGAACTGCCGGGATGACGGGGCGGTAGGGGGCAGGCGGCAGGCGGGAGGCGAAATTCCGGCCGCGGGAAAACGGTTTTCTTGATCGATTCCCGATCTGGTTGACCGCGGAGTACCGCGCCGTCTCGCTCCCGTTGGTCGCTCGGCTCCCGATTCCCTCGCGTCGTATAAGCTGGGACGTTCTGAAAAACGTTCTCGAACCTCCAACCGTTTCCTCTCGTCCCCGGAGCCGTCGCCGCATGCGGATTCCAACCCCCTCTCCTGTCATCCGTATCCGGGGCGCGCGGACGCACAACCTGAAAGACGTGTCCGTCTCGATTCCGACGGGCCGCCTGACGGTCGTGACGGGCCTTTCCGGTTCGGGCAAGTCCTCCCTGGCCTTCGACACCCTCTATGCCGAAGGGCAGCGGCGTTACGCGGAATCCCTCTCGACCTACGCCCGGCAGTTCCTGGAGAGGCTCGACCGGCCTGACGTCGACTCGATCGAGCCCGTTCCCCCGGCGATCGCGCTCGAGCAGAAGAACGGCGTTCGAAACGCGCGCTCGACGGTCGGCACCCAGACGGAGATCCACGACTCTCTGCGCCTGCTGTTCGCGCACGGCGGGACGACATTCTGCCCCTCCTGCGGGCTCGCCGCCTTTCCCGGGGGAGTCGAGCGGGCGGTCGACGAGCTGATGACTTCCGAGCCAGGCTCCCGGCTCATCCTGGTGGCCCCGCTGGCCTGGGAGGCCCGCGCGGCGGGCGGCAAGCGCCGGCGCGAAAAGGGGGCTAGGCTCCGGGTCGAGGAGTTGAAGCGCGCCGGGTTCTTCCGCGCGTTGTCGCCGGCCGGCGAGACGGTCGAGATCGGCGACGACGTCGCCGGGCTTCTCGATGCCGACGGGAAGCTGCGCGTGATCGTCGGCCGGTTCGTCGTCCGCCCGGAGTCCCGGCTGGAGATCGCGGCGGCGGCGGAGACGGGGTTCGCGATGGCGGGCTGTCTTTCCGCGCACTTCGACGATCGGTCCCGCACCTTCCGCCGCGGCCTTCACTGCCCGCGCTGCGGGGCCGATTTCCGCGATCCCACACCCGCGCTCTTTGCGTTCAATTCGCCTCTGGGCGCGTGCCAGACCTGTCAGGGATTCGGGCGCGTCATCGGAGTCGACCTCGACAAAGTCATTCCCGATCCCGGCCAGACCCTGTCCGACCGGCCCATCGCGCCGTGGAACACCCCGGCCTACGAGTCCACGTACGACGACCTGTTCCGCGCCTGCCGAAGGTATTCGGTGCGCACCGACGTTCCGGTCGAGCGGCTCTCGTCGCACGAAAAAGAAGTGCTCTATCGCGGCCGCGGCGAGTTCTACGGCGTCCACGGTTTCTTCGAATGGCTGGAGACGAAGCGGTACAAGATCCACGTCCGGGTGCTTCTTGCCCGCTACCGCGCCTACACGCTCTGCCCCCAGTGCCGCGGCGCCCGCCTGGGTCCGGCAGCGCTTTCGGTCCGTTTTCGGGAGCGGACGATCTCGGAACTGACCGAGGTTCCCCTGTCGGACCTGCAGAAGTGGTTCGAGGGTCTCGTCCTCTCTCCGGCCGAGGAGGCGCGACTGTCGTCCGTGGTGGCGGAGCTCAAGGCGCGTGTGCGGTACATGAACGACGTCGGGCTCGACTACCTGACGCTCTCGCGCTCGGCGCGGACGCTCTCGGGAGGCGAGGCCCAGCGCATCGGGCTCGCGTCGGCGCTCGGCGGCTCTCTCACGGGGACTCTTTACGTTCTCGACGAGCCCACGATCGGGCTCCACGCCCACGACACCCGCCGCCTCCTCGGGATCCTGCGCCGGCTGGCCGATCGCGGGAACACGGTCGTTCTGGTGGAGCACGATCCGGAGGTGATCGAGTCGGCGGACCACGTCATCGATCTCGGGCCCGGCGCCGGGACGCTCGGCGGCCGGCTGCTCTTCGAGGGGACGCCGCGCGCGCTCGCCCGGGTGCGCTCTTCCGCGACGGGAGCGTCGCTCGCCCGCCGGCAGGCCCGCTCGGAGGAGCCGGGCCGCGAGGCGGCGGGGGTCGCGGCGGGCCGCGGCGGGCGGATCGTGGCGTTCCGGCGCGCCGAGGGCGCGCTCACGGTCGTCGGGGCGCGGGAGCACAACCTCCGCGACCTGAAGGTGCGCTTTCCCCTGGGGCGGCTCGTCTCGGTCTCGGGCGTCTCCGGCTCCGGAAAGTCCACGCTGGTGCGCGACATCCTCTACAACTCGTATGCCCGGCGCGTGAAGGGCGTCGTCTCGTGCGACGTCGGCGAGCACGATCGCGTCGAGGGGATCGAGTCGGTCGCCGACATCCAGTTCGTCGACCAGAGCCCGCTCGGACGCTCGGCCCGCTCGAATCCGGTGACGTACGTGAAGGCGTGGGACGACATCCGCCAGCTCTTCGCGAAGAGCGGCCGCGCGGTCTCCCG
>JBBRDK010000055.1:0-22285 GCA_038203955.1 Thermoanaerobaculia bacterium | reverse complement strand
TCGACGGCGTACTCGAAGTTCCCGATCTTCGACGTCCCGGACGGGAGGATCAGGTTCTGAGCGCTGATGGCGCTCACGACGTCCGTTGGCGCCAGCCCTTTCGCCTGCAGAGCCGGCAGGTCGAGATCGATCTGGATCTGCCGCTGCTTGCCGCCGTAGGGAAAAGGAATGGCCGCCCCCTGCACGGTCGCGAGTTGCGTGCGGATGTAGTTGTTACCGAAGTCGAAGAGCTGCTGCTCGGAGAGTCCCTGACCGGAAAGCGCGAGCTGCAGGACCGGAACGCTCGAGGCGTTGTACGTGATGATGAACGGAGGATTCGTGCCGGGCGGCATCGAGCGCACCGACGTCTGAGAAAACGCCGTTACCTGCGCGACCGCCGCGTCGATCCGGGCGCGGGGGCGGAAGAAGATCTTGATGACCGAGATTCCCGAGAGCGTCTGGGACTCGATGTGCTCGATGTCGTTGACGGTCGTCGTCAGTCCCCGCTCGTAACCGGACACGATCCGGTTGGCCATCTCCGGCGCGGACAGGCCGCCGTAGCTCCAGACGACGCTCACGACGGGGATGTCGATGTTCGGGAAGATGTCCGTCGGCGTCCGGAGGATGACGAAAGGCCCGAGGATCAGAATCGCGAGCGCCAGCACGACGAACGTGTACGGGCGGCGCAGCGCCAGCCGAACGATCCACACGGGCCGGTCTCCTCCTCTCATCCGGGTCCCTGGACGATGGAAGCCCGACGTCGGCCCGGAATCGGGATTCTAGCCGCAGGAGCGTCTGGAGCGCCGCTCCTCTACGACCGAGAACTGAGAACTGAGAACTGACGACTCACTTGATTCTCGCCTGAAAGATGCCGAGGAGCAGGAGGTATCCGCCGTAGGCGACGAGCCCGACTCCGGCGAGGGCCAGGAGCGGAACGCCGAACCGCATGCTCTCGATCACCTCGAGCGCGCCGCCGATGTCCCGGTAGGCGCGGGGGTCGACGTCGTGCGCGGTGCGGATCAGGAACCAGCCGATGATCCCCGTGACCACGCCCCGCACCGCGTACCCGAACCGGCCCACGCGGACCGCGACGGTCGTGGCGCCTCGGAGTCGCTCGCGCGGGAGGCGCTGCGGCAGGCGCCCCGAGATTCCCTGCCACACCTGGACGGCGCCGATCACCATCACGACGGCGCCCGCGATCTCGAGAGTTCGCGGGCCCCAGCTCTGCGACAGGAGCCACGCCAGCGCGGGCCGCGCGCTGACGCCGCGGCGGTGGATCAGCAGCCGCACGGCGAGCCAGCCCATCAGCGCGTGTCCGATCCCGTCGAAGAACGCGACGATTCGCACGACGACCGACCGGCCGGCATCCGCGGCGTCCAGGATTCGCGCGACCGTGAACGCGGCCAGGCCGGCGGCGATGCCGACCAGGATCGTCGGCCCCTGGGGATGCAGGAGCAGCATCCGGAAGGCGGGGCCGAATCCCCGGGCACGGACACGCCCGCCGTCGAAGGCGATCAGGAACGCGAGCATCCCGAGCGTCACGTACACCGCGCCCAGGGCGGCGTACCCGGCCCTTATGAGGAGGTTGCGGACGGGACGCTTCGCCACGAGATCGAGCCGGTCAGCCTTTCAGCTCTTCAGCGTTCCGCGCTCAGCGCCGGCCGAGAAGCTCGGCCGCGTGGAGAGGACGCGCGGACGGCGGCGCCCATGCCCGCGCCTTCGCCGCGGCCGGCGGGGAGATGACGAACTTCTCCAGGAAGCTGGTCGTGGCGGCGGCGACCGCGTCCCATGCCGTGCGCGTCCAGGCGTCGGCATCGGTGACGGAGCCGAGCGTCGTGCCGCTGGCGGCCAGGACTCCCAGGCTCGAGAAATGGACGTGGCGCATGTCGTCGACGCGCACGAGCCACCGGTTGGATCGCACGAGTGCCCGGATCGGGTCGAGGTTCGAGACCATGTAGCGGTCGCCGACCTCGTAGAGGTGCAGGATCGGCAGGGTCGCGGCCTCGCGGTCGAAGCCGCGCGCCGTCTCCAGAAGTCCCTTGCCGGCGGCGTCTCCGATCCCGCCGTCGAGGCTCACGAGGGCGCCGGCGTCGGTGTCCCGCATCGCGAGCAGGAGGGCGGACCTGGCCCCGAAGCTGTGGCCCACGAGGCCGTACCGTCCGGCGCGGACGTTGGGCGCGGTCCGCACGACGGCCAGCGCGAAGGCGAGGTCCGCCGCCTGATCGAGGGCCTGGGACGGAATCTCCTGCTCGCTCTTCATCCGTCCGCCGATCCGGGCCTGCGACGGCACTGTGGCGACGGCGAATCCGCGCGAGGCGAGATGCTCGGCCAGGAAGGCCTGATCGTGCGCCGAGTGGTCGTTGCCCTGCGCGATCAGAACGAGCGGGGCACGCCCGGGAACCGGAGCGGCGTCGCGCGCCGCGTGCATGCGGGTCGCAAGAAGGGCATCGGCCTCGGGCGTCGGCACGCTTGCCGAGGCGAGAAAGGATCGGTACTGCGCGAGCGCCTGCTCCTCGGACGCCGCGCTCGACGGCGAGAAGGAAGCGTCCCGGGCGGACAGGACGTAGTAGTCGCGGTAGGTGAGCTGCGGAGAGGCCGAGGCGGAGGGATACCAGAAAGCGATCTGGATCGGACGTCCTTTCGGGAACTGCGGGGAGGTCCGCGACGCATCGACCCGCTCGATGACTCGAAAGCCGACGAGGCGCGAGGTCCGAGCGGAAGGGGGAGCGGCGCTGAGCGGCGCGGCGGCCAGCGCGACGGCGCCGAGAAGGAAGAGTTTTCGCATTCCGTCGCAGTGTAACGGCGTTTGCGGAGAGTGGAAACCGGCGTCGAGGTCTTCGTGGGCAAACGCCTACGGATGCGATAATTCGCGACGAGCCCCCATGACAGAAGAAACTCGGGAGCGCGGGCCGGAGCCCGACCGGTTCGGCCGATGGCTTCGCGCCTTCGCGCGCCTGACGTTTCGTTTTCTCTGCGCGGCGTGGTTCGTCGGCGCCATCGAGATTCTCCGGCGCGCCTCGACCCGCATCGGCGGCCTCGATGGGCGCGCTTCCGGGGCGGTCCTGGCCTTCGGCTCTCTCGCGATCCTGGGCATCGTCGGCCTCTGGCGGTCCCGGGCGAGCCCCGTCCGCGAGGTCCTGGAGCTCTCCGCCATGATCGGGCTCTGGACCGGCATGTTTGCGCTGATGCCGTGAG
Organism: Thermoanaerobaculia bacterium; assembly: GCA_038203955.1. Taxonomy (GTDB): domain Bacteria; phylum Acidobacteriota; class Thermoanaerobaculia; order UBA5066; family Gp7-AA6; genus JALYUA01. The sequence continues at coordinate 19,111 of JBBRDK010000055.1, read as the reverse complement.
GACGGAAGGCGGGATGGAGCGCGCACACCGCGCGCTCCGGGCGGAAGGCCGCCGTCGGATCGCCTCGCGCCGGCAGCGAGACGAGGGCGCTCCGCGCGCGCTTCGCCCGGCGAAGGGCGAAGGGCGGAGGGCGAAACAGCGGGAATCATCGGAGGAGAGGGCTGGGGTGAGGGGTAGCCCGGACCGGCGGTATCCCCTTTCGATTCCCGATTCCCGATTCCCGATTCCCGATTCCCGATTCCCGATTCCCGGCCCCGGCTTTATCGGCGGACTTTGAAGCGGGCGGCACGGCCGCCGCGCTCGGACACCATCTGTCGGCCGGTCGCGATGAGATGGCGTCCGGAGGATCGATGCACTACGTGGCGCGGCTCGAGACGTCCGGTCGGTTCGGATTTCGCTTTCTCTGTTCGGCGTGGCTGGTCGGCTCGGCGGGGATCCTCCGCCGGTGGGCCGGTCCGGCCTGGCCGCCCGAAAAGCACGTCGTGCTCTTCGTCGGGGCGTGCGGCGTCTCGGCGCTTCTCGGAACGATCCTTCTCTGGCGCACGCGCGAGAACGGCGCGCGCGAGCTGATCGAATCGGGAGCCGCCGTCGGATTCTGGGCGGGCGTCTTCGCCCTCATCGTCTAGCGCGCGCCCGCGCGCGCCGTCCCGCGCGCATGCGCAAAGGCCCCCTCGAGAAATCCGCGTGGGTCCTTCTTTCGATCGTCGCGGGGGCGCGCATTGAGCGCGCGAGGAAAAAGAAAGGCGGGCCGGGGCCCGCCTGAGAAAGAAATCGTTCGTCGAAGGTCTAGTGCGAAAGGGTTCCGCCGGCCTCCGCCGTCGCTCCCGTTCCGAACAGGAGACGGCCGCCCGAGAGCGAGGTGTCCCGGAGCGTGACGGCGAGCGCCTCGGCCAGGGTCTCGACGGCGGAAACCTCGATCTGGTCGCGGACTTCCGCGGTCAGGTCCTCGAGGTCGGCCTCGTTGTCCTTCGGGATCAAGATGTGCCGGATCCCGGCCCGGACGGCGCCGAGGATCTTCTCCTTCAGCCCGCCGATCGGCAGGACCCGTCCCGAGATCGTGATCTCGCCCGTCATGGCGAGGTCGTTCTTCACCGGCCGCTTGGACAGCGCCGAGACGACCGCCGATGCCATGGCGATTCCCGCCGAGGGCCCGTCTTTCGGGATCGCGCCGGCCGGAACGTGGATGTGGATGTCGCGCTCGAAGTCCGTCTCCTCGATTCCCAGCCAGGCGGCGTGCGACCGGGCGAACGTCCAGGCCGCGCGAGCCGACTCCTTCATGACGTCGCCCAGCTGGCCCGTCAGGATGAGCTCGCCCTTGCCCCGCATGAGAGAGGCCTCGACGAACATGATGTCGCCGCCCGCGGGCGTGTAGTACATCCCGGTGGCGATCCCGACCTGGTCTTCCCGCGCCATCTTCTCGGGGTGGACCTTCGGACGGCCGAGGAGCGCGCGCACGTCGTCACGGTCCACGGTCGCCGTCTCGATCTCCTTCGCGGCAATGCGCCGCGCGACCTTGCGGGCGAGCCGTCCCAGCTCGCGCTCGAGCTGTCGCACGCCCGATTCGCGGGTGTACGCCGAGATGACCTCGGAGAGGGCCCCGTCGGTCAGCTCCAGCTGCGCCTTTCCGAGCCCGTTCTCCTCCACCTGCCGGGGAACGAGGTAGCTCCGCGCGATCGCGAGCTTCTCCTGCTCGGTGTAGCCGGCGAAGTTGACGACCTCCATTCGATCGAGCAGCGGGCCGGGGATGTTCTGGATGAAGTTAGCCGTCGCGATGAAGAGGACCTCCGAGAGGTCGAACGGCACCGCGAGGTAGTGATCCGTAAAGCTGTCGTTCTGCGCGGGGTCCAGGACCTCGAGCAGCGCGCTCGCCGGGTCGCCCTGATACGACGTGCCCAGCTTGTCGACTTCGTCCAGCAGGAAGACGGGGTTTTTCGTGCCCGCCTGCTTCATGCCCTGGATGATGCGGCCGGGAAGCGCGCCGATGTACGTGCGCCGGTGGCCGCGGATGTCCGCCTCGTCGCGGGCGCCGCCGAGCGAGATGCGGACGTACTTCCGGCCCATGGCGCGCGCGATCGACTTCGCGATGGAGGTCTTTCCGACTCCCGGAGGTCCCGCGAAGAGCAGGATGCGGCCTCGCGCGCGGGCCGACTGCCTCTCCTCCTCCTTCACGGCGCCGGGCTGCGGAGCGCCGTCCGCGGATTCCGCCGCGGCCTTCTTCTCGGCCTCGGCCTTCTCCGATTCCTTGCCCGCCAACTGGGCGAGCTGCCGGACGGCGAGGAACTCCAGGATCCGGTCCTTCACGTCGGAGAGGCCGAAGTGATCCTGGTCGAGAATGTCCGAGGCCCGTTTCACGTCGAGGTGCTCGTCGCTCCGGACGGTCCACGGCAACTCCGAGAGCGTGTCGAGATAGGTGCGAATGACCTGCGACTCCATGGATTCGCGTCCGGCGCGGGTCAGCCGCTGCCACTCCCGATCCACTTCCTTTCGCGCCTCGGGCGGAAGGTCGAGAGAATCGAGCTTCGCGCGCAGCTCCTTCAAGGCCTCGTCCTGCGCGCCTTCTCCTTCGCCGAGCTCCTTCTGGATCGCACGCATCTGCTCGCGCAGATACGCTTCGCGCTGGCGGCTTCCGATTTCCTCCTTGACCTTCGACTGGATGTCTTCCTGGGCGGAGAGGACATCGATCTGCCGCTGGACGTGCACCAGCACGCGCCGGAGGCGATCCTCGACGGAGAGGGTTTCGAGAAGCGACTGCCGCTCCGAGACGGGAATGTCGATGTAGCCCGCGACGACGTCGGCGAGACGTCCCGGCTCGTTGACCTCGGCCAGGATCTGCTCGATCGCCTCGTTGGGAATGCCCATCTTGCGGCCGAGCTCCGCCGCCCGCTCTCTCGCCTCGCGATGGAGTCCGAGAAACGCGGCGTCGCGCGAGTCGAGCGCGAGCATCTCGGCGGGCTGGTTCACCTGCGCCTCGAGATATCCGTGCCGCGCGGCGATTCGCATCGCGATTCCGCGAGCCTGGCCTTCCAGGACCAGCCGGATCCCGCCCAGTCCGCGCTGGACGGAGCCGAGAGTCGCGATGGTGCCGATCGTGTAGAGACCCTCGGGCGTGACTTCGTCGCCATCCTGCCGCTGGGCGACCGCGAAGACGCGCCGCTCGGGATCCTTCAGCGCGGCCTCGATGGCGCGCAGAGTTCCGGGCCTCCCCGCCGCGATCGGCAGGCTGACGCCGGGCAGAAGAACCGAGTTCCGCATGGGAACCACGGGGAGAGTCAGCATTTCCGACATGTCCAGGCACCTCTTTCAATAGCCGGCGCGTGTATCGCGCGGCCCGCGAGCGAGGCCGCTTTCGCGTTCAGGCTCGCGTCACCTTCGCTTGAGAATTACGACGGCCGCGAGCCGCCGGATTCAGGCCGGGAAACGTCCCAGGGCCCTGAGCGCGCGGCAGATACGCGCCGGCGCCGCTTCCGATCGGTATAACAAGGACGTATTCCCGGCGGGCGTTCCGCCACGGAGAGACTCCCTCAGCGTTCCCGCCCGCTCCACTGCGGGTACGCGAACTTGCGCAGCGGGATTCGGCCGAACCCGTCTTCGGGATGTCGTCCCGGTGCTCGCGCGGCGGAGGGCCCTGAGTCGAGGCGATGCGGATCAGGGCTTCTCCCGGTCGCGGCGTGACGAAAAAGCTGCCTATTCGTCCCCGATCCAGGCGGTCTCGCCCGTCTGGATGAAGAAGAGACCGGCGCGGGTCGGGCGGCCGGTCAGATCGCGCCAGCGCCGCCGGTAGTGGGCGATCTGCGGCTCGTAGAACCGAACGAGCGCGTCGCGATTTCCCGCAACGGTGTCGGACTTGTAGTCGATGAGAACCCAGCCCTCCTCCTCCTCGAACACGAGATCGATCGCGCCCGTCAGAAGAGTTTCTGCGGGGCCGTCGGTGACGCCCACATCCGACGACGGCACGGAAAGGGCAAACGGCACCTCGACGAGGCAGCGGCGGGAGGCCAGCGCGCGGCTCCAGAGAGGAGAACGCCGGACGCCCTCGACCGCGGCGAGGGCTTCCTCGAGGTCCTCCGGCGGACGCTCCTCCTCGGCGAGCACGTTGACCGCGTAGCTCCGCAGGTCGAGCGAAGGATCGCGCATCACCGCTTCAAGGAGGCGATGGAGCGCGCTGCCCCACGACATGCCCTTTCCCGTCGCGGCGGCGAAGGGCCGCGCCGCCGGATCCGACGCCGCGTGCGCGAGCGCGGTGACGCTCACGGCGGAGTAGGTCGGCCGAGCGGAGAAGGAGGCGCGGCCTTCGCGCCCGACCCGGAACTCCTTGAGGGCCGCGGCCGTTTCGCGCGGATCGGCCGCCTCGTCCCCGGTGACGGGCGCCCCGGCGGCTTCGGGGAGGTCGCAAGTCAGAAAGGAATGAAGCCCGCTCCACACGCCGCCGATGTCGCCGTTCTTTTTTCGGTTGAGGCTGACGACGAGCGCTTCGCGCGCCCGGGTGGCCGCGACATAGAGCAGTCGCTCGGCTTCGCGCTCCAGAAACTCACGTTCGGTCGCTTTCTTCTCGCCCCAGTCGAGCGGCCTCGCGATTTCGTCCCTGGAAAAGGCTCCGGTCGTGCGCTGGACGAGGATGTGGGCACGGGCCGGATCGGTCGAGCGGTCGATCCATGCGCGCGGCTCCTCCCGCTTCGGATCATAGGGGTCGGCGAGAAAAACGATTCGCGCCTCGAGCCCTTTTGCGCCATGAAGCGTCATGAGGCGGACCACGTCGGCCCGGCCCGGCCGCGTCACCATTTCCTCGACTCGCCCGACCTCGGTCAACTCGCGAAGGCGTCGCACGATCTCGGGATAGTCCTGCCGGTCCCGGGAGAGCTCGCGCGCCGCGGCCAGCGCCTTTAAGAGATTGCCGGCGCGCGCGTCGCCGAGAGATCCTCCAGCCGCGAGCGCGACGGATCCGAGCCGCTCCAGGAATTTCGAAAGAGCGGCTGCGGGCGGGAGACTGTCGGCGAGCTCGGCTCCTTCGCGGAGCAGACCGAAGGCGCGTCGAATTCGGACGTCGGCGGTCCCGGCCGGCGCGACGCGAAAGTCGAAGTTGCCTCCCGCCTGACGGAAGCGGTACAGGCACTCGTCATCCACTCCGAAGAGAGGTCCCCGCAGAGTCGCGACGAGAGCCGCCGCGTCGTCGGGGTCCGCGAGCGCCTCGATCGCCGCGAGCAGAGCCGCGATCTCCTTCGAATCGCGGAACGCTCCGCCTCCCGCGATCTCATAGGGGATCCCGCGGGCCTCCAACGCGCGCGCATAACAGGGGAGGTTCGCCCGCCGCCTCGCCAGGATCAGGAAATCCGACGGGGAGGCGCCCTCCGCTCCGAAGGGCGGCTGGCCGGCGAGGGCGGCTGCGATCGTCCCCGCGATCCGCTCCGCCTCCGGCTCCACGAGATCGGACGTCCGCTGGGAGAAGGGAACGACGAGGCGGAAGATCCCCAGGTCCTTCGCCCGCTGGCCCGGGAAGAGATCGAGCGCGACGTGCGCGGCCTGGGAAGGAGTCCCGCGTTCCGGGAAGATTCTCTCGAAGACGCCGTTAGCCCAATTGCAGATCGCCGCGCTCGAACGGAAGTTCGTAGACAGCCGGAGAACCTCGCCGCCCGACTTCTGAAGGATCTCCCCGACGGTGTCGTACGTCTGGATGTCCGCGCGGCGAAACCGATAGATCGACTGCTTCGGGTCCCCCACGACGAAAAGAGAGCCGGGAACGGGTCTCAACCGGCGCCAGTCCCTTTCGTTGGTGTCGCTGCCGGTCAGATAAAGAAGGACCTCCGCCTGGATCGGATCGGTGTCCTGGAACTCGTCGACCAGCACGGGGGTGAACCGCGCCTGGAGCGCCCCGCGCACCCCGGGGTGATCGCGAAGCAGGTTGCGCGCGAAAAGGAGCTGATCCTGAAAGTTGACCCGTGCCTCGCGCCGCCGCCAGGCCGCGTACTCCTCCGCCGCGGGGACGATCGCGGCCATCGCGATCGGGTGAAGGTATTCGCGCCAGGAGCGAAGAGCGGGATCGAGCACGTCCGCCCGGAACTCCTCGAGCTGCTTGAACACCGTTTCGCCGGCGGATTTGTTCGACCAGGACTTCGCCTCGAACTTCCCGGCGCGCTCGAGTTCCCGGAGAACGGCGACGAGGTCCGGCGAGGAGTCCAGGTCGAGCAGCCGCCGCATGCGGTCCGCCGCGCGCAGCGCTGCCTGGAGCCTGTTCCAACCGGTGCCCGGAACCGCGGTGGGGACTGCGGCGACCGCGCGGTCCAGAAACGCTTCGAGCCGCGGGCGGACTCTGGAGAGATCGGGGGGCGGTCCGAGCGGGGCTGCCACGGGGATGACGTCTCCGTTCTCGCAAAGGACCTCGTACGCGCCGCGAAGGTCTTCGAGCTCCATTCCGGCTTCGAGGATCCGGCCGAGGACGGGACTGCCCTCCGTGAAGAGACGCTCCCCGTACCGGCGCCAGGATTCCGCGCGCTCGGCTTCGTCCTGCGCCTCGTCCATTTCCTCGAAGCCGGGATCGAGGCCCGCCTCCACGGGGCGCTCGCGCAAGAGCCTCGAGCAGAAGGCGTGGATCGTGCCGATGAAGCAGGCGTCGAGCTGCGCGAGGGCCTGCTCGTAGAGCTCCCGGGCTTTCGGGTCGCTCTCCTTCCGGAGGGCTTCTTCGAGCGCGTTCTGAAATCTCTGGTCGAGCTGCGCCGCGGCCTTGATCGTGAATGTCACAGCGCAGATCCGCCCCACGGGCGTGGCGGCCGCCACCAGGGCGACCATCCGCTCGACCAGGCTCGTGGTCTTGCCTGTGCCCGCCGCCGCCTCGATCAGAAGGTTGCGGTCGATCGCTTCGCGGATCCGGGAGCGGTGCGCCTCGTCCCGCAGCTCAGACGTCACGCAGCCTCCTCCAGGCGGCGATCACGGGGTCGCTCGACTTCTCGACTTTCGCCTTGCTGCTCTTTCCCGCCTCCTCGCGGCCCTCGCAGAAGCCCTTGAGCTCGCGGCACGGGAAGCAGTCGGAATCCTTGTCGGTGGAGTGCGGGAAGAACCCCCGCGCGAGCATGTCGAACACGGTGTTCAGCGCGGTTCGCGTCTGGTCCTCGTCGTAGGCGATCGCGAATCGTTCCCCGAGCCCGCGCCGTCCCACGAAGAAGTATCCCGATTCGGGAACTTCGACCGTCTCGCCCTTTTGCGCGCGCATCGCTTTCCAGGCGAGCCCATAGAGGGCCGGCTGGATCTGCTTTCCCCCCGCGATCCCGAGCTGCTCGTGCGTGAAGTTGGCGGTGCCCGTCTTGTAATCCCAGACGTGGAAGCGGCCCTGGCGGTCCCGATCGACTCGATCGATCGCGCCGCGCAGCCGCATCGACCGTCCGCCGCCGAGAGCGATCTCGACCGGATCCGGGTGCTCGGAAGGGCGCTCCTCGTCGAGGATCCCGAACGAGACCTCGAAGGCGAAGGGCTCGAGGTCGACAGAGCGCGCCGACTCGGACATCAGGAACGTGCGACAGGCGAACCGGACCTCCTCGCGGCGGATGGAATAGGCGAGCTCGCTTCGTGCCGGGACGATCTTCCTCATGGCGAGAAGCTCCCGATCTGCGAGCGCGTCGAGCGCCTCGAGATCGCCGGGGTAAGCGGGCCGGCGGCCCTTCCCGGTGAGGTCCTCCAGAAACATCCGGAAGATCCGATGGATGACGCTGCCGGACGTCCGCTTGTCCAGCCACTCCGAATCCTTCTGCTCGGGCTCCTCCCGGGCCTCGAGCTTCAGGACGTGCCGCAGAAAGTAACCGAACGGGCACTCCGCGAGCGCCTGGATGCGCGAGGCCGACATCGGCTGGCCGTTGCCGCGCGGGTCGAGTTCGGGCGTCGGAGCGGAGAAGACCCCGTCCCACTTCGTCAGGGCTCCGGAGGTACGCGCCGCCTTCGCGATGACGCCGTCGGCGAGCCAGGGATGGAGACTGGCGATGGTCGCCGCGGTGGAGGGCCCGCGGCGGTCGCCGATCTTCGCCAGCCACCACTCGGTCTCGTCGAGCGCGCGGCCAATCGGGGGGACGAACCCCTCTCCTTCGCCGAGCGAATCTGCCAGACGCGCGTAGTCCGCGTCGGATTCGCCCGCGCGAAGCCGGAACGCTTCGAGAAGGAAAGGGGAGGGGAAGACCTCGCCCGGGTTCGCGAGATCGCGAAGCCCCCAGCCCGCGTACCCGAAGGTGACCCGGCCGCGCAGCCGCGCCACGGCGGCCCGAAGCGCCTGCGCCGTCTCGCGCGAACGGTCAGGCGCGAGAGGGAGAGCCGCGGACGACAGCGCGTTGATCCGCTTGCGCTCGTTGTCCGATAGGACGGGATCCTCGCGTCCGCCGCCCGGGTGCCTCTTCTCGTCGAGGCCGACCACGAAGGTGTGCGGACGGCCCGAGAATCCCCCGGAGCGGAACTCGGCAAAGTGGAGACGCCCCGGTCGAGGGCGGTCGGAAGTCAGGTGGAGGGAAAGCACGGCGTCCTCGAGGCGCCTGACGGCCCGGGCGACGCCGACCGGAGCGCCGGTCAGCGATTCGAATTCCCGGAACAGCTTCTCGAGGGCCGCGGCGGCGGCGGCGTCGAGATCGCCGGTCACTCGCGCGAACTCCCGAACGAAGTCGCGCGCGCCGCGCGAGAGAGAGCCGAAATCGACCGATGTCTCCTCCGGCGCGAGTGAGAGAGCGCGCGAAAGAAACGTCCGGGCCCCGGCGAGCGCCGCCAACCGCCGTTCCCGCCAGGATTTTCGCGCCTCCGAATCGTCGTCGTCTTCCGCACGCGTCTTGCGGAACTGGATCTCCGCCGCGCGACGCTCGATCGAGGCGAGGTGCCGCTCCCGTCCCCAGCCGATGCCCGCGCGCCGCATTTCGCGGGCGGCCGCGAGAGGGCCGACGCGGGAAATCCCCTTCGGCAGGGTCAGAACGCCCGACGCCAGCGCCTCCCGAAGGATGTCCGCCTCGAAGCCGTTTCCAATCCAGCGCAGGTAGGCGAGCGCCGCGCGACCCGGACGCGTGAACGCCGCCGCGATTCCGCCGGCGAAGGTGCAGGGAACGCCATGCTCGGCGGCGAGCTCGAACGCGAGCGCCGGATACGTTCCGGCGTCCGTATGGAGCACTTCCGCCTGGTCGAAAGGGATGCCGGACGCGCGGACTTCCCGGAAGACGGCGCGGATCTCGTTTTCCTCGCCGGCGGCGCGAAAAAGAGCCGCCTCTCGCGCCCTCTCCGTCCACGTCTCGGGCGCGTCGCCCGGCACCGTGAGGAGACGGTCCCCGGAGAACCGCTCCAGAAACGCGCGTTCCGCGGCGGAGATGTCGACACCGTCGGGGAGCAGCAGCAGCGGCCCGTTCGCTGCCGGCGAGGCGAGCTCCGTGGCGCGCCGCAGCACCTCGGCGCGGTCGACCCATTTTCCGAGCCGCAGCGCCGACTCGTAGCTCTCGAGAATGCGGCGGAGCTCCCGCGGCTTGCGGGGATCCGAGAACGCTCCGGGGGGGAGCGCGCCGGGGGTCAGGCCCGCGGCCCGCAGCTCGTCGAAGGCGTGCTGAATCGCGCGGTGGAAACCGGGTCGGTCGCGGAGGGCGCCGAAGTAAGACGCGTCGTCGAGGTTCTCCTCGCAGGACTGCTCGATCAACGCGAGCGCCTGCGCGCGCGAGAGCAGCCGCGCGCCCTCCCGGGCGATCGCCGGCCCGGCGATCGCGTGGGCGAGGGTGCGAAGGGTCTCGACACGGAGATTCAGGACGAGCCCGCCGGAACGGGCGAGACGCTCGACGGTCTGGTGACCCACGAGCAGGGAGGGGGACAGAAGAATTTTTTCGTCCAGCGGGTGGTCGGCGGCGAGGCGCTTCAGCTCGTCGATGAGCCGCGATGGCACCAGAGACGGCGGCACCGGAGCGGCCGCCGCAACCGTCGGCGCGGGCGCCGGGCGCGCGGCCGCCGCAGGCGGGGAAGCGGGCACAGGCTCCGCGTCGAACGGAAGGAGAGGTTGAACGGCCACCGAGAGCCGATCTTACGACGGGGCTATCGGACGAATGGTGTCTGAGGGGGGCGAAAGGCGGAGGCGAAGTCGAACGGCGAAGGGCGTCAAGACGGGAGGCGCCGGTCGGCGCCAGGAGGGAATGTGCGGCTCCGTCCGAATTGTCCTTCGTTTCCCGTTTCCCGTTTCCCCTCTGAACGCTCGACGCTCAACGCAAAACGCTCAACCCTCTTTCCTCACGAATGCGCAACTCCCGGATCCTTCTCCGGCTCCTGGTCATCCTCGCCGCGCACTTCGCGCTTCTCCGGGCCTTCCTGCTGTTCCATCTGGTGGAACATGGCGTCCTTCTCCTTTTCGGACATTCCGGAATCGACGCCCGGTTTGTCGGAGTCCGGCCCCGCGTAGGGCGTGCGCCAGTCCTTCTTCGCGTCGGTCATTGGAGACCTCCATCTGCTGCTTCATTCAAGGAACGAGCCATGGTATCGCCACGGGGCGTGATGTCGACGGAACGAAGACGCTCTCCCCCGGCCCGAAGGAGGGACGGGTCAAGGGGTGCGATCCTGTCGATTCCAACTCCGGGCTGGAACCATCGCCCCTCACCCCAGCCCTCTCCCCGGCGCGCGGGGAGAGGGAGGAGGTCCGGCGGCAGCCGCCACGCCCTCACCCGGCCTCCCCACGGGGAGATACACTTCCCTTCGCTCGACATGGGGGAGCCCACTCCGCGCATCCGGCGCGGACGGCTGAGAGTCCGGGACCTCCACCGGAGACCCCGAAGACCTGACGCGGGTAATGCCGCCGTAGGGAGGAAAGACATGAGCACCCACCGCGACGCCGTTCCGTCCAATGAGGTCGCCAATCGCGAGCCGCTGGCGGGCTCGAAGAAGGTCTACGCCGCCGGGCCCGGCGGCCTGCGGGTTCCCTTTCGCGAGATCGCGCTCCATCCGACCCGCGGGCTGCGCGGCGAGACGGAGATCCACCCGCCCTTTCGCGTCTACGACACCTCGGGTCCGTACACGGACCCCGACACGACGATCGACCTGAGGCAGGGACTCGCCGAGCTGCGCCGCCCGTGGATCCTGGCGCGCGGCGAATACGACCGCTCCGCTCCCGTGCGGGCGAACGCACCCGATCTGGCGATGGCCAAGCCGCGGGAGGTCTTGCGGGGCCGCGGCCCCGTCACGCAGATGCATTACGCGCGAAAGGGGATCGTCACTCCGGAGATGGAGTTCATCGCGATCCGCGAGAACGTGGAGCCCGAGCTCGTCCGCAGCGAAGTCGCGCGCGGCCGCGCCATCATCCCGGCGAACATCAATCACCCCGAGTCCGAGCCGATGATCATCGGCCGCCGCTTTTTGGTAAAGATCAACGCGAACATCGGCAACTCGGCCGTGACCTCTTCCATCGAGGAGGAGGTCGAGAAGATGACCTGGTCCGCCAGGTGGGGCGCCGACACCGTCATGGACCTCTCGACCGGCAAGAACATCCACGAGACGCGGGAGTGGATCCTCAGGAACTCGCCGGTGCCGATCGGAACCGTTCCCATCTACCAGGCGCTCGAGAAAGTCGGCGGCAAGGCCGAGGAGCTGACCTGGGATATCTACCGCGACACGCTGATCGAACAGGCGGAACAGGGTGTGGACTACTTCACGATCCACTCGGGCGTGCTGCTTCGCTACATCCCACTGACGGCGAAGCGCGTGACCGGAATCGTTTCGCGCGGCGGCTCGATCATGGCGAAGTGGTGCCTCGCCCACCACCGGGAGTCGTTCCTCTACACGCGATTCGAAGAGATCTGCGAGCTGATGAAGACCTACGACGTCGCCTTCTCGCTCGGCGACGGGCTGCGCCCGGGGTCGACGGCGGACGCGAACGACGAGGCGCAGTTCGCCGAGCTCGAGACGCTCGGAGAGCTGACCGACGTCGCATGGAAACACGACTGCCAGGTGATGATCGAGGGGCCGGGGCACGTCCCGATGCACCTGATCGCCGAGAACATGGAGAAGCAGCTTTCGATCTGCAAGGAAGCGCCCTTCTACACGCTCGGTCCGTTGACGACGGACATCGCGCCCGGATACGACCACATCACGTCGGCGATCGGAGCCGCGATGATCGGCTGGATGGGCACCGCGATGCTCTGCTACGTCACGCCGAAGGAGCACCTCGGCCTCCCGAACAAGAAGGACGTGAAGGACGGCGTCATCGCCTACAAGATCGCGGCCCACGCGGCGGACCTCGCGAAGGGGCATCCGGGGGCGCGCCTGCGGGACGACACGCTGTCGAAGGCGCGCTTCGAGTTCCGCTGGGAGGACCAGTTCAACCTGTCGCTCGATCCGGAGACGGCCCGCGAGTTTCACGACGAGACGCTCCCCGCAGAGGGCGCCAAGATCGCGCACTTCTGCAGCATGTGCGGCCCCCATTTTTGCTCGATGAAGATCACGCAGGAGGTCCGCGAGTACGCCGCCTCCCTCGGCGCGACGGAAGAAGCCGCGCTGGCGCGAGGGCTGACGGAGAAGTCGGAAGAGTTCCGCCGGGATGGCGCGGAGATCTACAGGAAGACGTAAGAAGGTTGAGCGTTCAGCGTTCAGCGTAAGAGTTGGGAGTTCGGACCTCCATGCGAGTGGGCCTCCCGACAAACGCTCAACGCTTAACGCTCGACGCTCAACCCTTTTCCAGCGCCCTGCGCGCCTGCGCCAGCTCCCTCTTCTGCGTGGAGTCGAGCTTCGGGTAATCGACGTTCAACTGCTCGAGGGCGTCGACGATCGCGCCCGCGACGACGAGGCGCGCGAACCATTTGTGATCCGCCGGAACGACATGCCACGGCGCCCACTTCGTGCTGGTCGCGCGGATTGCCTCCTCGTAGGCGTGCATGTAGTCCTTCCAGAGCGCTCGCTCCTTGACGTCGCCCAGGGAAAACTTCCAGTTCTTCTCCGGGCGCTCGATCCGGGCCAGGAACCGCTTCTTCTGCTCCTCGAGCGAGACGTGCAGAAAAAACTTCAGGACGATCGTTCCGCTGCGCCGAAGGTGCCGCTCGAACGCGTTGATGTCCTCGAACCGCTCCTCCCAGATGTCCTCGTCCAGGCACTCCGAAGGCAGCTTCTGCCCGCGCAGGATCTCCGGGTGGACCCGCACGATCAGGACCTCTTCGTAGTGGGACCGGTTGAAGATCCCGATGCGTCCCCGCTCGGGCAGCGCCTTTGCGACGCGCCACAGGAAATCGTGGTCGATCTCCTCGCTCGACGGCTCCTTGAACGAGGTGACCTGGCAGCCCTGCGGGTTGACGCCGGAAAAGACGTGCTGGATCGTGCTGTCCTTGCCGGCGGCGTCCATCGCCTGGAACACGAGGAGGACGGCCCACCGGTCCTGCGCGAAGAGCTTCGACTGGAGCTCGGCGAGCGTTTCGACGCCCTCGGCGAGGATGCGTTGCGCCTCTTCCTTGTCGATGTCGAGCCCGCCGGTGTCATTGGGGTCGGTGTCCTTGAGGCGGAACTTTTTCCCGTTGTCGACGCGATACCGGCGGACGAGCTTCCGATCCGACTTCTTCATGAGGGCTCCTGACTTGCTTCCACGAGCGACGAGGTCCGTCAGACCTTGATGAAAATACGGCGGCGATAGAGCAACGCGCCGACCGCCACCCAGATCGCGAGGAAGGTCATCGCGAACAGCAGCGACGAAAGCCGCTCGTCGGCGAAATGGCGGAAGACCGTTCGATAGATCGTGCCGTACAGCGAGCGCCGCTTGCCATCGTCGCCGGTCAGCTTGACCGCGATCGCGAGAAGGGTCGCGAGCGTCGAGAGGACGAAGAGCGCGATGGCGTTCGTGCCGAGCCACACGAACGGCTTCGCCCACCCTCGCCAGCCACGGACGTCGATCACCCAGAGGCACAGCGCGAGGGTCACGGCGGCGAGCCCCGCCATGAAGAGGCTGTAGGACGACGTCCAGAGATTCTTGTTGATCGGAAAGGAGACGTTCCACAGGAGACCCAGGGAGAGCGCGAGCGCCCCCGAGGCCATTAGGGCGGCGAGCTTCCACGGCCAGGAGCGGCGCGCGCGAAGGAGCTCTCCGGCCGCGACTCCGAGGAGCGTCGTCGCGACAGCGGGCAGGGTCGAGAGGAGGCCCTCGGGGTCCCAGTTCGGATTGTGCTTCCACGTGTGCTCGCCGAGGACCGCGCGGTCGATGTGCGCCGCGAGATTTCCAAGGACGTCGAGCCTTCCGGCGCCGTATCCCGGAACCGGCACGAACGTCATCAAAACCCAGTACGCGGCGAGGAGGATCGCCGCGGCCGGAAGCAGGCCTCGCGGCCCGAAGAGCAGGTACAGGAGGGCCGCGGCCAGGAAGCACACGCCGATGCGCTGCAGAACTCCCGGGATGCGCACGACCTTTCGATGAAAGAGAAAGAACGAGAGGACGTTCAGCCCCAGACCGATGAAGAAGATCGTCGCGCAGCGCCGCAGCGTGTGGAGGAGGAGCACCCGTTTCCCCTCGGTCCCGGATCCACGCGCGGCGAAGGAGAACGCCATCGACACGCCGACGATGAAGAGAAAGAAGGGAAAGATCGTGTCGGTCGGGGTCCACCCGTTCCACTCGGCGTGAAGAAGCGGCGCGTAGGCGTGGTCCCAGTCTCCCGGCGTGTTGACGATCATCATTCCGGCGATCGTCATTCCCCGGAAGACGTCCAGGGCCTCGAGGCGCTTTCGCGCCGGGGAACGGTCCTCCAGGGAAATCGCGGCCGCCATGAGGCCCGCTTCTACCGGGGGGCCGGCACGAACGCCCCGGCCAGGCCGTCCGGCTCCCGCCCCGCCTTCCAGCGTGCGACGACCTTGAGCGCATCGAGATCGAGAACGGAGACGACGTCGGCCTCGGTGCAGGAGACCCAGGCGCGCCGGCCGTCGGGGGCAATCAAGAGACCGACGGGCGCCGAGCTCTTCTGGAGGCGGCCCGCGCGAGGGCGGCCGTCGCCGCCCGTCTCCCGATCGTCCATCGAGATCCGGCCGATCTCCCGCCGTTCGCTGACGCTGAAGACCGCGACGTCGCCGGATCGTGCGCAGGAGACGAGGGCGCGCCGCCCGTCCGGAGTGAACTTGACCCGGATGGGAAAGTCGGAGGCGGGAATCGTGGCGACGACGGCGCGCCGCGCGGCGTCGATGACCGAGATCGTGTTCGCCTCGCGATTGACGACCCACACCTCGGCGCCGTCGGGCCGCACGTCGATCCCCTCGGCGCCCGCCCCGGTCGGAATGTCCGCGATCACCTTTCCGGCGACGGGATCGACCGCCGTGACGGACCCGGACCCGATGTTCGCGACCCAGGCGGTCAGGCCGTTCGAAGGCGCCGCCACCATGTGCGACACCTCGCGGCCGGTCGGAATGCGGCCGACCAACCGTCTCTTGAGGGGCTCCGCGACGAGGAGCTCCTTCAGGCCCTCGGCCGTGACGAGCAGGCGGTCCGCGGAAAGCGCCTTCAGGCCGTGGGGGCGCGCGCCCTCCGGGAGCGGGACCGTTCCGGCGGGCGCGAGATTCTGAAGGTCGATGACCGAGAGTGTCCGCCCGGGCTTGTCGCGAGTCCCGTAGTTCGAGACCACGACGACGCGGCCGCCCGGCAGGACCTCGGCTTCGTGCGGTCCGACGCCCACCGGGATGGTCGCCAGGGAATCCCCGGTCTTCGCGTCGAGGATCGACGCCGTGTTGTCGGTCTTGTTCAGGACGATCAACACGTCCCGCGGGGACAGGGGCTTCGCGCCCGTCGCCGCCAGCGCGGCGAGGAGAAGGACGAACGCGAAGAGTCCTTTCGCCGCCCGGCTCACGCGCCGATCACTTTCAGCTCGCCGGGGCGCGACGACAGGCTCGCCGGCGGAAACGAGTCGCGGACGGCGTAGTCGTCCTCGATCCGCACACCGAACTTTCCGGGCATGTAGATTCCGGGCTCGGCGGTGACGACGTTTCCCGTAGAGAGCGGCTTCGCGTTTCCGCGCACCAGGTACGGGGGTTCGTGGCCGTCCATGCCGAGCCCGTGGCCGAGCCGGTGCGTGAAGAACTGCCCGTATCCGGCGTCCTCGATCACCTTGCGGGCGGCCCGGTCGGCGTCCTCGCCGCTCGTCCCCGCCTTCAGCATCCCGATACCCGCGACCTGCGCGCGGTCGACGACGTCATACACCTTGCGGAGCTCGTCCGACGGGGGACCGAAGGAGACGGTGCGCGTGATGTCCGAGCTGTATCCGTGCACGCGGCAGCCCGCGTCGATCAGCACCGGGTCTCCCTTCGCGAGGCGGCGCTCCGCCGGCCCGCCGTGGGGAAACGCGGAGGACGGCCCGAACTGGACCAGTCCGCCGCCGCGAACGCCCAGCTTCGTGAACTCCTCCTCGAGGATGCGCGCGAGATCGCTCTCGGTCATTCCGCCGCGCATCCGCTTGTGCGCGCCGTCGATCGCGAGGTTCGTCCGGCGTGCCGCCTCCCGGACGAACGCCTGCTCGTCGGCCGACTTGATCATCCGGAGGGAGTCGAACACCGGCGTCCCCTCTTCGAGCTTCGCCCCGGCGGCGGACGCGAGGCCGGTGGCGGTCTGGTACGCGGTGGTCCCTTCGACGCCGATGACCTTGCGGCCCGCGAGGATCTTCGCGGTCAGGGCGAGCGGATCCTCGTCCTCGTTCCAGGTCCGGAGCTCGTCCGCGACCGCCGTACGTTTGTGATTGGCCTCTTCGAAGGAGGGCGTGATGAGCACGGACGGGCCGTCGGCGAAGAGCAGGAGAGCCGTCAGCCGCTCGCTCCGGCCGATCGCCAGGTTCGCGGCCCAGGCGAGATTGGTAGAGGGCGTTACGAAGAGCGCGTCCAGGCTTCGCGCTTTCGCCGCCGCGCGAAGACGGCTCTGGCGGTCGCGGAAGACGTCGGCGGGGAGGGGAGGGGGCAGCGCCGGCGCGTCCGCGGGAGCGGCGCTGAGCGGGGAATGGGGAACGAGAGTCGATGCGGCGGCCGCTCCGACGACGCCCAGGAGACTCCGTCTCGTCCACGCCACCATGCGTTACTCCTTCGCAAACTGCCGTTTACCGTCCGAGGGCCGATTCGAAAGATAGGATATAGGTTTCCAAGGAGGGGCCCATGCCGTACCCGCCGATGATGGTGCAACCGATGCGCGAGGAACTGACGCGGCTCGGATTTCGCGAGCTGGCGACGCCCGAAGCGGTGGATTCCGAGATCGCCGCGAGCCGCGAGCCCATGCTCCTCGTGGTCAACTCCATCTGCGGCTGCGCCGCCGGAGTCGCCCGCCCCGGAGTGGCCCTCTCGCTGTCTCATCCCGCGGCGCCGAAGCGTCGCGCCACCGTCTTCGCCGGGCAGGACGTCGAAGCGACCGCGCGGGCGCGAAGCTACTTCGAGGGGTTCCCGCCTTCCTCCCCGCAGATCGCGATCCTCTCCGGCGGCCGCCTCGTCCACCTGATCCAGCGCCAGGAGATCGAAGGCCGCAGCGCGCAGCAGATCGCCTCGGCGCTCGAGGCGGCCTACGAGAAGATCAGCGCTCGGGTGGCTTCGTAGAAAAGCTGTCAGCTCTCAGCTGTTCCCGCTCGATAGTCCGAAGATCCGGTGAGAGGTGCGGCGCGTCCCTTTCGTTTTCGGTTTCCCGTCTTTCGATTCCCGATCTAGTTGACCGCGGAGTACCGCGGCCGTCTCGCTCCCGTTGGTCGCTCGGCTCCCGATTCCCGATTCCCGGCGCGGTTACCTCCGGGCCTTCCTGTCTTTCAGGAGCTCCCGCGCCGCGTTCGCTCCATTGGCCCCCGTCATCCCCCCTCCCGGATGCGTGCCGGAGCCGCAGAGGTAGAGGTTCGCAATCGGCGTCCGGTAGCGGGCCCAACCGAGCAGGGGGCGCATCGTGAAGACCTGATCCAGGGAATGCTCCAGGTGATGGATGTGCCCGCCGGTCATCCCGTAGGTCGCTTCGAGGTCGGGCGGCGTCAGGACTCGTGACCCGACGATGAGCGACTTCAGATTCGGCGCGTGCTCGGACAGCAGCCGCACCACCGCGCTCTCGAGATCCTCGCGGCGGCCGGTCCAGCTCCCGTTCTTCAACGCGACCGGCGTGTATTGGGCCCGCACGGAGAGGACGTGGCCGCCCGCCGGCGCAAGACCCGGGTCGGAGAGAGTCGGGATCGTCGCCTCGCAGTAGGGCCGCGCCGACACGTCGCCGTACTTCGCCGCGTCGTAGGCTCGCTCGATCTCGTCGACCTCCGTGCCGATGTGGATGCGCCCGGCGAGCGCGCCCGGGGCGTCCTTTCCGGCGAGCGCCTTGAAGTCCGGCAGTCCGGAGAGCGCGAGGTGCAGCATGGCGGCGGTCCCGGAGGAGCGGAGGTTCGAGACGTTGGACAGGAATTCGGGGTCCTGCTCGGCCGGGTCGACGAGGCGCAGAAACGTGCTTTTCGGATCGGCGCTCGAGACGACCGCCCCCGCCGGGATCTCTTCGCCCCCGGAGAGCACGACTGCGGCGGCCGCGCCTTTCACGACGCGGATCGAGACCACCTCGGCGCCGGTCCGGATCTCCGCGCCCGCGGCGCGCGCGGCGGCCGCCAGGGCATCGCTCAACTTTCCCATTCCGCCGCGCACGAATCCGCCGGGACCGCCGGAGTGGGGGTCGGCCGCGGCGGCCAGCAGGAGATTCGCGGTCGTCCCCGCCGACCAGGGAGCGGCGAAGCATCCCGCGACGCCGCGGGCGGAGATCACGGCGCGCAGCGGCTCCGATTCGAACCACTCGGCGGCGAAGTCCGCGACCGCCATCGGCCCCCACCGGAGCAGGCGCCACGCGTCGCGTTTCGGCAGCGCCCGGAACGCCCGGCCGAGGCGGCCGAACCGGAGCACGTCTCCGCCGCCGGGCCGGTCGATCCGCGGAGGCGTCGTCGAAAGCAGCGGCGTCAGAAGCCCTCCGATCCCGGAGAGGCTCGCGTGAAACTGCGGGAATCTCTCCGCGTCTTTCTTCGAAAACGCGGCCAGTTCCGCGGCGGTGCGCGACGGGTCCTCATAGAGCAGGAGGGCGCGGCCGTCGGCGGACGGCGCGAAGGTCCGGACCGCCGGCCGGATCGGATCGAAGCCGTGCCGGCGCAAATCGAGCTCCCGCACGATCCCCGGGAGGATCGGGCCGGCCGTCGAAGCCACCATCGAT
>JBBRDK010000054.1:0-23497 GCA_038203955.1 Thermoanaerobaculia bacterium | reverse complement strand
CTGCCGATGTCGGGCATCATGACCTCTTCGAGGAAGCGGTCTTCGAGGACGGAAGGCACCAGCTCTCCCGTCCACGCGACGAGATCGCGGGACGAGACGTTCAGCGGAAATTCCGGCGTGACCTCGTGCGAGAGAAGCGGTCCGCCGACGGAAAGGATCACGCTGCCCCGTCCGAAGATCTTCAGGATGTCCACCCGGCGGTTCATGCGGAAGTCGTGGATGGGCTCCAGCCGGAACGACAGGCCGTGATCCAGCGCGAGCACGCGGCTCCCCTCGATGAAGAGGGCGTGACCGTTCATGTCGCGGCGATACGCCTGGCGCCCCGGGTCATTGACGAAGAGGTACCCGCGCCCATCGGCCCGCAGGATCTTTTCGAGCCGCGTTCCCCGAAAGCTCGACTCCGAGGAGAACCGCATCTTGCCGCTGTACCAGACGACCGACCCCTTACGCACGTACACCACCCCCCGCGATGCGATCTCGAGCCCGCCTTCGGGCCGCACGTGGAAGAGGGGTCGGGCCTCGATCTCGTCGCGGGAAGGCGCGCCGGCATCGGGCTCCGCCAAAGAAACGGGCGGAAGGGGTTCCCGCCGGGACAGCTCGTCTTTCGGGCGCGCTTCCGAGTCGGCGGCCACGGCCGCGTTTCGGGACTCGCGAGACAGCGGCCCAGAGAGCTCGCGCACGGAATCGCGGGGCGGCGCATCGATCCATGTCGCGGGAGATTCCTCGCTCGATTCCGACTCGATCGAGGGCGGCTGGACCGCGGCGTGGTCCGGGGCCGGCTCCGCCGGGACCACGTCTTCCGGAAGGAAATCCGTCTCGTCCTGCAATTCGGCTTCCGGGAACGGAGCGAGCATGAAATCGGGAACCTGAATGCGATCCGTCCGTTCGGGTGAGGGCTCCGGCGGGGGCGCCGCCTCGCCGCCTGCGGCCTGAATCTCGGGCGAGTGCGCCGCGTTCGGAGTCGGGGCGACGGCGGCCGGAGGCTCCGGGACCGCGGGAGAGGTCTCCGCGGCGGCGGGCTCCGCGGCGGCGGGCGCCGACGGAGCCGGCGCAAGCCGCTCTGCGAACTTCAGCGGAGGCGAGGCCGCGGTCGCGCGCGCCGCGGCGCGGGAGCCGGGATCGCGGACGTTGCGGCGCAAGGCTTCCTCGATCTCGACGACGACCCGTTTGGCTCCGGCGTAGCGCAGGTGCTCGAGCGCGAGTCCCAGCTTTCCGCGCAGCCGGTAGAGAAGCCCGAGATAGAGATGACTGCGGACGTGGTCCGGCTGCAGCTCCAGGGCGTGGCGCAGTTCCTGCTCCGCCTCGACCAGCACGCCCGCCTTGAAGAGGATCAGGCCGAGGTTCGAGTGCAGGACGGCGGAGCCGGGGTTGTTCTTGAGCAACAGGCGGCACGCCCGGGCGGCTTCGTTGTAGTAACCGCGCTTGAACTCGATGACCGAAAGCAGATTCAGGACGTCTTCGTCGGTCGGCCGGGCGAGCGCGGCGAGATCGAGCTCCTGGCGCGCGACGTCGTATCGCTCTTCCAGGAGGTGCTTTCGCGCGCGCGACAGGTGAACGACGAAAACGCCCTGTTCCGCCGGGGAAACCTCGCCAGTCGTCGCTCGGGACACGCGGTCTCCGACCTAGGAGCGCAGGCCGGAGCGGGCCGAGAGCTCGGTCGTGATCACCGGGCGGTTGTTCCTGTCGCGCAGCATGCGGACGGGTCTTCCGACGACCCGCCAGCTCTCCGTCGCGGGCCGGCCGAAGCCGCCCCCGAGAACGGCCTTGCCGTAATAGGCCGTCAGGCCCTTGTTCACGTAGAGGCGCGTCTCGTTGTAGGGAGGAATCCCCCCGTAGCGCGCGACCGCCGCCTCGCCCGCGTTGTAGGCCGCCAGGGACTTCTCGACGTTGCCGTTGTAGACGCCGAGCAGGTAGGCGAGATGACGCACGCCTCCCGAAATGTTCTCGGCGGGATCAAACGAGTTCCGCACGCCGTACTGCCCCGCAGTCTCCGGCATGAGCTGCATCAGCCCGCGGGCCCCTTTGCGCGAGATGGCGCCGGGATTGAAGGCCGACTCGATCAGCATCACGGATTTGACCAGCTTCGGGTCGACGGCCGCCGCGCGCGACGCCTGGTCGATCAGCCCGTCGTAGAGGGACGGAATCCGAACCCTGGAGGCGAGCCAATCGTCGCTCCGGTGGATGGACTCCCGGGCCGACGAGCCGACCCCGTCGTTGTAGATGAAGTGCTTGCCGGCCCTGAGCCCGACTCGGACCGTCGCCGCAGCGGTGCCGGTAAGCGCCAGAAGGGCCCCGAGCGCGAGGACAACGCGACGTTTCATCTGCTCCTGCTGGTTTTTGTTGAGATTGCGAGCCGCGGAATTATAGCGCCCTTCGGCCTCCCGGCACAGTCCGGGACGCCTGCGGGGGACGCGAGCAGAAGCCGATCAGCAGCCGCAAGCCGTTGACCCGAAGCAGTTTAAGCGGGCGTGACGGACTCCGCCAGAATTTCGCGGACCGCGGCCTCGGCTTCCTTCAGGGCTCCCGCGAGGAGGGCCTCGTCCTTGCCGCCCGCCTGGGCGAGATCCGCCTTGCCTCCCCCGCTTCCGCCGAGCGCCTTGCCGATTCGCGCCGCCACGCGCGACGCGGGAACCCGCGCGGCCAGATCCGGCGTGACGGCCGCGACGACCGACGTCTTCCCGTCCTTCGCGGTGCCGACGACCACGATCCCGCTCTTCAATCTCGAGCGCAGCGTGTCGGAAAGATGCCGCAGCTCCGGGATCGACAGCCCGCCGGCGATCCGCGTGAGCACCCGCACGCCGTCCACGTCCGTCGCCTCCGCGGCGGAGCCGCCGCCCTCGCCCGACGCGAGCTTCATCTTCAACGACGCGACCTCGCGCTCGAGCGCCCGCAACCGGTCTTCCCGCTCCTGCCACCGCGCCACGAGCCCGTCCCGGGGCGCCTGCGCGGCCGCGGAGATCTCGCCGAGCGTCCGCTCGTCCTGCTGGAGAAGCTCGACCGCGCCGAGAGAGGTGACCGCTTCGAGGCGGCGGACGCCGGCGGCCAGGCCCCGGTCGGAAACGATCTTGAACGCCCCGATCTCGCCCGTGCGATTCACGTGGCACCCGCCGCAGAGCTCCACCGAAACGCCCGGCACCGAGACGACCCGCACGCGTTCGCCATACTTTTCGCCGAAGAACATGTCCGCGCCCTTGCCGCGGGCGTCTTCCATCGCCATGACTTCCTTGGAGACCGGCGCGTCGCGCAGGACCGCCTCGTTGACGATCCGCTCGATCTCGGCGATCTGCTCCGGCGTCGGGGCCGTCGCGATCGCGTAGTCGAACCGCAGACGGTCGGGCGCCACCAGGGAGCCCATCTGCCGCGCTCCCCCGCCGAGCACCTGCCGCAGCGCGGCGTGAAGAAGGTGCGTTCCGGTGTGATTGGCCTGGGTGCGCCGGCGCGTCCACTCGGGGATCTCCATCGTGACGCGCGTTCCCGGCGTGAGGCGTCCCCGGATCACCCGAACCCGGTGGGCGATCACGTTCGGAACGGGCCGGCGGACGTCCTCGACCTCCGCCTCGCCGTCCGGCCAGGTCCAGCGGCCCTGATCCGCCACCTGGCCTCCGCCTTCGGGATAGAAGACCGTGCGGTCCGTGACGGCATCGCCTGTCTCTCCCGCCGCGAGCGCCTCGACCGGCGCTCCGTCGCGCGCGAGTCCCACGACGGCGGCGTCCCTCAGAGAAGTGAAATCGAGCTCCGGGTAGCCCCGGAACTCGGAGTGCCCCTCGGGCAGGCTCATCCGTTCGAAGACGGCCCCGTCGGAGGCGTCGAACCGGGCCGAAGCGCGCGAGGACGCGCGCTGCCGGTCGAGAAGCTCGTCGAAGCCGCCGCGGTCGACGGAAACCCCCTCGTCCCCGGCGATCTCCTCGATCAGGTCCAGGGGAATCCCGTAGGTGTCGTAGAAACGGAAGACGGCCTCCCCCGTCAAGGCCGTTTCGCCTCGCCGGCGCAAACGCTCGATCTCCTCGCCCACACGGCCCGCGCCCTCGGACATCGTCTTCGCGAAGCGGACCTCCTCGTCCCGAAGCGTCGCCGCGATGGCCCGCGACGTTTCCTGCGCCCCGGCTCTTTCGGGGAAGAAATAGACGTTCTCGAAAATCCGGTGCACGGCGGGCACGAGCTCGCTTAAGAACGGCGCCGAGAAATCGACGCCCAGCCGGGACGCGTAGCGCAACGCGCGCCGGATGATCCTCCGGAGGACGTAGCCGCGGCCCTCGTTGGACGGGCGGACCCCGTCGGCGATCAGCATCGTCGCGGCGCGCACATGATCCGCGACCACGCGAAAAGGCGCGTCCTCCACCGCCATCTTTCCCGTGTACGTCTTCCCCGTGAGCTCCTCGATCCTCTGGATGATGGGCCGGAAGAGGTCCGTGTCGAAATTGTTGTTCGCGCCCTGGAGGATGGCCGTGATCCTTTCGAGACCCGCTCCGGTGTCGACCGAGGGCCTGGGAAGCGGCGTCATGGTTCCCGACGCGTCACGCTCGAACTGCATGAAGACGAGGTTCCAGACCTCCATCGTCGTGTCGCCTTCGCCGTTGACGAGCTCGGGCCTGTTCTTCGCGGGGTCCGCCGGATCTTCTCCCTGGTAGTAGTGAAGCTCGCTACAGGGACCGCACGGGCCCGTCTCGCCCATGGACCAGAAATTCTCCTTTTCGCCGAACCGCAGGATCCGGCTCTTCGGGAGGTAGGCCTCCCAGAGCTCCGCCGCCTCGTCGTCGTCGGTGTAGACCGTCGCCCACAGGCGCTCCGGCGCCAGCCCGTAACCCGTCCCGGTCGAGGTCATGAGCTCCCAGGCGTACGCGATCGCGTCGTTCTTGAAGTAATCCCCGAAAGAGAAGTTGCCGAGCATCTCGAAGAAGGTCTGGTGGCGCCCCGTGTAACCCACGTTGTCGAGGTCGTTGTGCTTGCCGCCGGCGCGGACGCACTTCTGCGAGCTCGTCGCCCGCGCGTAGTCGCGCTTCTCGCGCCCCGTGAAGACGTCCTTGAACTGGTTCATCCCGGCGTTCGTGAAGAGGAGCGTGGGATCCTCCGCCGGGATGAGAGAAGACGAAGGAACGCGGCGGTGCCCCCGCTCCTCGAAGAACTTCAGGAACCGCTCGCGAACCTCAGCCGATGTCCGAATCGTCGTCTTCATGAGAGCCTTTCATCATCGCAGAGATCGCGTCCCCCGCGAAACCCTTCCGGGAGAGCGCGCCGGCGACGCGGCGCCGGCGGGCGGCGGGATCGAGATCCTCCGTTCGCTTCCAGAGAACCCTAAACGCGCGCGACAGCGCCTTTTGTTCCGCGCCGGCCCCCTCCGACTCGAGCGCGGCGTTCGCGGTTTCCTTCGTGAAGCCCAGGACGGAGAGCTCGCGAACGATCCGCGCCCTCCCGTAACGCGAGGCCCGAGCCCGTACCACGGAGCGGGCCGCCGCGAGGTCGTCGAGCCAGCCCTCGGCCGTCAGCCGCTCGATCGCGGCGCGGACCGCGCCCCGCTCGAATCCCCGGCGCTCGAGCGTCCGGGCGAGGTCCTCCGATCCACGGGCCCGAACCGTCAGCAGCCGGAGAGCGACCTGCCGAACGGCGGATTCAGACGCGGGATCCGTGGGCGATTTCGGCCGTCGAGAGCGCACCGGGGAAGAATAAAGCTGACGGCTTTCAGCTGTCAGCTCTCAGCGGCGTTTCTCCGCTCCGCGCGCGGAAGAGTTCAGGCCACCGGGCCTTCGATACCCGATCGAGTTGACCGCGGAGTACCGCGGCCGTCTCGCTCCCGTTGGTCGCTCGGCTCCCGGCCCCGGTCCCCCCCCTCAGCCCCTTCCGTGCCCCGGATTTCCCTGGCGGCTGAAGTCGAACGGAGACTCTTCCTCGGCGATCGGGTTGAAGTCCGAGGGCGCCTCGAGCTCGGCGTCCATTTCCTCGCGCGCGAGATCCGCCGTCGACTGGATTCCCTGAATCTTGAGCTTGAACTCGTTCGCGTTGGTCGCGCGCTTCAAGGCCTCTTCGAGCGTGATCAGTCCCGACTTGTAGAGCTGGTACAGGGACTGGTCGAACGTCTGCATCCCGTACTGGGAGGTGCCGGCCTGGATCGCGTCCTTGATGAGCTTGGTCTTCTCCTTGTTCTCGACGCACTCGCGGACGTACGCGGTGCGGACGAGAATCTCCGCGGCGGGCACGCGCCCGAGTCCGTCCGCTCGCGGCATCAGGCGCAGCGAAATGACCGCCTTCAAGACCGCGCCGAGTTGCAGGCGGATCTGCTTCTGCTGGTGCGGCGGGAAAACCGCGATGATGCGGTTGACGGTCTCCGTGGCATCCAGGGTGTGGAGGGTCGAGAACACGAGGTGGCCCGTCTCGGCGGCCGTGAGCGCGGTCTCGATCGTCTCGTAGTCGCGCATTTCACCGACCAGGATGACGTCGGGATCCTGCCGCAGCGCGCTGCGCAGCGCGACGCCGAAGCCCTTGGTGTCGACCTCGACTTCCCGCTGGTTGATGATCGATTTCTTGTCGCGGTGCAGGAATTCGATCGGGTCCTCGATCGTCATGATGTGCTCGTTGCGGATCGTGTTGATGTGGTCGATCATCGCGGCGAGCGAGGTCGATTTGCCGGAGCCCGTCGTCCCGGTGCAGAGAACGAGGCCTCTCTGCTCGCCGCAGATCTTCTCGAGCACCGGCGGCAGGAGCAGCTCGCGGATGCTCAGGATCCGGGCGGGAATGACGCGGAGGACGAGGCCGACCGTGCCCCGCTGCTGGAAGATGTTGCACCGGAACCGGCCCAGGTTCGGGACCGAGTACGCAATGTCTATCTCGTAGTCGTTCTTGAACTTCTCCTTCTGACGGGCCGACATGATGGAGAACGCCATGGCGATGGTGTCCTCCTGCATGAGGCGCCGGACATCCGTCATCGGAGTGAGCACTCCGTCCACTCGCAGGACCGGAAACGCGCTCACTTTGAGGTGAAGGTCGGACGCCTTGCGCTCCACGGCGACCTTCAGGAGATCGTTGATGTGCATGAATTGGCCTCTTTGTGAGATTAGGGTACGCCGGTTTGGGCGGGAAGGGAAGGAGATCCAGTACGGCAGGGCGGCTTAGGGGCGGACCGCTGGGTCGCGAGACGCTGTTTCTTGAGCATTTTTGGGGAGTCTGGGACGCGCGGATACGGCGGGGAGGGAAACGTGGTTTAGCCGCTCTTACTGCCTTCTGGCGGGCGCTGAACGCTCAACGCTTGACGCTCGACGGCTCAGACCGGGGTCTCTACCGGCACAGGAGTGAGCCAGCCGTATCGGTCCTCGCGCTCTCCCGCTAAGAGTGCGAAGAACTCCTTCTGGAGCCGTTCCGTGACCGGGCCTCGCGAGCCCGCGCCCACCGGAATGCGGTCCACGGATCGGATCGGCGTGATTTCGGCCGCCGTCCCCGTGAAGAACACCTCGTCGGCGATGTAGAGCATTTCCCGGGCGATCTGTTGCTCGGCGACGGTGTAGCCGGCGTCCCGGGCGAGGGTCATGATCGAGTCGCGGGTGATGCCCGGAAGGATGGTCCCGGCGAGAGGCGGGGTCAGGATGCGCCCGCCGTAGACGAGGAAGATGTTTTCCCCGCTGCCCTCCGAGATCCGCCCGGCGTTGTCGAGGGCGATCCCTTCGGTATACCCGTTCGTGATCGCTTCCATCTTGATGAGCGCCGAGTTCAAGTAGTTGCCCGTCGCCTTCGCCATGGCCGGAAACGTGTTCGGCGCCATCCGGTTCCAGGAAGAGACGCAGACGTCGACGCCGCTCTCGATGGCCTCCTCGCCGAGGTACTTGCCCCACTTCCAGACGGCGATCAGCATCTCGACCGGGCTGCGGAACGGGTTCACGCCGAGCGCTCCCAGCCCGCGGTACACGACCGGGCGCACGTAGCAGTCCTCGTAACCGTTGGCCCGGATCGTCTCGAAGATCGCGTCCTTGAACTCGGAGCGCGAGTACGGGACCTCCATCCGGTAGACCTTGCACGAGTGGTACATGCGCTCGATGTGCTCGTCCAGCCGGAACGCGGCGGTTCCTGTCTTCGTCTTGTACACCCGGAGGCCTTCGAACATCCCGGAACCGTAGTGGAGGACGTGCGAGAAGGCGTGGATCTTCGCGTCGGCGAAGTCGACCAGCTTCCCGTTCATCCAGACTTTCTTGACGTCTTCGTACGACATCGCGGCGGCCTCCGTTGTCGATGGGCTCTAGGGCGGGCAGGCAAGTATCTCTCAAGCCGACAGGCGGCGGAAGATGATTCCGAAGCTGTCAGCTATCAGCTTTCAGCTCTCAGCTCGGAAAGGAAATGGGACAGGTTCGGTCATGCCGGCTTTCGTGAGCACGACCGCCGCGATGGCCGCCGTCTCGGTGCGAAGCGTCGGGGTGGGAAGACGCAGCGCGCGCCATCCGGCCGAGCGTGCGCCGTCCAACTCGGCCGGCGTCCAACCTCCTTCCGGACCGAGGAGCAGGGCCGCAGAATCCGGAATTCCCGATCGAGGGAAATCTTCTCCCGAAAAATCGATCACTGCTCGGAACGCGCCCGGGGCGGAGGCGAGAGCGTGCGCGAAAGTCACCGGCCCCTCACACTGCATCCAGCGCGTCCCTCCGGATTGCTTCGCTGCCTCTCGCGCGAGCCTGTCGAGCCTCGCCACGGTGCCGGGCCCGCCCCGGAAAGTCTGCGCGCGCTCGGATTGCACGATCGCGAGCCGCGCGACTCCGAGCTCGCCCGCTTTTTCGGCCACCCACGCGAGGCGCTCGGACCGCACGGCGCAGACGCCGAGCCACACCGCCGCCTCCCGGTCCTTCGCCGGCCGCACGGCCAGGACGCCCGCGAGGACAGGGGCTCCCGGGCTGCCTGCGAGGATCTCCGCGTCCGCTTCGGCGCCCGTGCCGTCGATGAGAATCACGGCGTCGCCCGGGGCGAGTCTTCGGGACCGGAGATGCCGGCGCTCCTCCTCGGGAAGGGAGACGCGTCCCCCGGAGGCCGGAAGCGCGGAGACTATGAAACGCGGTCGAGACACACGCACACCCATTCGTTTTCGGCCCGCCGTCCACCGAGAGAGAAGCCGGAGGATCGCAACCGCCGGACGACGCCGCTCTCTCGGTCGCGGGGAATTCCAGAGAGGATCAGGCGGCCGCGCGGCTCAACTCGAGAGACCACGTCTTTCCGGATCGCGAAGAACTCCTCCGGCAGCATGTTCGCGATGACGATCGGAAAGCGGCCGCCGACCGCGGAGACAGGCCCGGCGATGAGGGCGACGCGGCCGCCGAAATCGTGGCGGCCGAGGTTCTCGTGCGCGACGAAGACGGCATCCGGGTCGACGTCCAGGCCGACGGCCCTCGCCGCTCCGAGCGCCGCCGCGGCGAGAGCGAGGACGCCCGAGCCGGTGCCGACGTCGAGCACGGCGAGCCCTTCGGGAGGTTCGTCGGCCAGCGCGAGCAGAGCGAGGCGAGTCGACTCGTGTCCGCCCGTGCCGAACGCGCGCGAGGCGGGGAGACGCAGCGCGATCCTTCCGGCGGGGGCGACGGCGTCGGAGGGATCTCCGGGATCGATCCAGAAGCGCTCGCCAACGGAGAACGGCCTCGACGCCGCGCGAAACGCCTCGAGCGGGTCACCCTCCGCGATGTCGGTCACCAGGGTCGAGCGGATCCCCCTCGAATCGAGCGCCGCGGCGGCGCGCAAAGCGGCGTTCCCCTGTCGAAAGCACGCCACGAGATCCTTTCCCTCCTCGACGAACCCGAGCGGGGCAAAGAGCGAAACGACGCCGACCACCGTGTCATCGCCGGCGCGTCGCGGCACGGTCAAGCGCGAGAAGAGGGGGCGGGACAGAAGAGTTCTCAGTAATCAGTTCTCAGTCATTAGTTCTTGTCCCGGCTTCCGGACTGACGACTCAAAACTGACGACTGACGACTCACGGGCACAGCTAAGAAAATATCTTCTTCGCTTTTCCGAGGACTCCCCGGGGCTCGACGGGAGCGCCCGTCATCTCCGCGTACTGGCGGAGGGCGTCCTTTTCGGCGTGCGAAGGAGACTCGGGGACTAGGACCGACGCCCGGATGACGAGATCGCCGCGCCCGCGCTGGCCCAGCCGGCCGAACCCTTTCCCGCGGAGCCGGATCTCCGAGCCGACTCGGGTCCCGGACGGGATCGAGATCTTCTCCGGCTCCTCGAGCGTCGGGACGGTCATTTCTCCGCCCAGCACGAGCGTCGGGAACGGGACCTCGAGGAGAAGCACGATGTCGTCGCCTTCTCTCGCGAAGACGTCGTGGTCGGCGACCGTCAAGACGACGTAGAGATCACCCCGCGCGCCCCCGTTCGCTCCGGCGTCCCCCTCGCCCGAGAGACGAAGGCGGCTTCCCGTCTCGACGCCCGCGGGGATTTTGATCTTAAGGTCCCGGCTCTCCCGCCGCCGGCCCTCCCCCTCGCAGTCCGCGCAGGGCTTCTCGATGATCTTCCCCTCGCCGTGGCAGCTGCCGCACGGGCGGGTGACCGTCAGAAATCCCTGGGAGAAGCGCTGGCGGCCCGCCCCGCGGCAATCCGGGCACGTCTTCGGTTTGGTCCCCTTTTCGGCGCCGGATCCCTGGCACGTGGCGCAGCGCTCGAGCCTCGAGAGAACGAGGGGCGCCTCGACGCCGTACGCCGCGTCCGAAAACGAGATCTCCATCCGGTAAATGAGGTCGCTCCCCGGGCTCGGACCTCCCCCGCCCCCCTGGCCGAACCCGCCGAAGATCTCCCCGAAGAGGTCCGAGAGATCGAAGCTCGACGGATCGAACCCGAAACCTCCGCCGCCGGGCGACGATCCGACTCCCGCACGGCCGAATCGGTCGTACCGCGCCCGCTTCTCCGGGTCGGAGAGCACGGCGTACGCCTCCGACGCCTCCTTGAAGTACTCCGCCGCGGCGGGATCGTTCGGATTGCGGTCGGGATGATGCTGCAGCGCCAGCCGGCGGTAGGCGGACTTCAATTGCCCGGCGTCCGCCTGCCGCTCGACGCCTAGGATTTCGTAGTAGTCGCGTTTGGACATGGGAAGTTGAGAGTTGAGAGTTTGGAGTTAAGGGTTGAGCGTTAAGCGTTGAGCGTTCGGACTGCCGACCGGAACCGGAAACAACGGGGAAGAACGAATTCTGCCCGGTTTCCGAAGGCGCCGCTCTGAACTCTCAACTGTGAACTCTAGACTCTCAACTTCCCTTCACACCTTCGCGGCGGTGGCGCCGCCGGTGCCGGCGCGCTGGAGCATGACGCGAGTCAGCACCTTCGAGACGCCCTGCATGTCGAAGATCGCCTCGTTCAGCGCGTCGCGCGAGTCGCCCGTCGAGATTTCCCGGGAACGCTTCAGCGTCTCTTCGATGCGCTCCCGTTCGTCCACCGCGAGGGCGCTGCCGAACTCCGAGAGGACGCGCTCGTTCGAAGCCAGCATCCCGTCGAGGCGGCTGCGGACCTGCGCGATCTCGCGGCGCTCGTGGTCCGCCTCGGCGAACGCGGAGGCTTCCTTGATGATTTTGTCGATCTCGCTCTGGGAGAGTCCCCCCGCCGGGTTGATCTGGATTCCCTGGGCCTTGCCGGTGGCCAGGTCCTTGGCCGAGACGTTCACGATGCCATTCGAGTCGATTGCGAACGTTACCTCGATCTGGGGGACGCCTCTCGGCGACGCGGGAATCCCGACGAGCTCGAAGCGGCCGAGCGACTTGTTCTCCCGCGCCACCTCGCGCTCGCCCTGCAGCACGTGGATCTCGACCACGCCCTGATTATCCGCGACGGTCGTGAAGACCTTCGTGTTCTTGGTGGGAATCGTCGAGTTGCGCTCGATCAGTTTCTCGAAGACGCCGCCGTGCATCTCGATCCCGAGGGAGAGCGGAGTCACGTCGAGGAGGACGACGTCCTTGATCTCGCCCTTGAGCACGCCGCCCTGGATCGCCGCCCCGATCGCGACGACCTCGTCCGGATTGATCTCGCGGTTGGGCTCCCGCCCGAAGAGCTCGGCCACCATGCGCTGCACCTTCGGTGTGCGCGTCTGCCCGCCGACGAGGATCACCTGATCGACGTCGGACGGCTTCAGGTTGGCGGACTGAAGGGCGTCGAGGCACGGCGCGGCCGTCCGGTCGATCAGGTCGGCGACGATCGTCTCGAACCGCTCGCGCGTCAGCGTGCGGTTGATGTGCTTGGGCCCCGACGCGTCGGCCGAGATGAACGGGAGGGTGATCGTCGACTCGGTCGCGGTCGACAGCTCGCACTTGGCCTTTTCCGCCGCTTCCTTGAGCCGCTGAAGAGCCATGCGGTCCTGCCGCAGATCGATCCCGGTCGACTTCTTGAAATCGTCCAGAAGCCAATCCATGATTTTCTTGTCGAAATCCTCGCCGCCGAGATAGGTATCGCCCGCCGTGGCCTTGACCTCGTAGATCCCGTCGCCGAGCTCGAGGATCGAGATGTCGAAGGTGCCGCCGCCGAGGTCGTACACCGCCACGATCTCGCTGCCCTTGCGCTCGAGGCCGTAGGCGAGCGAGGCCGCGGTCGGCTCGTTGATGATGCGAAGGACTTCGAGTCCCGCGATCCGGCCGGCGTCTCTCGTCGCCTGCCTCTGCGCGTCGTCGAAGTACGCCGGCACCGTGATGATCGCCTCGGTGATCTCCTCCCCGAGCGCCTCCTCCGAAAACTCCTTGATCTCCTTCAGGATGAAAGCCGAGATCTCTTCGGGGCTGTACTCCCGCGAGCGGGCGCGGATCTTCACGTCCCCGTTCGCGGCCCGGACGATCTCGTAGGGAAGGATCTCGCGGGCGTGGGAGGTCTCTTCGGTCTCGTACTTGCGGCCCAGGAGCCGCTTCACCGCGAAGACCGTGTTCATCGGGTTCGTGATGGACTGGCGCTTGGCAATCTGCCCGACCAGCTTTTCGTTGTCCTCGGTGAAACCGACGATCGACGGCGTCGTGCGGCTGCCCTCGCGGTTGGAGAGCACCTGGGGCGTAAGCCCCTCAACGACGGCGACGCAACAGTTGGTCGTACCGAGATCGATCCCGAGAATTCTGCCCAATGCGCCTCCCTGAGCGGGCCGTTTCGGAGAGCCCGTTCGATGATCGTTCTACCGGTCTCCGTCTCCCTTGACCGTCACCTTGACGAGCGCGGGCCGAATCAGCTTGTCGTTCAGCAGGTACCCCTTACCGAGAACATCCACGATCGTGTCTTTCGGAAGATCGTCGGAGGGCTCGGTCGCAACCGCCTCGTGCACGTTGGGATCGAAGGTGCCGCTCGTGTCGACCTCGACGAGCCCGTACTTCTTCCACAGCTCGTCGAGCTTGCGCTGAATGAGGCCGACGCCCTGCCCGAAGTCGCTCGCCTTCTCCTCCGGCGTCGCATGCGCGAGCGCGCGGTCGAAATCATCCGAGATCGTCAGAAAGTCTCCGACGAATCTCCCGAGAGCGACGCGCAGGTACTCGCTCTTCTCACGCTCCGTGCGCTTGCGCATGTTTTCGAACTCGGCGAGCTTGCGCCGGTGGCGGTCCTTCAGATCCTCGAGGTCGTTCATGACCGACTGGAGCTTCTCTTCGGCCGCCGCGATGGCGGAGCGCTCCTCTTCGGCGAGAGCGGCCTCGAGGCTGTCTCCCGAGTCTTCGACTTCGATGCGGTCCGGGTCCGCCGCGACGCCGATGTCTTCTTCCCGGTCTCTCATTCGGACGAATCCTCCCTGTCTCGATTCTCGCGCGGCTCGAGGCGATCCGAAAGCGCGCGCCCGAGCAGCTCGACGACCGGAATCACCCGCGGATACTCCCGGCGCGCGGGGCCGATGACGCCGAGCATTCCCGTCAGTGTCTCTCCCGTGCCGTAGGAGGTCAAGACCGCCGAGAGCCTCGGGTCCGACGTCAGCGCGTCCTCCGAGCCCAGCACGACGCTCGTTCCCTTCGAATCCAGGTACCGCGCCAGCAGATCCAGAAGCCTCGCCTTCTCGTCGAACGTCAGGAAAACCCGCCGCACCGAGTTGACGTCGGAAAACTCGGGCATGTCGAGGAGCCGCGCCGTCCCCTCGACATACACGCGGTCGTCGGACTCCGAATTCTCGAGCGCGCGTCCGCCGAGCGAGAGGGCCCGGCTCAGCATGCGGTCGCACGCCGCCTTCTCGTCGGCCATCGCCCCGAGCAGGCGCTTGCGGACCTCGTGCAGGTTGCGCCCGCAGAATTCCCGCGTGATCCGCTGGCTGATGGCTTCGAGCTCTTCCGCCGAGTACTCGACGTTCGTTTCGATGACCCGGGACACCACGACGTCCGGCTCGTTGACCTGGACGGCGAGAATCTTCCCGGGAGCGACCGAGAGGAAACGGACCGAACGCACGACGGTGTGGAGAGCGTCCGGAGCGACGACGAAACCGACTTCGCCGGAGAGCCGGGAGAGCAGGCGCGAAGCGGCCTGAAAGAGGCGCGTCACGTCGGACCCTGCGGACGCGAGATCGTCGTCGACCTGTTCCCGGACCTCGTCGGCGACCTTCCGCTGGCGCATCAGCTCGTCGATGTAGAGGCGGTACGCGCGGTCGGTCGGAATTCGCCCGGCCGAGGTGTGGGGCTGCGCCAGGAAGCCCGCGTCCGTCAGGTCGGCCATGATGTTGCGGATCGAGGCCGGGGAGAGGTCGAACCGGCTCGACTTGAAGAGCGCCCGCGACGACACCGGTTTTCCGGTGTCCACGTGCACCCGGATGATCTCCTTCAAGATCGTCCGACTGCGGTTGTCGAGCGCGAGCATGGATGAGCGCATAGTTTTGTCGAAAATGACGGGCGACCGGACCGAGCCCTACGGCGGGGGCCGGCGCCCATGGCAGTCCGCCGTGAGAGTGCTAACACCAAGGTACCGTTGAGGCTTCCCGCAGTCAAGGCGAAGGGCCCGGCGGTCGCCGCCCGGCCGCGCTTAGACTTCGCCCGTGGCCGCTCTTCCCCCTCTGACCCTGATCGGACCCGGCCGGGCGGGGCGGGCGTTCGCCCGGACCTGGCTGGCGTCCGGGGGACCTCTCGCGGCGGTGCTCGCCCGCCGCAAGGATTCCGCGCAGGCCGCGGCCCGGGATCTCGGGTCAGGGCGGGCCGGCGTCCTCGGCGTCGACCGCTTCGAAAGCGAGGTCGCGCTGATCGCCGTTCCGGACGATCGCCTCCCAGATGCCGCACGCGAGGCGGCGGCCTTCGGAATCTGCCGGCTCGCGTACCATCTTTCAGGCGCTCTTCCGGCGGCCGTTCTCGCCCCTCTGTCCGGGACGGGAGCGTCTCTCGGCTCGTTCCACCCCCTGCGCGCTTTCACCGGAGGCTCCGAGGAGACCGTCCGCGGGGCCTTCGTGGCCGTCGAGGGGGAAGAAGCGGCATGCGTGTCTGCGCTGGGGTTTGCGGAGGCCCTGGGCGCCCTGGGGCACCGGATCGCGGCCGGGTCGAAGCCCCTGTACCACGCGGGCGCGACGCTCGCCGCCGGGGGAGTCGTGTCCGTCGTCGCGCTCGCCGCCCGCGCCTGGTCGCTTGCCGGCATTCCCGAGGACGTCGCCCGTCCGGCGCTCTCGGGCCTCGCGAGCCGCGCCGCCGCGGGCGCGGAAGCCCATCCCTTCGCTCAGGCCCTGACCGGACCGATCGCGCGCCGCGATCTCTCGACGGTCCGCGCGCACTGCGCCGCCCTGGCCGGCCATCCGGACCTGCTCGCTCTGTATAGGGCGCTGGCGGAGGAAACGATCGCGCGCACGCCCGGTCTCGGCCGGGAAGACGAGCTCCGCGCGATCCTCGCGTGTTAGATTCTCTGCAGCCCGCAGGGCGCGAGAGCATAATCAACTCATGGTTTTCTTCAACTACGCCACCATGCAGATGGCGGCCAAGATCGTCTACTACGGTCCTGGTCTGTGCGGGAAGACCACCAATCTCCACCACATCTATGGACGGACCTCGCCCGGGTCCCGGGGCGAGATGGTCTCGCTCGAGACGGAGACCGACCGGACCCTGTTTTTCGACCTGCTCCCCTTGGACGTCGGGGTCATCGGCGGGTTCAAGACCCGGGTCCAGCTCTATACGGTCCCGGGACAGGTCTTCTACAACACCACCCGCAAGCTGGTCTTGAAGGGCGTCGACGGGGTCGTGTTCGTGGCCGATTCCCAGCGCGCTATGAAAGACGCCAACGTCGAGAGCTTCAACAACCTGCGCTCGAACCTGGCGGAGATCTCGCTGAAGATCGAGGACTTGCCCCTGGTCTTCCAGTACAACAAGAGGGACCTCTCGAACATCCTGACCGTCGAAGAGCTCTCGGAGACCCTGAACGCTCAGGGGCTCTACGAGAACTACGAGGCGTGCGCCGTCGTGGGCCAGGGAGTCTTCGAGACGCTGAAGGCGATTTCCAAGCTCACGCTGCGGTCTCTCAAGAAGAGAATGCTGGGAGACGACCGGACATCGAGGCCCTCGGTGGGTGTCTCGGCTCCGCGGCCCGCCGTTGCCCCGCCGCCGGCTCCCGTCGCGCCTCCGCCGATCGCCGCCGCCCCTCCCCGGCCGGAGCCCCCCGAGCCGGAGCGGATCGCCTACTCGCCCGAGCCGGAGCCCGCGAGCCCCCCGGAGCCGGGACCGGAGAGCGCCCCGCCTCTCGACCTGGCCGATTTCTCGCGCCCCGCCCCGACGACCCCGGAAGCGGAACTGCCCGACTCGATCTCTCTCGACGAGTCTTTCTCGCCTCCCGCCGCGCCGGCCCCGGAGCCCGGCGTCCTCTCGACCGGCCGGTTCGACGCGGAGGACGTCGAGACGGTCAACGAGTTCGAGGAGGCGCTCAACTCACTCGACGCGCCGCTCCCGGAGACCGAAGAGAGTGGAGAGCCGCTCGAGATCGGCGACGTCTCGTTTGCCGAAGCCCCTCGCGAAGCCGCCGAGGTGGTGCCCGAGGTCAAGCACGTCCGCGTGCGCTCGAACATCGACATCCTCGCCGAGCTCGAGAAGCTCCGGAAGAATGCGACGTCCACGCCCGCGGTCGAGAAGCCCGGGCGCCGCGCGAACACGGGGATCTCGATCGACGACCTCCTCGCCAACAGTCTCAACCACCGCAAGGAAGTGAATCGGATCTTCGAGCTTCAGATCCCGCAGCGAGAGCTCGCGCGGGGCCACCAGGTGACCGTGGATTTCAGGCTGGAGAACAAGGACCGGGAGTTGATCGGCGAGCAGAAGACGTTTTCGATCGAACTGCACGCGCGCCCGGACATCGAGAAGCTTCTCCTCTCGCTGAAGTTTCACATCCAGGGGAAATAGCCGCGTTCGCGCGCCGGCGGGTTTTCTCTTCCCGGTCCCTCTCCCCAAAGTGAAGACACCTCGCCACTAAACCGGGAGTGTCCCCTGCTGAGACACCCGGGCGGGAAAAAAACGATTTGCAATCCCCCCGCTGGGCGTTACCCTTTTCCCCGATGACCCAATCCCGTTCGATCCTCCGCCCGGCGAAGCCCTGCGTTTTCGCCGGCGCCGCGGCTCTGCTCCTTCTGGCGTCCGGGTGCTCGTCGGCGGCCAGCCGGCGCCCGTCGGTGCGGCCCGTTTCTCCCGAAACCCGATTGGTCGCTCAGGCCGCCTCCGACTTCGAGCTCGGCCGACAGTCCGCTCTTCAGGGCGACTTCCAGTGCGCTCAGTTCTACTTCGACCGGGCCCTCGGGACCGTCCGCCCGCTGGGCGGGCCACCGGTGACGAGTCCCGAGATCGCATCCTTTTCCGCCGAGCTGTGGGAAGGGATCGTCCGATACGAGGCGCTGGCCGCGCCGCCGGAGGAGACCGCGTCCGGCGAGGGGGACCACCTCTCCCCCGAGCTCCAGAAGATCGAAGCTCCCGTGGAAGCGACCCCCGAAGCCATTTCCGAGGCCGCGTCCGCGGTCGCATCGGACGCCCCGGGGGTCTCCTACGACATCCCGATCGTAGTCAACGAAGGGGTCCTGAAGATCCTGGCGACCTTCCAGCACGACCTGCACGACATTATCGGCCGGGGACTCGCGAGGTCCGGCCGGTACATGCCGATGATCCAGCGGGTCTTCAAGGAGGAGGGCATCCCGGGAGACCTGGCCCAGGTGGCCCTGATCGAGTCCTCCTTTTTGCCCCGCGCGCATTCCTCCGCGACGGCGCACGGGATCTGGCAGTTCATGCCGAAGACCGGCCGCCAGTACGGGCTGACTTCGAGCGCGGTCATCGACGAGCGCAGCGACCCGGAGAAGGCGACTCGCGCGGCCGCGAAGCATCTCCGCTACCTCCACGAGCTCTTCCACGACTGGTACCTGGCGCTGGCCGCCTACAACGCGGGCGAAGGGCGAGTCTTGAGGGCTATGGAGAAGAGCGGGATCACGGACTTCTGGCAGCTTGCCGCGACGGGGATCCTGAAGCCTCAAACCCAGAACTACGTTCCGGCCGTCATCGCAGCGACTTTGATCGCGAAGAACCCCGCGCACTACGGATTCGACGTCGAATACGAGAAACCGCTCGAGTACGAGACCGTGCTCCTCGACCGCGCGGTCCGGCTGCGCCATTTGACGTCCGGCGAGAAGGTCGGCGTCGACGAGCTCCAGCGCCTGAATCCGGAGCTGCGCAGCGAGGTGACGCCGCGGCTTTCCGACGGTTACCTCCTGAAGGTGCCGGTCGGCACCACGGAAGCCGTGCGGCTCGCCTACGCGGAGGCTCCGACGGCGAGGCCTCCCGCCTTCAAGCGGCACGTCGCGCGGCGCGGAGAGACTCTCGCGTCCGTCGCCCGTCGATTCCACGTCGCCGTGGCCGACCTCGCTTCCGCAAACTCCGTCTCGGCGAAGGCCAGGCTCCGCCGCGGGCAGGCCATCGTGATTCCGCAGCACGAAGTGATCGCCGTGGCTTCTGCCCGCGTTCAGAAGGGAAAGAAGGGCGCTCACCGGGAGCGCGGCGCGTCCCGCAGCAAACCAGCCGCCGTCGCGGCGTCGCGCAGCTACAGGGTGCGGGGCGGCGACACCCTCTACAGGATCGCGGCGCGCAACGGGACGACGGTCCAGAGGCTGATGAAGGCGAACAGCCTGGCGACTTCGGCCGAGATCCGCCCGGGCGACCACCTGCGAATTCCGACCAGATAGCAGTTTTCAGTTCTCAGTCTTCAGTTCTCAGTTTCCGTGGAAGTTCTGGCTGACAGCTGAGAGCTATACTCTCCCCCGTCCTCTCGGCTCGCGCCGGGCGTCCTCCTCCCCTCGAGGAGGCCAGCATGCTCGTTCGCGTTCACTCGGCGGCGACGATCGGAATCGAGGCCCACGTTCTGGACGTGGAGCTCGACATCTCGCGCGGACTGCCTTCGTTCCACATCGTCGGCCTGCCCGACGCCGGGATCCGGGAGGCGCGCGAGCGCGTCCGCTCGGCGCTTCGCAATAGCGGATACGCGCTGCCGGGCGGCGCGATCACCGTGAATCTCGCTCCGGCCACGCTGCGCAAGGCGGGGGCCGCGATCGACCTGCCGATCGCCGTCGCTTTCCTGCTCGTCGCCGGACTCGAGCCGGCGACGGAGAAGCGGCGGATCTTCGTCGGCGAGCTCGGATTGAACGGCGAGGTTCGCCCGGGCCGCGGGGCGCTGTGCCTCGCGCTCGCCGCGCGCGACGGCGGATTCGAGGAGCTCATCGTTCCCGCCGAGAACGCGGCGGAGGCTTCCGCGGTGGACGGGATCCGTACGATCCCGGTCCGGTCGCTGGCGGCGACCGTCGCGCACCTGCTCGGAGAGGATCCGGACCCGCCGGAGGCGCCCGAGGCGGCCGGCCTCCCGGCATCTCTCGACCCGCGCGCCGCCGACTTCAGCGAGATCCGGGGACAGGCGCTCGCGCGCCGGGCCCTGGAAGTCGCGGCCGCGGGCGGGCACCACGTCCTCCTTTCGGGCCCTCCGGGAACCGGCAAGACGATGCT
Organism: Thermoanaerobaculia bacterium; assembly: GCA_038203955.1. Taxonomy (GTDB): domain Bacteria; phylum Acidobacteriota; class Thermoanaerobaculia; order UBA5066; family Gp7-AA6; genus JALYUA01. The sequence continues at coordinate 3,632 of JBBRDK010000054.1, read as the reverse complement.
CGCCCGCCGGCTCCCGACCATTCTGCCGCCCCTGACGCGCCCGGAGTCGATCGAGGTCACGTCCGTCCATTCGATCGCCGGCGCGCTGCCGGCGGGCGGCGGGCTTCTCCTCCGGCCGCCCTTTCGCTCTCCTCATCACGGGATCTCGGCGCCCGGACTGGTAGGCGGAGGGACCCGGCCGAGGCCCGGGGAGATCTCTCTCGCCCACCGGGGTGTTCTTTTTCTGGACGAATTCCCCGAGTTCCGGCGGGACGTGCTCGAGGGCATCCGGCAGCCGCTCGAAGAGAAGCGCGTCTGTCTGGTCCGGGTGGGAGGCGCGTGCGTCTTCCCTTCCGACTTCCTCCTCGTGGCCGCCATGAATCCGTGTCCGTGCGGTTTCGCGGGAGACCCGCGGCACATGTGCCGCTGTTCGGCGGGCGAGCGGCTCCGATACGCGCGGCGGCTCTCCGGTCCTCTGCTCGACCGCATCGACCTGCACGTCGAGGTCCCGCCGGTCCCGTGGGCCGATCTTCAGCGCGAGGCGGCCGGCGAGTCTTCGGGATCGATCCGAGAGCGAGTCGTGCGCGCGCGGGCCGTTGCGGCGAAACGATTTCCCGGGCGGGAAGGCTTCCGAAACGCGGAGCTTCCTTCTGCCGATATCGAGGTCGCTGTTCGGCTGGCCGGAGGCGGACGCGCGATCCTCGCGGCGGCCGTCGACCGGATGGGTCTCTCCGTCCGGGCCGTGCACCGGGCACTCCGGGTCGCCCGTACGGTGGCGGACCTCGCCGGTTCGGAGTCGGTCTCAAACCACCATCTCGCGGAGGCGCTCGCGTACAGGAGCCGGGGGCCGGAGGAGGAGTGGGAACGCCTTGACAGGGGCCGGCCGACCCCCTACCATCGCCCTTACCCGACAGAGACAAGGAACTGAGGCTTCTCCGCGGCGCGCATTTTTGGCGTACCAGCGGAGCCTTTGGCCGAGGAGGCGCCCTTGAAGTACAACACGATCATCTTCGTGCCGCACGCGAAAGCGAAGTTCCGAAAAGTGACCGTCTCCACGCGCCTTCTCTCCGTGATCGCGGCAAGCGCGGCCCTGGTCCTTCTCGCGGCCGTGACCTTCGGGTGGGCCTTTCTCGCCTCCACCCGTCGCGACCGTCAGTACCTCCAGGTCCTCGCCGACAACGCCCGGTTGAAGTCGGCCTCGGCCGCCCTCCACGGCCGGCTGCAGGGCCTCGCCCGCCAGCTGTCGGACTTCGAGTCGCGCACCCGCCGACTTTCGATCGTGGCGGGACTGGCGGAGTCCGGAAGGACCGGCGCGGGCGGCCCGCTCGCCATGGACGCGTCCGCCTCTCCCCTGGATGAGAGAAGCGCCTTTCTCGGGTCCCGCTTGAACGCGCTCGAAGGGCAGTTCGCCCGCCGCGAAGTGCTCGTCTCGTCGATGCCGACGGTCGCCCCCGTCCGCGGGCTGCTCAATTCCGGCTTCGGGTCCCGCCGCGATCCCATCACCGGGGAGGGCGCGTTCCACCCCGGCCTCGATATTTCGACGCGCCGCCGCGAGCCTGTGCTCGCCACCGCAACGGGCACGGTCATCCGCAGCGGATGGGCCGGCGATTACGGAAAAGCGGTCGAGATCGACCACGGGAACGGCTATCGCACGGTGTACGGGCATCTCGACGCGAATCTCGTTCGCGAAGGCCAGAAAGTCAGCCGCGGCGAGCGGGTCGGCCTCGTGGGTTCGACGGGCCGGTCGACGGGTCCGCACCTCCACTACGAGGTGCGCCAGGGCGACCGCCTCTTGAATCCCCTCGAGTACATCCTCGACGCGAAGTAGCGAGGGACGGGAGCCGAGCGACCAACGGGAGCGAGACGGCCGCGGTACTCCGCGGTCAACTAGATCGGGAATCGAAGGAACCCAGACCCCTCAACCCGATTTCGCCTCAAACCCGCCGCCTCCCGCCTCCCGCCTCCGCCTGCCGCTTCCGTCGCCCGAATGCGAATAAACTCCCACCGAGAAGGGTTTAGGCTCCAAATATGATCGATCGCGTCCTCGCCAAGGTCTTTGGCACGCAACACGAGCGGGACATCAAGAAGCTGCTCCCCCGCGTGCGGAGGATCAACGAGCTCGAGCCGGCCATGAAGGCGCTCTCCGACCACGCGCTCCGGGGCAAGACCGCGGAGTTCCGCGAGCGGCTCGCCGCCGCGCTCAAAGACGCGCCGGAGGACCCCAAGGAGTTGAAAGCCCTCCGCGCCGCCGAGTTGGATGGGCTGCTCGAGGAGGCGTTCGCCGTCGTCCGCGAGGCCTCCGTCCGGACGCTCGGCCTGCGCCCTTTCGACGTGCAGTTGATCGGCGGCATGGTGCTCCACCAGGGAAAGATCTCGGAGATGAAGACCGGCGAGGGCAAGACGCTGGTCGCCACCATGCCCGTCTACTTGAACGCCCTGACGCAACGCGGCGTCCACGTCGTCACGGTCAACGACTACTTGGCGCGCCGCGACGCCGAGTGGATGGGTCGCATCTATCGATTCCTGGGCCTTTCGGTCGGGTGCATCCAGAACAGCCTGCTGGACGACGAGCGCCAGGCGGCTTACGCGTGCGACGTCACGTACGGCACGAACAACGAGTTCGGCTTCGACTACCTGCGCGACAACATGAAGTTCGAGATCGAGGCGATGGTCCAGCGCGAGCACGTGTACGCGATCGTGGACGAAGTCGACTCGATCCTCGTCGACGAGGCCAGAACTCCCCTGATCATCTCCGGTCCTTCGGAAGAGAACACCGACATCTACTACAAGTGCAACCGCGTCATCCCGAGCCTCGCCAAGGGCAAGGAGGAGACGGACAAGCACGGGAACAAGACGACGACCGGCGATTACTTAGTCGACGAGAAGTCCCGCACCGCCGTCCTGACGGAAGAGGGAGTCGCCAAGGCGGAAAAGCTGATTCGCGTCGACAACCTCTACGAGCTCCAGAACATCGACCTCCTGCACGGCATCGAGCAGGCGCTGCGGGCGCACGCGCTCTACAAGCGGGACGTCGACTACATGGTGCGCGACGGCCAGGTCCTGATCGTCGACGAATTCACCGGCCGCGTTCTCCCGGGCCGCCGCTGGTCCGACGGCCTGCACCAGGCGGTCGAGGCGAAGGAGAACGTCAAGATCGAGCGCGAGAACCAGACCCTGGCGACGATCACGCTGCAGAACTACTTCCGACTCTACGAGAAGCTCGCCGGCATGACCGGAACGGCGGACACCGAAGCGTCCGAGTTCCACCAGATCTACAAGCTCGACGTCGTCGTGATCCCCACCAACCAGCCGATGATCCGTGCCGACCATCAGGACGTCGTGTTCGCTTCGGAGCGGGAAAAATACGAGGCCGTCGCGGACGAGATCGTCCAGCTGCGCGACCGCGGACAGCCGGTTCTCGTCGGGACGGTGTCCATCGAGAAGTCCGAGCGGCTCTCGAACCTCCTGAAGGCCCGCAAAGTGCCGCACGTCGTGTTAAACGCGAAGTTCCACGAGAAAGAGGCGGAGATCGTGGCGCAGGCCGGCCGGCCGGGCTCCGTCACCATCGCGACCAACATGGCGGGCCGCGGGACGGACATCGTGCTCGGCGGCAACCCGGAGGCGATGGGCGAGCAGCAGCGCAACCAGCTCGG
>JBBRDK010000053.1:0-24607 GCA_038203955.1 Thermoanaerobaculia bacterium | reverse complement strand
GCGAGGAGCGAACCATCGAGCGAACGAAGAACCAGAAATCCGTGAACGAGCCCCTCCGCGTGCCGCACGGAAACCGGCTCGCCCACGGCCCCCGGGGCAAGAGCCAGGCCCACGAGGAGGGACACAGCGAAGAACGTGTTTCTCACGACATGGAACTATCAGCGAGAAGAGAGATCCGGCCGTTCTTAGCCAATCTCTAATTACGGATCCGTGCCGACAAAAGGAGAGGCTTTTTCGACTCGCGGAATCGTCGCTCGCAGCGTGAGTGTTTGAGGCTCATTTGTGGTTTGTTTCTTTGGGTCCGCATTGGGACATTTTCCTCCGCGTGCATCCTTGGAAATAGAATCCCTCCAAGTTGCCAGTAACACCGGGCTCTCGGCTCGGCCCTTACGAGATCGTTGCGCCGATCGGCGCGGGCGGGATGGGGGAGGTCTACCGGGCGCGAGATACGCGACTCGGGCGGGATGTCGCGATCAAAGTGCTGCTAGAACACCTCTCCTCACCCGAAGGGCGTCAGCGGTTCGAACGCGAGGCCCAGGCGATCTCTCAGCTCTCGCATCCCCACATCTGCGCGCTCCACGACGTCGGGAACGAAGATGGGACCGAGTACCTCGTCATGGAGTATCTCGAAGGGGAAACCTTGGCCGCGCGTTTGACGAAGGGGCCGTTAGCGCTGGACAGAACATTGCGCTACGGAATCGAGATTGCGGACGCGCTGGACCGGGCGCACCGTCAGGGAATCGTGCATCGGGATCTCAAACCATCCAACGTCATGGTCACCAAGTCGGGCGTGAAGCTGCTCGACTTCGGGCTGGCGAAGCTCGCGGCCCCGTTCGTGCCGACCGGCGTCGCGGGCGTTTCCATGTTTCCGACGTCACCTTCGAACCTGACGGCGGAGGGGACGATTCTGGGAACGTTCCAGTACCTGGCGCCGGAGCAGCTGGAGGGGAAGGAGGCTGACGCTCGAACGGACATCTTCGCCTTCGGTGCGGTGCTCTACGAGATGGCAACGGGCAAGAAGGCGTTCTACGGGACGAGCCAGGCATCGTTGATCTCAGCGATCATGTCGAGCGAGCCTCCGCCCATCACCCAGGGTTTCCCGTTGGCTCCGGCTGCCTTCGATCGGATTGTCAGGATCTCGCTCGCCAAGGATCCCGACGATCGTTGGCAGAGCGCCCATGACATCGGAAGCGAGCTGAAGTGGGTCGCCGAGGGCGGGTCCGGCACCGGCCTGGCGGCACCCGGCGTTGCCCCGCGCACGAGCCGCGAGCGCCTGGCCTGGGCGGCGGCAGCGGGTGCCACGCTGGCGGCGCTCGCCCTGGCCCTGCTGCTTCTGGCTCGCCCGCGCGAGGCGCTCCGCATGGTGCAGGCCACGATCCCTCCTCCCGAGAAATCCTCTTTCGTTTTCGAGGGGGGGCCGATGGCGCTCTCGGCGGACGGCCGCCGGCTCGCCTTTCTGGCCCCGAACGCTGAGAAGAAGATCCTGCTGTGGGTGCGGCCCTTAAACGGGACGGCCGCTCAGCCTCTCTCCGGCACGGACGGCGCGAGATACCCCTTCTGGTCTCCCGACGGCCGCTTCCTGGGCTTCTTCGCGGGAGGCAAGCTCAAGAAGATCGACGCCGCGGGTGGGCCCTCGCAAGTCCTTTGCGATACCCAGGAGGGCCGCGGCGGAACCTGGAACCGCGAAGGCGTGATCCTCTTTTCTCCCTCATCGCGGGATCCCCTCCTGCGCATCTCCTCGTCGGGAGGCGCCCCGGCGCCGGCGACCGAGCTCGATACGACCAAGCGCGAATTCAGCCACCGTTTCCCCTTCTTTCTGCCGGACGGCCGGCATTTTCTCTATCTGGCTCAGGCCGTCGGGACCGGCCCGGGTGGAGGGCGAGAAGTCTGCATCGGCTCACTCGACTCGAAAGAACGCCGTCCTCTGCTCCCCGTCAATTCCAACGTGGTCTTCGCGCCCTCCGCTCCCGGAGCGGCGAGCGGTCACGTTCTCTTCTCGCGCGAGAGAACTCTTGTTGCTCAGCCGTTCGACGCGAAACGCCTTCGTCTTTCCGGCGAAGCGTTCCCGGTGGGTGAACAGGTGGAGTACTTCGGAAATTTAGCGCTTGGCGTGTTCACAGCTTCGGACAACGGAATCCTCGCCTACCAGGCGAGCGGCGCCGGGGGCATCTCTCAGCTGGTCTGGCTGGATCGCTCAGGCAAACCGCTCGAGGTTCTGGGTCCGCCGGGCGACTATCTGCGGCCGCGGATCTCCCGCGATGGCCGGCGCGTCGCGATGGACATCAGAGACCCGCAGACCGGCCAGGCGGACATCTGGATCTACGATCTCTCGCGGCGCGTTTCGACACGCTTTACGTCCGAGCCGGCCGACAACATTTTTCCTATCTGGTCCCCGGACGGCAGCCGGATCGTCTTTGAGTCGAACCGGAAGGGATCAGACGATCTGTATCAGAAGGTCTCGTCCGGAGCGGGAAACGACGAGGAGTTCCTGGTCCAGGAGGGCCGTCTGTTGGTTCCGACCGACTGGTCTTCCGACGGCCGGTTCGTCGTTTACAACCTGATCGACGCCAGGACGAAGAGAGGCTGGGATCTCGGAATTTACTCGGTGGCCGAGAAGAAGACTTCCGTCTTCCTCTCGACGCCGTCGAGCGAGGCGAACGGCCGCTTCTCGCCCGACGTACGCTGGCTGGCCTACACCTCGGACGAGTCGGGCAGGTATGAGGTCTACGTCCAGCCTTTCCCGGGCCCCTCCGGGAAGTGGCAGATCTCGACGGCTGGAGGAGGGCAGCCTGTTTGGAATCCCGACGGGAAGGAGATCTTCTACGTGTCAGCCGACAACAAGATGATGGTGGTGGACATCAAGACGGATTCGGGTTTCGAGGCGGGCACGCCGAGAGCACTCTTCGAATTGACCTTAAAGAGCGGCACCGGCTGGAAATACGACATCTCCCCCGACGGGCAACGGTTCCTGGCCAACACGGTCGTGGGCGAGGTCAAGGCCAACCCGATCACTCTCGTCCTGAACTGGGCGTCGGAGATCAAGTAGCGGTGGTGCGCGCGCTGAGCGCGCCCGGTCCGGAGGCCGCCCGAGCGAAGCGCGGCCTAACCTTGGCTCTCTTCCGCGGGGAGAGGGTATTTCCTCATCGCTCGTTCGGCACCCTGGCGGAGAAGCTGCCTCCCGCGAGGAGAACTCCCGGTCGCTCACTCGCGACTCTGGCGGTTACGCTCGCATCGGGAGGAGTCTCCTGACCGAAGGGAAGGAGGAGCCTCCCGATGCGGGAGCCGCAGCGAACGGAGGGACGAGTCGAGCGGTCGAAGGCCGCATCCGGCCGAGCCGCTCGGCGGTCCCGCAGTGAGCGGAGGCGACGTTAGCGGAGGCGACGGATTGGCTGGGAGGCAGGGAGTCGAACCCCGATTAACTGGTCCAGAGCCAGTGGTCCTACCATTGAACGACCTCCCAGTCGTCAGGGAGAGCGGATTATTCCGGAACGCCCGGTTCCCGTCAAACGAGCGGCGGGCGCGGGTTTGCCCGCCGCGGCGGGCCTGTTGGTTGCGGAGAAGTAATATCCCGGGATGGATCCGTCACGCCTCGTTTCCCGCAAATGCGTGCCCTGCCACGGCGGCGTCGAGAGTCTCTCCGAAGCCCGGGCCCGGGAGTTTCTGGATCAGACCCCCGAGTGGGCGCTCGAGAAGAATGCGGCGCGCCTGGAGCGGCATTTCGAGTTCGAGAATTTCAGGAGCGCGCTCGAGTTCGTCAATCGCGTCGGGGATCTCGCGGAACAGGAAGGCCATCACCCCGACATGGCGATCCACTGGAACAAGGTGGAGCTCGTCCTCTGGACTCATGCGATCGGCGGGCTGCACGAGAACGACTTCATTCTCGCGGCGAAGATCGACCGGCTGCTCGAAGAGCCCCGTCGCGCGACGACCGGCCTCGCCGGCTGAGTCCGGGAGTGAGCCCAGAGCGCCCGGGTCGAAAACACCAGGGCCGCGGGCGCCGGGATCCATGAAGGCGCTCGACCGCAGGATCCGGAAGATCGTGCCCTCGACCGCGGTGCTCTCGCGATCGAGGGCGTTCCACGCGCTCTCGCTGCTCTCGGACGCCATCCTCCGCCCGCTGTGGCGCCTGTCCACGCGTCAGCTGATGCCGCCGCTGCGCCTGCTTGTCCGCACCGGCGTAGGCAACTCGCTCCTTTTCCCTCACTACTACTACTTGACCGCGTCCTCATCGATCTGGCTTCACTTCTTCGCGCTCGGCTACGCGAACCTCGCATCGGACATCGTGGACATCGGCTGCGGCGTCGGAAAGAGCGCCGTGGCGCTGCGCGACTACCAGTACATGGGGACGCGCTTCCAGGGCTCGTACCACGGCTTCGACGTGGATCCCGAGATGGTGGCCTGGTGTCGCGCGCACTTTCCCTCGGATCGCTTCCGGTTCACGCGCGTCGACGCGCGAAGTACTGTCTACAACCCGGGCGGAACCGCCGAGACATCGCGCCTCGATCGCCCGGACGCGAGCGCGGACCTGGTCTTCTCGCAGTCCCTGTTCTCCCATCTGCTCGAGAACGACATCCGCCACACCCTCGCCGAAAGCCGGCGCATCCTGAGGCCGGGCGGCGTCATGCTCATGACGTTCTTCTGCATGGACGACCTCCGCGCTCTCGACCTGCTCGGCGGACGCTGGAGCTTCGCCCACGCCATCGGCCCCGCGTTCGTCGAGAACCTGAGCTATCCCGAGAGCGCCGTCGCCTACGATCGCGAGTGGATGCTGGACGCCGCGCGCACCGCGGGCTTCCGCGAGGCGCGCGTGATCCTTCCCAGCTACCAGAGCACCCTCGAGTGCCGGCCGTAGGGTGCTCCCGCCGCGAGGCGGAAGGTCCCGGCGCATCAGGACGGCCCCGCCGGCCGACCGGCCTCTACCGGGTCGGCTTGCCCGGGAAGATCACGAGCACCAGGCCGATGACTCCGGCGCCGGCGCACACCCAGCGCGCCGTTTCCCAGAAGTCCTTCTTGCCGCGCTCCTCCTGGGAGAACGTCGACTTGATGACGCCCTGGACGCTGTCGTAGCTGCCACGGCGACTCGACGCGAAGAGAAACCCCGCGATCCCGAGCGCCAGGACGATCACGCCGATACGACGCATGGGTCCTCCTTCAGTAGCGCGGAAGCGAAGGGTCGATCCGCTCGGCCCACTGGTTGATGCCTCCGATGAGGTTCCGCGTTTTCCCGTAGCCCATCTGCTGGAGAAAGCCGACGGCCTGCGCGCTGCGGCCGCCGACGCGGCAGTAGACGACGATGTCGTCCTCCTTCGAGAGCTCGGCGTACCGGGCAGGGAGCGCCGCGAGCGGGATCTTTACGGAGCCCTTCAGATCGCTGATCGCGTGCTCGTACGGCTCCCGCACGTCCAGGAGCACCACAACGTCTCCCCTGTCGCGGAGCGCTTTGAGCTCCTCGACGGAGATCTCGGGCGGCAGAGGACGGGAGGTCAACACGGCGCCGGACGATACCACCGGCGGCGGGCAGTCGGCGCCGACATCGGAAAGCCGCGTGATCGTCGGCCGTGGCCCGCACATCGCGCAATCCGGGTTCTTCCGAAGCCGCATCTCCCGGAAGCGCATCGAGAGAGCGTCGAGGACGAGAAGGCGGCCGATGAGAGGTTCGCCGATCTGCAGCAGAAGCTTGACCGTCTCGACGGCCTGCACGATTCCGAGGAGCCCCGGGACGACGCCGAGCACTCCCGCCTCCGCGCAGGACGGCACGGCGCCGGCGGGCGGGGGCTCGGGGTGGAGGCAGCGGTAACACGGCCCCTTCTGCGCCCAGAAGACGGAGGCCTGTCCCTCGAACCGGTGCACCGACGCCCAGACGTTCGGTTTGCCGGCGAGAACGCACGCGTCGTTGACGAGGTAACGCGCCGGGAAGTTGTCGGTGCCGTCGACGACGACATCGAAGTCGCGCACGATGGACAGGGCGTTCGCGGCCGTCAGGCGCTCCCGGATCGGGGTCACGCCGACGTTCGGATTCATCTCCTCGATGCGCTGCGCGGCGGCCTCGACCTTCGGACGCCCGACGTCGCCCGTGCCGTAGAGCAGCTGCCGCTGGAGGTTGGAGAGATCCACCGCGTCCGAATCGACGAGGCCGATCCGCCCGACGCCCGCCGCCGCGAGGTACATCACCAGCGGCGAGCCGAGGCCGCCCGCCCCGACCGCGAGAACGCGCGACGCCTTGAGCCGCGCCTGGCCCTCCGGTCCGACCTCTTCGAGCGTCAGGTGACGCGCGTAGCGCCTGGCTTCTTCCGGCGAAAGATCGCGGGCAGCGGCCTGCGCGCCCATCACGACGCCTTCGTGAGCTCGACGCGCAAGGTTCCGCCCGTCTCGACCGCGCGGAAGGTCCGGAAGGGCGAGCTCTCCACCGCGCCGCGCACGGGGCCGTCGATTTCCTCCCGGGAAAACCCGTGGACGCGGATCCCCCGCCGCATCAGGACGACCGGCAGCGGCAGCCATCCCCACAGGGGCGCCCGGTCCTTCGCGAGCTCCGCGCCGGGAGCGTCCGGATTGCCCTCGAAGATCCAGAACCGGCCGCCCGGCTTCAAGGCGCGGTGCACGCCGGCGAGCCCGGAATCGGCGTCTTCCCAGTGATGGAACGTGAGGACGGCGATCGCGAAGTCGAACTCGTCGCGGAACGGAAGGTCCTCCGCCGCCGCCATCTGGAAGGAGAGGTTCGGAAGGGCCGGGCCGCGCCCCGCCTGCTCGATCATCTCGGGGGAGGCGTCGACGCCGACGACTTCGAGATCGGGCCTGGCGGCGGCCAGGAGGCGATCGAGCCGCCCCGGCCCGCAGCCGACGTCGAGCAGCCGGCCCTTCTCGATCGGCACCTCGGCGCCGATCCGCCGGTGCAGCGGAGCGCACATGGGCTCGGCCCACCGCCGGTACAGCCGCGAAGCGAGCCAGCCGAATCTTTCCGGCCGTCCGCCCTTGAGGTTCATGGCGGAAAGTTATCAGGTGTCAGAGCGCACGGATCGGGAAACCGGAACGGGAAGCGGGAAACGATGGGAGGGACGCCCGGCGGCCGGCCGCCCTGCCCGTCCTGATAGATTCCGCAACCCGGAGGAATCGACGTGCTGCCTGAATTCAAGAACGAGCCCCTGACGGACTTCTCGGTCGAGTCGAACCGCTCGGCCTTCGCTGCGGCGCTGAAAAAGATCGAATCGAGCCTGCCGGTCGAAGGCTCGAATCGCATCGGCGGAAAACGGGTCGGCGCGCCGCGCCAGTTCGAGTCCGTGAACCCGTGCCGCAAGAGCCAGGTCATCGGCCGCTTCCCGGAGGGAACCGCCGAGGATGCCGGCCGCGCGGTCGAGGCCGCCGCGAAGGCGTTCGAGACCTGGGGCCGGACGAGCCCGAAGGAGCGTTGGGAGCTCGTCCTGCGCATCGCGAAAATCCTGCGCGATCGCAAGCATGAGTTCTCCGTGATGATGGTCCTCGAGGAGTCCAAGTCCTGGGCGGAGGCCGACGGCGACACGGCCGAGGCCATAGACTTCTGCGAGTTCTACGCGAGGGACATGGAGCGGTTGGCGAATCCGGAGCCGCTCACGCCGTATCCCGGCGAGAAGAACGAGCTCGAGTACCTGCCTCTCGGAGTCTGCGCCGTCATTCCGCCCTGGAACTTTCCGCTCGCCATCCTGACCGGTATGACGACCGCGGCCCTGGTGACGGGAAACACCGTCGTCCTGAAACCCTCGTCCGACTCTCCCGCGATCGCGAACATGTTCCTGGATGCGGCCGAGGAAGCGGACATCCCGCCGGGCGTCCTCAATTTCGTGACGGGCGGCGGCGCGACCGTCGGCAATGCCTTCGTCGAAAATCCGAAGACGCGAATGGTCGCCTTCACGGGCTCGCGGGACGTCGGCGTCGAGATCAGCGAAAAGACCGGGCGCGTCCCGAAGGGGCAGATCTGGATCAAGCGCGCCATCCTCGAGATGGGAGGCAAGGACTTCATCCTGGTCGATGAGACCGCCGATCTCGAAGAGGCGGCCAGGGGCGTCGTCGCCGCCGCCTTCGGGTTCCAGGGACAGAAGTGCTCCGCCTGCTCGCGCCTCATCGTCCACGAGAAGGTCCACGACGAGCTCCTGGCGAAGATCGTCGAGAAGACGAAGAAGCTGAAGGTCGGGGACGTCCGGGACCCCGACACGCAGGTCGGCGCCGTGATCAACGAGCGCGCGCAAAAGCGGATCCTCGAGTACGTGGATATCGGCCGCCGCGAGGGCAAGATCGTCGCGGGGGGCGAGCCCGGCCCCGGCGAGGGGTTCTTCGTCGTTCCGACGATCGTCGACGGGGTGAAGCCCGGCGCGCGCCTCGAACAGGAGGAGATCTTCGGTCCGGTGCTCGCGGTCATCCCGGTGAGCAGCTTCGAAGAGGGCGTCGCCGTCGCCAACGACACCGAGTACGGCCTGACCGGGGCGCTCTATTCCCGAGACCGCGAGCGGCTCGAGCGCGGAAAGCGCGAGCTCTTCTGCGGAAACCTCTACCTGAACCGGAAGTGCACCGGCGCTCTCGTCGGCGTACATCCCTTCGGCGGGTTCAACATGTCGGGAACCGACTCGAAAGCCGGCGGCCGCGAGTACCTGTACCTCTTCACCCAGGCCAAGGCGATCTCGGAAAAGATCTAAGGCCGGCGCGTGTCAGACGAGAATTTCCCGGGGGCCGCGTCGCGATTCGCTTCGGTTGGCTTCTCGGAGATCGTCCAGGTTCGCAACCGGGTGCTCGCGCTGCTGGCGCAGGGACACCGCGTCTGGCGGTTCGAGGGCGGCGAGCCCTACATGCCGACGCCCGATCCGATCAAGGCCGCGATGGCGCGGGCGCTCGCGCGCAACGAGACGCGATACGCCCCCTCCTCCGGCGTTCCCGAGCTGCGGAAGGCGATCCTGGCGAAGGTCCGGAGCCGGAACGCGATTCCCGCCGACGACGAAAGCCCGATCGTCGTCAACGGCGGGATGCACGGGCTCTTCGCGGCGTTCGCGACGCTGCTCGACCCCCAGGACGAGGTCCTGATGCTTTCGCCCTACTGGACGCCGATCGTCGACGTCATCCGGTACCACGGGGCATCGCCCGTCCTCGTCCCCGCGGAAGAGGCGGGGCGCGACGGACTCTCCGCGGCGCTCGGGAAGCGGCTGTCGAAAAAGACGAAGCTCGTCTACTGGAACTCTCCGACGAATCCCACCGGGCAGGTCTTCGGCCGGGCCCAGGTCGAGGAGGCCGCCGCCTTCGTCCGGGACAACGGCCTCGCGCTGATCTCGGACGAGGCGTACGAGGACCTGATCTACGAAGGCGAGGGGCACGTCTCTCCCGCCTCGTTCCCGGGCCTGTCGGAGCGGACGATCTCCGTCTTCACGCTCTCAAAGACGTACTCCATGACGGGCTGGCGCGCGGGCTACGTGCTCGTTCCGAAGCGCTGGCGCGCGGCGATGCAGACGGCCGTCCTCTACTCGATCAACGGGGTGTCGACCCCGACGCAGTGGGCGATGCTGGAGGCGCTCTCGATGCCGCCCGACTTCCTGGAAGAGGCGAAGGCGGGTTACCGCCGCCGGCGCGACGCCCTGGTCGCCGGACTCCGCGGCGCCGGTTTCGAGCTCGAGACGCCGCGCGCGGCGCTGTACCTCTTTCCCAAGATCCCACCCGCGCTCGGCCGCGATTCCGCCGCTGCCGCCACGGCCCTGCTCGACTCGCGCCGGATCGCGACGGTTCCCGGGATCGTGTTCGGGCCGGAGGGAGAGGGCCATCTCCGGTTCTCGTTCTCGGTGGCGGAAGAGACCATCGAGGGCGGGGGCGCGGCGCTCGGCGCCGCCGCGCCGGCGCGGGCGCTGTAGGGAGAGGTCGATCCCTCGACCACACCGCTCTGGCCGCGCCTCGCTTCGATGTTCGCTTCCTAGCGGCGGTAGGACTCGGGCCGGACGTCCAGGAGGGCGGGGAATCTGCCTCGGATCGCCGTCACGGTTTCCGGATCGACGTCGCAGACGAGCACCGTCTCGCCGGGGCCCGCTTCCGCGAGTGTCTCGCCCATCGGATCGATCGCCGCGGAGTCTCCGGCGTACGAGAGTCCCCCGCCCTCTCCGGCGCGGTTCACGCCGATCACGTACGCCTGATTCTCGATCGCACGGGCCCTCAGGAGAGCGCGCCAGTGCTCGCGCCGGGAATCGGGCCAGTTCGCGATCACCGCGAAGAGATCGGTCTCGCCGGCGGCCAGCCGGAAGGGCTCCGGGAATCTCAGGTCGTAGCAGATCAACGGAGTCACGCGCAGGTCTTCCACGGCGGCCGTGACGACCCGCTCGCCGGGAGCGTAGTGCCGGTCCTCGCCTCCGAAGGTGAAGGGATGGATCTTGGCGTACCGGGTGACCGCTCCGCCGGGAGAAACGAGCAGCGCGACGTTTCGCGGGCGCGGCCGCCCGGCCTCGGGCACGCTCGCCAGCAGCCAGATTCCGAGGTCGCGCGCGGTCTCGCGGAGGAAAGTTTCCGAAGCGCCGCCCTCGGGCTGCGCGATCCGGTCCGCCGCCATCGAGAATCCCGTCGAGAACATCTCGGGAAAAACGGCGAGCCGCGCGCCACGCGCCGCGGCGTCGGCGGCGAGGCGGCTCGCGCGGCGGTGGTTCTCCGAAACGTCCTCCCACGCGAGGTCCATCTGCACGATCGCTACGCGCATAGCTGCCCGAGCCTCGCCACCGCGGTCTCCAGCGTGTGGTCCTTCTTGCAGAACGCGAACCGCGCGTAGCTCTTTCCCAGACGCTTGTGGTCGTAGAACGCGCTCGGCGGGATCGCGGCCACACCGCACTTCTCGATGAGCATCCGGCAGAACGCGACGTCGTCCTTGAAGCCCAGAGGGCGGAAGTCCGCGCAGACGAAATACGTTCCCGCGGGAGCGTCGACCTCGAAGCCGATCCGTTTCAACTCGCGCACGAGGTAGTCGCGTTTTCCGCGATACGTGTCGCGGAGAAGGCTGATGTACTCGGTTCCGAGAGAGAGGGCGACGGCCGCGGCGTGCTGGAGCGGCGTGGCGGTCGCGAACGTGACGAACTGATGGGCCGCGCGTACCGCCTCCGTCAGCGGAACCGGGGCCGCGGCCCAGCCGATCTTCCAGCCGGTCAGGGAGAACGTCTTTCCGAAGCTCGAGATCGTGATCGTCCGCTCCCGCATCCCCGGCAGCGTCGCCATCGGGATGTGGGCTCCGTCGTAAACGAGATGCTCGTACACCTCGTCGGTGATGCAGAGGACGTCCCTGTCGCGACAGAGCGCGGCGATCGATTCGAGCTCTTCCCGCGTGAAGACCTTGCCCGTCGGATTGTGGGGCGAGTTCACGACGATGGCGCGCGTCTTCGGCCCGAACGACGCCGCGAGCGCGTCGGGATCGAACCGCCAGCCCGGCGCGTGAAGCGTCACGATCCGCGGTCGCGCTCCCGCCATCCGCACGCACGCCTTGTAGGAGTCGTAATAGGGCTCGAACAGAATGACTTCGTCCCCGGGGCCGCAGGTTCCCGCGATCGCGTCGAAGATCGCCTCGGTCGCTCCGGAGGTGACCGTCCACTCCTCGCCCTCTGCGTAATCGAGCCCGTAGTCCTTCCGGTACCGGGCCGCGAGCGCCGCGTGGAGATCGGTGAGGCCGGACCCGCGGGCGTACTGTCCGCGGCCGTCGCGGATCGCGGCGATCGCGGCTTCCTTCACGAAGTTGGGGCCGTCGAAGTCGGGAAAGCCCTGCGCCAGGTTGACCGCTCCGTGCTCGTTGGCGAGCCGGGTCATCTCCGAGAAAATCGTCGTTCCAAAGCCCTGGAGCCGGCGGGCGACCGGGGAGCGCATGGGAAGAAGTTATCAGTTGTCAGTTTTCGGTTCTCAGTTTGCGCGCCGTGGGCCGTTGAATCTGGTCGAATCCCCCGGCCGTATTTCGGAAGGGACTCATGTCGAATAAGCTGCGCTGTCAAACCAGCGCGGACAACTGAAAACTGATAACTGACAACTCACAACTCCATGTCGACCAAACTCCACTACCGCGTCGCGATCATCGGGTCCGGGCCCGCCGGCTGGACGGCGGCGCTTTATGCCTCGCGGGCCGATCTCGAGCCCGTCGTCTTCGAGGGGCCGCAGCCCGGCGGGCAGCTCACGATCACGACGGAGGTCGAGAACTACCCGGGATTCCGACACGGGATCCAGGGCCCGGAGATGATGGAGATCTTCCGCGATCAGGCGGTGCGATTCGGCACGGAGGTGGTGCTCGATACCGTCGTCGACGTCGACTTCGAGGCGCGGCCGTTCCGGCTGACCTTGGACGCCGGAGGCAGGCTCACGGCCGACTCGATCATCGTCGCATCCGGCGCCTCCGCGAAGCTCCTCGGCATCGACTCGGAAAAGCGCCTGATGGGACACGGGGTCTCCGCGTGCGCCACCTGCGACGGATTTTTCTTCAAGGGAAAGGAAGTCCTGGTGGTCGGCGGAGGAGACACCGCGATGGAGGAGGCCACATTCCTGACGAAGTTCGCGCCGAAGGTGACGATCGTTCACCGCCGCGAGGAGTTCCGAGCCTCCAAGATCATGCTGGACCGCGCGAGGATGAATCCCCGGATCCACTGGAAGTTGAACGCCGCGGTGCACCAGATCCACGGGGACTCGAGCGGCGTCACGGGCGTCACGCTGGAGGACACGCGCAACGGCGCGCGCCTCGAGCTTCCGACGCAGGGGGTCTTCATCGCGATCGGTCACGCGCCCAACACCGCGTTGTTCCGCGGGAAGCTCGAAATGAACGACGTCGGATATCTCCTCGTCCAGCATCCGACGACGCGCACCTCCGTCGAAGGCGTCTTCGCGGCGGGAGACGTCGCCGACCCGATCTATCGCCAGGCGGTCTCGGCCGCGGGCGAGGGCTGCAAGGCCGCGATCGACGCGGAGCGGTGGCTCCAGTCCAGGGGAATCCACTGAGTTGAGCTCGCCCGGGAGAGATCCGCGCGGCACGTCACTCGGCTCCCTCGTCCTCTACGTCCTCGGATTCATGGGGGCGCTCGCCGCTCTGGCCTTCCTGGCCGCCTGGCTGCTCCGGCGGTGAGGTCGCGCAGGCGCGACCGACTGACGACTGAGAACTGACGACTGAAAACTCTTCCTAATCCCTGGCGCGGCCTGTCAGGCCTTCCGCGCGAGATCTGGATCCTGTGCTTCGCGAGTCTCGTGAACAAGGCGGGCACGATGGTCCTGCCGTTCTTCGTGCTCTACCTGACGCGCGAGAAGGGCTTCTCCGCCGCAGAGGCGGGCGTCTTCGTGCTGCTCTACGGCGCCGGCTCTCTCGTCGCCTCGCCGCTGGCGGGGCGCCTCGCCGATCGGTTGGGGCCGATCCTCATCATGCGAGCGTCGCTGCTTCTCTCAGGAGCCATCCTGCTCGTCTTTCCCTTCGCCCGCGGAGGCATCGCGATCGGCGCGATGACCCTCGTCCTGTCGATGGCGGCGGAATCGTTCCGGCCGGCCAACATGACGATCTTCGGCGACCTCGTGGCGCCGGGAATGCGGAAGGCTTCCTTCGCGGTCAACCGTCTCGCCGTCAACCTCGGGATGAGCATCGGACCGGCGCTCGGCGGGCTGCTCGCGACCCTCTCCTTCCGCTGGCTGTTTCTGGTGGACGGCGTCACGTCTCTCGCGGCGGGCGCCATCCTCGTCCTCGCCACGTTTCCTCCCCACCGGCGCACCGGAGAGTCGGGGCCCGTCGGCGATGCGCTCGCCGACCTGGCGTCCGGCGGAGGAGCGCACCGCGACCGCCGGCTGCTCCTGTTTCTCGCCGCCTTCTTTCCCGTGATGTTCGTGTTCTTCCAGCACATCTCGAGCATGCCCCTCTTCCTCGTCCAGAACCTCGGGCTTTCGGCGGCCGTGTACGGCCTGCTCTTCACGGTGAACACGCTGATGATCGTGGCGATCGAGGTGCCCGTGAATCTCGCGACGGCTGCGTGGCCCCACCGCCGGACGCTCTCCCTCGGGGCGCTCCTCTGCGGGGTCGGCTTCGGCGCGCTCGCGTTCGCATGGAACGTCTGGAGCGTCGCGGCGACCGTCGTCGTCTGGACCCTCGGAGAGATGCTCCTCTTTCCGGGGATGGCCGACTATCTGACCTCGATCGCGCCCGCTCGCCGCCGGGGCGAGTACATGGGCCTCGCGCAGATGACGATGGGCCTGGCGTTCACGATCGGGCCGTGGGGCGGGCTCCACCTGCTCGGACGCTTCGGGGGTCGGGCCCTGTGGCTGACGATGCTGGCGTTCGGAATCGCCTCGTCGGCGATGCTGGCGCTCGTGGTGTCGAATCGAGCGGAGGCCGAGTCTCCCTCCCTCGCCCCGCACCCGGCGAGAGGGTCAGGGCCCTAGCGGGCGGACCTCCTAGCGGCGTCCCCCGGGGCCACTGTCCCGATGTTCGCCACGGTGTCGCCGCGCTTCATCGACGGGACGGCGCAGATGTAGAGGACGACTCCGGCGGCCGGCGACCGCGGCTCCGAAAGGACCGCGCCGAAGAAGTCCGTCACGGTGCCGAGCTTCATCCCCTGCTCGACGTAGGTCCCGCGCCGCACGAGCGGGCGAAAGAATCCGCCGTTCTCCGACGCGACCGTTCTTACGCCGTCGATCCAGACGGGTCGGTCGACGCGCGTTGGAGCTCCGGCGATCATCTTGAAGAGACGCATCACGCTCAGGCATCCGCGGACGAGGGCGTCGACGTCCTCAGTATCGACGGTGCCGGCCGAGCCCGCCTCTGCCGTGATCGACGCCTTGCCGCGGGTCGTCGCGGTGTTCTCGAGATAACGCGACGCGGCGGGATCGCGGGGCCGGTCGGTCGAGACGATGATGTGGTCGAGCCCGAAGGCGAGGACCATGTCGCGGGAGACCGCATCGAGCCGCTCGTTGCCGGTCTTCGTCCAGTAGCTGTAGGGACGCAGGCTCTCGTCGATGTCTCCGCCATGCAGGTCGATCAGGTGGTCGCATCGGTCGACGACTTCGCGCGTGATCGCGAGGGCGGCGCGCTCCGTCTGTGTCCCTTCCGCGCGGCCCGGGTAGAAGCGGTTCATGCTCTTCCCGTCGACGGGATTGACGTGGAGGACCTTGTGCTCGAAGGACGGGACGTTGACGAGAGGGACGAGGATGACGGTCCCCGTCAGGTCCGCCGCGTCCAGGCGCTCCGCGAGGTTCTCGACGGCGGCGATCGAAGCGTATTCCGTGCCGTGCGCGCCCGAGACGACCGCGAGCACCGGGCCAGGCCAGGCTCCGTGAAACACCATCACCGGTATGCGGGTGCCGGCGTCGGAACCGGCGGGCACCTCGATGAACCCGTTGGCCCGATGGCCGCGGCCGGCGCTCGCCGTCCCGACGGTGAACGGAGCATCGTCCTGCGCCGCGGCGGACATCGCGGCCGCCGCGAGCGCGACCGCCGCGAGGAGAGGTCGCGTCATCGAACCTCCCCCGCCGGAGCGAATCCCGGACGGGGAGGGTCGGCCTGCCGCCGGTTCGCCGCGAGTTGTTTCAGCGCCGCCTCGGCGGCGGGCGAGTTCCTGGCCGCGGAGGCGGCGCGCGCGAGGCCCGCCAGCGCGAGCGAGCGGCCGGGGGCGTGCGAGAGGGCGGATTCGAACTCCTTCTGCGCATCCGCCGGGCGGCCCTGGGACGCGAGCAGCTCGCCCAGGAGCTCGTGGGCGGGCTTGATCACCAGCGGGGGGCCGAACTCGAAGCTCATCGCGTCTTCGGCCGCCGCGGCCTCTTTAGCGCGCGCGATCGCCGCCGCGGTCCGCCCCTTCTGGAGCAGGGAAAGCGCCTCGAGCTGTTGCCGGAGCACCGCCGCCACCGACGCGCCCCCCGGGCCGTATCCTCCCATCCCGCCGCCGTGCGCGTGCGATCCGCCCTCCCCGGTCGACGCGGGGCCGGCCGCCACCGTCAGGGACGACAGCGCGGACGCAATCCCGGCCGCGTCTCCCCTCTTCCAGGCGCAGAATCCCGAAAGGAAGAGATCTCGCGGCGCCTTCCCGTCGATCGCGGGCGAATCCTTCGCGCATCCCGTTTCGACGGCGTAGGCGGCCCGCATCGAGGACAGGCTGCCGACGGCGCGATCCGAGCCGCTCTTCTTCGCGTCGTCCTCCATGACCGCGAGAAGGCGGCGGGCTTCCACGAATCGCCCCTGCTGCAGCCGCGCGTACTGGAGCCACTGCAGCGCATGGAAGTTCCGCTCGTCCACCCCGAGGCCCTTCCGGCGGACCCGGTCGTCCGCCGCCGCCCAGGAGGCCTCGTTGGACGAGACGACGTCGTCCCACATCCCGGAAGCGAGAAAAATGTGCGACGGCATGTGGAGGGGGTGCGCGGCCGCGGGAGCGATCTTCGCGTACACGCGCGCAGGACGCAGACCGAGGGGGGCATGCACGGGATCGTCGTAGGAATGGATCAGATAGTGGACCGCGCCCGGATGCAGCGGGTTCTTTGCAAACACCTCCTCGGCGAGCGCGGCCGCCTTCATGTACACGGCGAAGTCGCGGTGGGGTTGAGAGGTGCCGAGGAGCGCGAGCGCGTAGAAGCTCTTCGCCTCGAGGTCGTCGGGAAAGCTCTCGTGCAGCCGTTGCATCGCCGCGGCGTACGCGAGATCCCGGTCGTGCTTCTCTCCGTCCTCGTAGAGCGCTTCGACGGCGTCGAGATAGGCCCGCTCGCGCGGCGTCGGCGCCTTCGCCAGCCGGGCGTCGCGCGTCGGGGCGAGCTTTGCGAGGACGACGCGAGCCTTCGCGGCGTCGCGCTGTATCCAGATGGGATGATTGGCGGTCATCGCCTCGCCCCAGTACGCCATCGCAAAGCCGGGCTCCGCCGCCTGCGCGGCCCGAAATTCCGCCGCCGCGTCGTCGTACTCGAAGCTGTGCAGCAGGAGGACTCCCCGGACGAACTTTTCCTGGGCGGCGGGCGAGCCGGAGGTCGGGAAATCGATCCGGCCAAGGTCGCCGGTCTCTGCAGCGAGTCCTCCGGCGAGGACGAACAGCGCGGGCGCAATCCATCGAATCCGCATGGGCCCTCCGCCTGGGAAAGCGCCATCGTACTCCGGGCCGGGGGACCGATTCCCGCTCTGGAATGCCGGCGGGGCGCCGACCGTTGCGCTCTGACGGGAAAACCATGAAACGCCGGACTCTCCCTCTCGTGACGGTTGCGTTCGCCGCGTTTCTCGCGGCGTCCTTCGCGCGCGGAGACCGCTTCTGGACCCTGCAGTTGAGGGGAGGCGCCGTCGTTCTCTCGCTCGACCCCCCGGAGGAGCGGGGCCCGATGCTCGTCTTTCACCGCGCGCCAGAGGGAACCTTTTCGAGCGTCCGCGCCGAGAGCGTCGAGCGGATCTCGATCGCGAGCGGTCCGGCCAGGAAGGCGCGGCCCTCGCTGGAGGGCCAAGTGTTGATCCTGGGCCATGACCTCGACGCCGACGAGCGGGCAGAGCTCTCCCGTGCGGAGTCCGCGCCCCCCCTCGCGCCGCCGGAAGCCCCGTACGACGACGTCGGGTACGCCTACGCGAACTCGTACGGCGGACCGCCCCGGTCCGGGTTCCCCAGGCCGGACCGCGTGACGCCGCTCGCGAGGCCGAACGGCTTCCCCGTCGTGCCGGGCGCGATCGGATCCCAGCCCCTGACGGTCGGGCCGAACGGATATCCGATCCTCGACGGGTCCGCCGGGAGCCGCCGTTCCACGCCCGCCCCGCGCAGCCGGTATCCGTTTTCACGGGAGGCGGCCGGATCGGTAGGCCGGGGGCGAAGGCCGGGAATCGGGAGCCGAGCGACTAACGGGAGCGAGACGGCCGCGGTACTCCGCGGTCAACTAGATCGGGAATCGAAAAATCCGCCCTCGGGGTCCCCGCGGACGCTCAACGCTCAACGCTCGGCGCTCAACCGATTCTCAACGTCCACGCTGAAGTAAAGTCCACTCACCGTCCCCCCCGGCAGACCGTACGAAAGGAGCTCTCAATGGCTTTTTCGATGTCGCGACGCCGGTTCGCCGGCAGCGTCGGCGCGGCGCTCGGCGCCGCTCTGCTTCCCTCGCCTTTCGGGGCCTCGCGGGCCTCGGCGGCGCCGGCTCGCGGCGAGATAAGGGACCGCATCCTGCTGGACGCGAACGAGAACCCCTACGGACCGTCGGCGTCGGCCCTCGACGCGCTCGGACGGGCGGGCCGGGCGGCGGGACGCTACCCGGGCGCCCTGGAGGAGGAACTGCGGTCGAAGATCGCGTCGCACCACGGGGTCGCCGAAGACCGGATCGTCCTCGGCTGCGGCTCGAGCGACATCCTGCGCATGGCGGGAACCTCCTTCCTGTCTCCCGGCCGCAGCCTGATCGCGGCGGAGCCCACGTTCGAGGCGGTCCTCTCCTACGCCGGCGTGACGCACTCCGAAACCATCAAGGTGCCACTCACGGCGGACCACCGCCACGACCTCGACCGGATGGCGGCGGCGTGCGACGCCCAAACGGGTCTCGTCTACGTTTGCAACCCGAACAACCCGACGGGCACGATCGTGGGCGGCGATCCCCTCGAGGCGTTCCTCGCGAAGGTCCCCTCCACGGCCACCGTCCTGGTCGACGAGGCGTACCACCACTTCGTCGAGAACCCGGCCTACCGCACGGCGATCGGGATGATCGACCGCCATCCGAACGTCGTCGTCGCGCGGACGTTCTCCAAGATCTACGGGATGGCGGGCCTTCGGGTCGGGTACGGCGTTGCGTCCGCCGCCTACGCCGCGACGCTCAAGGGACAGGCCTCCTGGGACAACGTCAACCTGGCGGGACTCTCGATCGCGATCGCCAGCCTGAAAGACCCCGAGCTCGTTCCGAAGAACCGCCGCCTCTTGAACGACACGCGGCGCTGGCTCTGCGCGCAGCTCGACCGCGACGGCCGGCGCTACATTCCGTCGGAGACGAACTTCGTCATGATTCACGTCGGGGGCGACGTCGCGCCTCTCATCCGCGCGTTTCGCGACCAGCGCATCCAGGTCGGCAGGAAGTTTCCGTCACTTTCCGACTGGTTGCGCGTCTCGATCGGCACGCGCGAGGAGACGGCGTCCTTCCTGACGGCGCTGCAGAGAATCGTTCCGAAGCGCGCGGCGGCCTAGCGAAAAGTTAGCGGCGCCCCGGTGATCAAGCCGTAAGGCCGCCCAACCGCGGCCGAGCCCTACAGTCGCGTGCCAGACTCCCTGGCGGCGCCCCGCGTACTCGCGGAAAGGACGCCGCGTCGTATTTGGGCGCGCGCGCCCCACGCGCGCCCAAATATGCGAAAGACAGTCAGACCGTCTCGAACCCCGCGCGCGTCCAGGCGGCCATGCCACCCGCGACGTTGGTGACGCGGTCGAATCCCGCGCGCTCGAGAAGGCTCGTCGCGATCGACGAGCGGTACCCGCCGGCGCAGATCGCGTAGACGGAGGCGTTCGGATCGACTTCGGCGGCGCGACGCGACAGCTCGTGGAGCGGGATCCGCCGCGCGCCCGGAATCGCCCCGGAGGCCCACTCGCCGGGACGCCTCACGTCGACGACCACGATCGGCTCTCCGCCCGAGACGCGCCGGTGCAGGTCCTCGACGTCGGTCTGGCCGGTGGCGGCCACGCGTCTGCCCGATTCCCTCCAGGCGGCCGCGCCTCCTCTCAACTCACCGGCGACGTCCTCGAGCCCGACGCGCGCCAGCCGCATCCGCGCTTCCGCCGCCGACGTCGAATCGGCCGCGACGAGAACGAGGGGTGAGGTGGGGGGAAGGACGGTGCCCGCCCAGCTCGCGAACTGCCCGGAAAGGCCGATCTGGACAGACTCCGGCACGTGGGCCGCGCCGTACGCGTCCGAGGGACGCACGTCCAGAACGACGGCGCCCTTCTCGACGGCCTCCGCGACGCGGCCCGCGTCGAGCGAAGCGAGCGCCGGGAGCTCTCCCAGGGAGACGGCTCCCGCGCGATTCAACTCCACGTCCCGCCGGAAATACGCCGGCGCCTCCGGGAGGTCGGTCGTCATCAGGCCGATGAACTCCTCGCGCGACATCGGTTGGAGCGCGTGATTGAAGAGCCTCTGCTGTCCGATCGTCGAGCTCGTCTCGGACGAAATGTTCTTCCCGCACAGAGACCCGGCGCCGTGCGCCGGAAACACCTGCACGGAGTCCGGCAGGCGGAGGAGCTTCTCCCGCAGGGAGTCGTAGAGCATTCCCGCGAGATCCTCCGCGGACATCGCGGCTCCCAGAAGGTCCGGACGGCCCACGTCTCCGATGAAGAGCGTGTCGCCCGTCAGCACGAGCTTCGGCTCCGACGATTCGGAGCGGTCGGTCACGAGGACGCACACGGATTCCGGAGTGTGGCCGGGTGTCTCCAGAAACCGGAGCGTCACGCCGCCGAAAGAGATCTCCTGGCCTTCGACGACGGGGACGTGCGGGAAGGCCGCCCGCGCGCGCGCTCCGATGTAGATCTGCGCTCCGGTGCGGCGCGCGAGCTCCTGGTGCCCGGACACGAAGTCGGCATGGAGATGGGTCTCGATGACGTGCCCGATCGTCAGGCCTTCCTGCCGCGCCACGTCGATGTATTCGTCGACGTCCCGCCGCGGGTCGACGACGGCGGCCTCTCCCTCGGACCCGATCAGGTACGACGCCTGCGCGAGGCATCCCAGGTAGAACTGTCGGAAGAACACGAGACCTCCTAGCCGGTCGATTCCTCGATCTCGACGGCAAACCCCGGTTCCAGGCGCAGCCGGAGGCGCGACAGGCGGCACGGCCAGCCCTCCCGTGCGATCCGGACCCCCACCCTGTCCCAGATCCACGCGGCGAGTCTCTCCGCCGTGGGCGACACCCCGGCGAAATCTGGAACGTCGCGATTCAAGTTGCGATGGTCGAGCGGCCGGTCGACCTCCTCTTTCAAGATCCGGTCGAGGTCGGTCAGGTTGACGACCATCGAGGTGTCGGGATCGATCTCTCCCCGCACCGCCACTTCGAGCTCGTAGTTGTGGCCGTATCCATGGGGACCTTCGTCCCCGTAGACGGCGAGGTTGCGCTCCCGCGGCCAGTCGGGCCGCCACAGGCTGCGCCCCGCGTTGAAGTGGACGGTCCGGGACAGGAGAGGCACGCGGCGAAGCGTATGGCGTAACGACGCGAGGGTAAAGCCCGCCCCGAGGACCGCCGGATCCTGCCTTCGGCCCCCCACCGCGCGGGGACGCCGAAAGCAGGCTCCTTTTCTCGGCATCGCCCTCCTCATGAGTGCCGCGCCTCACCCCAGCCCTCTCCCCCGGCTCGCGGGGAGAGGGGGCAGAGCTGCGCTTCCGTCAGGATCGTGGCTAAGCTCGCAGCGTGAGATGTCTCCCGCCCGAAGGGAGGGAGGAGGCTCACGCTGCGGGAGCGAGAGCGAGCGGAGCGAGCGGAAGCGACGGTAGGCGACGCATATAATCCCCCGGCCGCGGAGCGAAAACATGGAACTTTTCCTGACATCCCGGGAGCTCGCCCGCTTTCTCGAGAGATCCGAGACGGTCGGCGGGGGCGAGCCGCTGCGGATCGTCGACCCGGGCCGGTTCCGCGAAGGGATCGTCGACAGTCTGGTGTGGACCGCGGTGTTCGGCGACCCGGAGGTCCGGGACGCCGCGCGGCGCACGATCCGCGAGGCGGCGCGGGAGCTCGGTATCCTTCCCGCCTCGATCCTCCCGCTCTACGAGGCGCGCGGCCGCGGCGAGGTCGACGGCTTCAGCGTCCCGGCCGTCAACATCCGCATGATTTCCTACGACACGATGCGCGCGGCTCTGCGGGCCGCGCGGGCGCTCGATGCCGGCGCTCTGATCTTCGAGATCGCGCGCAGCGAGATCGGCTACACCGACCAGCGGCCCGGCGAATACGCCGCGGTCCTTCTCGGAGCGGCGATCCGCGAAGGCTGGACAGGGCCGATCTTCCTCCAGGGCGACCACTACCAGACGAACCCGAAGAAGATGAAGGAGGACCCGGACAAGGAAATCGCAGCGATCGAGGCCCTCATCGACGAAGCGATCCCGTCGGGGTTCTTTCAGATCGACATCGACACGTCGACGCTGGTCGATCTCTCGAAGAAGACGCTGCCGGATCAGCAGGACGCCAATTGCCGTTACAGCGCGGTCCTGACCGAGTACATCCGCAGACACGAGCCGAAGGAGATGCCGATCTCGATCGGCGGAGAGATCGGGGAAGTCGGCAAGGAGAACTCCACCCCGGAGGAGCTTCGCGCGTACATGAACGGGTACCGGAACCGGATCGGCGACCTGCGGGGTCTGGCGAAGGTGTCGGTGCAGACGGGATCGTCGCACGGCGGCCTCGTCGGGCCGGACGGGACCGTGCAGCGCGTGGCGATCGACTTCACGACGCTCGAACGGATCTCGAAGGTGGCGCGCGAAGAATACGGGCTCGCCGGAGCGGTTCAGCATGGCGCGTCGACGCTGTCCCCCGAGCTCTTCGGCCAGTTCCCGCAGCACGGGTGCGCGGAGATTCACCTGGCGACGGAATTTCAGAACATGGTATTCGACCACCCTTCGCTGCCTTACCCCTTGAAGCGCGCGGTCGACCGGTGGGTCTTCACGAACATGATCGAGCAGAAAAAGGCCGGCGAGACGCAGGAGCAGTTTCTCTACAAGAATCGGAAGCAGGCGATCGGCCCCTTCAAGGAACAGTTCTGGAACCTTCCGGTCGGAACACGGGACGCGATCGCGGACACCCTCGAGAAGAAGTTCCGGTTCCTGTTCGAGACGCTGCGCATCGGCGGAACTCGCGGGGTCGTGGACCGGTACGTGCACCCGATCGATGTGTTCCCCCCGGCCGCCGCGCTGGCCGGGGCCGGCGCGGGCTACGTGCGCGACGACGAGGCCGGAGATTGAGCTCACGCCGGGGCCGGAAATCGGAAATCGGGAGCCGAGTGACCAACGGGAGCGAGACGGCCGCGGTAGTCCGCGGTCAACTCGACCGGAAATCGAAAAAGACGCCGTCCACTTCTGCCGGGGGGTCTCGATTCCCGATTCCCGATTCCCGTTTCCCGACGTCCATGACCGCCGTCGTCAAGACGAAGCCGGTCGCGGGGCGCGCGGGCACGGAGGTGAGGACGGTGCCCGTTCCGGAGCCCGGCGAGGCCGAGGTCCTGATCCGCGTCCTCGCCACCGCGGTGTGTGGCTCGGACAAGCACATTTATCAGTGGGACGCCTCAATGGCCGGGATGGTCCAGCCGCCCCGCATCTACGGCCACGAGTTCTGCGGAGAGATCGCCGGCTTCGGGCCCGGCCGCAAACGCCCGAACCTCGAGGTCGGCCAGTACGTCTCCGCCGAGATGCACGTCACCTGCGGACACTGCCGCCCCTGCCTGACCGGGCAACGGCACATCTGCGAGAACACGCGCATCCTGGGCGTGCACGGGGACGGCTGCTTCGCGGAGTACGTCGTCGTCCCCGCCTATAACGTCGTGCCGCTGGACCGCGCCGTCGTTCCGGTGCGGGTCGGCGCATTTCTCGACGCCCTCGGCAACGCGGTCCATACCACCCAGGTCGCGGACCTCTCGGGCCGCTCCGTCGCCGTTCTGGGCTACGGACCGATCGGGGCGATGTGCGCCGAGATCGCCCGCATCTCCGGCGCGTCCCACATCGCCATCACGGACGTCAACGCACACGCGGCCGCGCACGCGCGGCAGTGGGCTTCGAAGCGCGGGCTGACGAACGTGACCGTGATCGATCTGATGAAGACGAAGGATCCCGCGGGAAGCCTGCGCGAAGCGACGGGCGGCGGGGCCGACGTCGTGATGGAGCTCTCCGGCGCCGAGGCCTCCGTCAACCTCGGCCTGGCCGCGGCGCGCCGCGGCGGGGTCCTGTCCCTGCTCGGACTGCCGCGCGAGAAGAGCCTGACGATTCGCGACTATACGAACGACTTCATTTTCAAGGGCCTGACGCTCCATGCGATCATCGGCCGGCGCGTCTTCGAGACCTGGATCAAGATGCTCGACCTCCTCCGCGCGGGTCTCGACCTCGAGCATCTGGTCACGGACGAGTTCGAGGGGCTGGACCGGTTCCACGACGCGATGGAGCTTCTTCAGAACCGGCGCGCAATGAAAGTAGTCTTCTATCCGAACGGCAAGCCCGCCTGACATTTCACCTGGAGGACGACGATGCCGACCCGTAAACCGCCGACACCCGATACCACCGCCGAGTTAAACGACCGCCGCATCGCGGAGTTCGCGCTCGAGGAGTCGCGCCTGTCCAATCTCGCGTACCGGTTCGAGCTCCGGCCGCGGGAGCGGGTCTGGCGGAACTGGGACCGGACCGAGTTCGAGCCCAATAACTTCCGCATCGTCGGCCTCGCTGGAGTTTGCCTGAACAAAGACGAGAAGGAGCGGGCGCACCGCACCGCGTCGCGCGCCCTCGAAGACATCGACGACATCCTGTTCGTGGTCGAAGAGCCCGCCCAGGCGGTGATCGTGCGCAACCCGACAGGCACGTCCGAGATCGTCAACCGGCCGACCATCTGCGCGGAGATCGTCGCGCCGGACAAGGCCGGCTTCGACAGGGCCCTCTCGGCGCTCGACGCGGCCTTCCCGGGCCAGCGGGTCGCGGGAAAGATAGTGAGTGAGTAATCAGTTGTCAGTTTTCAGTTTTCAGTTTTCAGTTT